>NZ_CP132543.1:2840924-3155102 GCF_030845195.1 Sanyastnella coralliicola
CTCTAAAGACGTTCTAAAGCAAGCGTTGATGGATTACGATGGCAGTCTTATTATCGTATCACACGATCGCGATTTCCTTTCCGGTCTTACTGAGCAAGTATACGAGGTGACCAAAACAGGATTGAAGCAGTACATCGGTGATATTCGAGAGTTCTTGAATGTTCGTCGTGCTCAGTCTATTGCGGCCTACGAAGCTGACGTAGAAAAGGAGAAAAAGGCAAAAGCCGCTCCTTCTGATCAGAAACTGAGCTACCAGGAACGCAAAGAACGCGAGCGTCAAAAGCGTAAGCTCACGAACCGCATCAGTAAATGTGAGCGTGAAATCGAAGAATCAGAAACACGAATTGCCGAACTCGATGAAGCGATTTCGCTCCATGACTATTCCGATAAGGAAGGAACGGAGAAGCTCTTAGGTGAATACAATGAGCTGAAAGCGAAAGTAGAAGAGCTCATGGCCACGTGGGAAGCAGCCGAAGAAGAGCTCTCTACCATCAATGATGAGTCTGAAGATTAGCTCACAAACTCACCGCAATCCGAATCGTATAAGGCGCGTTGAACGCCACATTCATTGATTCTAAACTTGGCACATCTTCGTCAATAGGGACAGAGAATCCTTCTGCCTCATAGATGACCCTTTGATTCTCCTTTATATCTGTGACATAGAGCTGGAAATTGGCCTCTGAGAATAGAGACACTCGGTCATTGATCCTGAACCTGATACCAAGAAAGGGGGATACTCCTTGATTCGATTCTACGATCTGCTCTTCCCTCACCCCTGCATTGAAATTGTAAATGGTCAAGCCAAGGTCATCCAATTGACTGTAGAAGATGTCTAAACCAAAGTAGGTTTGCCACCGCTCGCTCAACTCAATAGGACGCTCAATTCCGAGCGAAGCGAGAAAAAAGCGACGATTGGATTCAAAAACTTCATCAATGCCGTCAAGGGTATACTCTTGATCTCTTGATTGAAAGCCGAGACCAGCTCGTAGATTAAATGACTCGAAGTAACGTCTGTATGTGAGGGCAGTTGAGCTCAGTTCGAAGCCTGTGCTATTCGGAATAAACCGAGCAATCAAATAAGTAGCATCAACTCCGATTTCATTCTTCGGATTCGCATCTTGAGCGTGCACCAACAAGGCAGTGAGAGAGAGCAGACCTAGCACAGCCCACCGTTTCCAATGTATCATAATGGTAAGTTTTGTTAGCTGCAAGGTACAGCAGACGGGTTGTACAAGGGCTTACGACTATGAAGTTTTGGGCAACACGTATAAACTTTTCAAGGCTTATGGCCTAGGGCTTAAGGCTTAAGTATGACTGGCGCTGAATTCAGCGCTCATTATTTATTACTTATTACTCTAATCGGGGAATGCGGGTTATTCAGCGCGTCGTTCCCATTTGTCTAGGACGCTGGTGAAATCTTCTGGTAGCTCGCTTTCGAATTGCATGAACTTACCTGTGCCTGGGTGAGTGAAGCCTAATGTTCGTGCGTGGAGCGCTTGACGTGGGAGGAGGTCAAAACAGTTCTCTACGAACTGCTTGTACTTCGAGAAGCTTGGGCCTTTGAGGATTTTGTTTCCGCCGTATTCAGGGTCACCGAAGAGTGGACTTCCGATGTGCTTCATGTGAACGCGAATCTGGTGCGTTCTTCCTGTTTCCAGTTTACATTCAACTAGCGTGACATAACCGAAGCGCTTGATGACCTTGTAATGCGTCACGGCGTGCTTTCCATGATCTCCCTCTGGGAACACATCCATACGTTTGCGGTTTTTGAGGGAGCGGCCGATATGTCCGGTAACTGTGCCATCTTCTGCGATGTCACCCCAAACGAGGGCATTGTAACGTCGTTCGACGGTGCGCTCGTAGAATTGTTCCGCCAACTTCGTTAGCGCCGTTTCCGTTTTCGCGATGACCATCAATCCAGTAGTCTTCTTATCTAGACGATGTACAAGGCCCGGACGGGGTGTATCAAAGTCTTTCTTATCTGGAAGGTTGTCGAAGTGATAGATCAAGGCATTTACCAACGTTCCGTGGTAGTTGCCATAACCTGGGTGGACCACCAAATCAGAAGGCTTATTGACTACACACACCTCATCATCCTCGTAAACGATATCGATAGGAATATCTTCCGGAATCAACTCAATCTCACGCACTGGGTGAGGCAACTCCAGGGTCACGGTATCACCTGGTTTCACCTTGTAGTTTTGCTTAACTGCAACTTCGTTTACACGAATGTAGCCGGACTTCGCCGCCATCTGCAGTTTGTTGCGTGAGGTGTTCGGAATTCGATCGATTAGGAACTTATCTACGCGCAAGGGCGCTTGACCTGAATCTGCTTCAAATCGGTGATGTTCGAAGAGGTCGCCCTCCTCATTCAATTCCGGTTCTTCGGTAGCTTCTGACATACTAGCGCTTAATGATACGCTTTCGGCCGTAGGCCTGAGAATTCTGATCCATCACCTGCATGAGGTACACCCCAGGTGCCAAATGAGAAAGATCAATCGTAGACGATCCGTACAGATTGTTTGATTGCTCAACAATGCGTCCGTTCATGTCTAATACTTGAGCGTTGTAAGATCCAACACCGAACTCAGGAGCAATATTCAGCTGATCCTGGAATGGAACTGGGTAAACGTTGAATTCTATTTCTGCTTGCTCTTCAATATTATTCCACACATTCGTCATTCCTGCTTTAAATACAGGACGGATCATCACACTCCCTTCGATAGAAGACTGCGTCCATTCTGCACCGAGGCCGAGCTGGAAGAATAATCGAGTTGGGTTTGTATTCGTGTTCTTGTCAAGACCTACGTAAAGCTCTTCACTCCCGTTTTGGTTGAATCCTACATAGATTGGACCTTCCACCTCAATCGTTTCTTCGAATTCGTAGAAGGTGAATACGTTGTAGCCATCGTTGTAATAGTATGGCGTCAAGAAGGCGAAGTTGTCTACCAACTCATCTCCGGGCACTCCCCCATCGTCATTCCAGACACGAAGGTTGAAGCTTTCATTGCTGTTATCTTCTTGGAAAGGTGTCCAGTGAATGAACACGCCCAGCAATGTATCCGGCGTCACCACGTTATACTTCACCGCAGCTTTTCCTCCGGCTACGTTCAAGCCCCATGCGCTTTCCGCTGAACCATCATCGTATGAGTAATAGTTCTGGAATACCTGTTGGAACACTAACGAATCATTGTCAGGCACCCCTACTTTTTCATCGCTCAAAATACCGATGTTGTCAGCATAGAAACTCACGTCAAAGGTCGCTGTCGTGTCACTTACTGTATCGTCAAAGACAAAGTTGTTCGGTGCACTATTGACAGCGTAATCTGTTGTGAAGAAAGACTCAGGCCCTACTACTACGATGGAGAAGTCATTTTGGTAATCTTCGATATCCCCTTCGTACTCGATACGGTAACCAGAGGTCACGTTATCAGCCTGAGTAGTTGACAGGTTTCGTTGAAGCGTTGAGGTCGTACTGCGCATGAACTGCGTAGGGTTCGTTTGGAAATGCGTCCAAGGCATCGCCGTCAAATCCTGTAGCATGGTGTTCGGGCATTCCACAAAAGCCACTTCGAAAAAGTCGAAGTTCTCTGGATCAATGTTGTTATTGACGAGTACGTAATCCAAGTGCCAGTGATCCAAATTCCCCGTTAGGGTAGAATAATTTCTAAAACGGAACTGGAAACCATCTTGCAAGAAGATGTCTTGATCAATTGGAATAAAGACTTGCTGAAACTCTTCGTGTTCAGCTCCTGGTATACTCCACTGATGGAACCATGGATTTTCACCGCCAATTGGTGCGAAGAATTCGACTACCAATGAGTCAGGCTCGTCTGGTGAATTCCCTCTTCCACCGCCTTGGTAGAAGAAAGTCAGGTAAACGTTATCATCTGCTGATAATCCTTCCAGATTAATTGGCAATGAAGTCAACGTATCTGCGGGACCGTAGCTATCAGTGATAAAGTCATAAGGATAACCGGTGCGATCAAGACCATCAAGTGTTGCCACTCCAATGGTAGGCGGGTTAATCGGGAATGTACAGTTCACATAAGCTGAAGTATCAGCCCATCGTTGCACACTTGCCGGAATCTCAGGATCATTCGTTGGAAGCGAGTAGGTAGCAAAATCATCAAAGAATGGAAGAGACAAGCTCGTCTCACCTCCGCGCTCTAGCTGATGACGCTTTTCGAATTGCTGTTCTTTTTTATGCTGCTCTGCCTTCGAGAAATTGATCATGAGGTCGCGCTCCACTTCCTGTCCGAAAACAGTCAAAGCGAACGACATCAAGACGATCGAGAGTAGGTGTTGTTTCATGTTATGGTGTCGGTATCTAAGGAGCTATCGTTGAGTCTGGCTCTATGGCTCTTATCCCTAGGAAAAGATCCACCAGGCTACCCACCTGAACTCCTTGTTTCCCATCAGCTGTAGGCGATTGTCTGTAGACGCGCGCCATGGCTGAATCACTTTCAGTAAGTACTGTGCTGTCGTACAACGTAGAACCAAGGGTTAATCGTGCGTTGTTCAGCGCAATTTCTGCAGAATCAAGCGTCATTCCCTTCAGCGAAGGCATATTTACGCGTTCATCTCCCAGCTTACCTATTACAAGTGTAACGCGTTCTCCCCTCCTGATTTGTGCATCTGGCTCGAGCTCTTTCCCTTTGCGAACGACCTTTACAACCATTCCCGCGAGAAGCTGATCTTCTACGTATTCCTTCTCGTAACGAATGCCCTTGTTATCGAGGATAATTTCGGCCACACGTTCATTCATTCCTTCTTCAACCTTTAAGGTTTCTGCTGGTGGAGTCAATCGGTAAACCGTCAAGTAGACTAATCGTCCTTCTTTCACTTCTGCTTCTGCCGGTGGAGATTGTTCGAAGATTGCTCCTCGTTCTCCCTTTTCAGAATAGACGGAATCAATGACCACATATGTGAGGCTGAGTTCATCTAGTTTACTCGCTGCATCTGCAATCTGCATCCCCGTCAGGTCAGGCACGTCAACGTGCTCTCCGTGTTCTGTAGACCACGAGAGGTACATGTAAAGCCCCAAAGGAACCAAGACAACAAAGATGAGGGCAAAGATTAGATTCTTTGCGAAGGTCTTCGAAAAGATAAACTTCAAGAACTCCATGTGGTTAATCGGTGTGGTTTCAAAGATAACCAAATGCCCTTCCCCGCTAGAGGCTAGACATTTGTCGAACAGGGTTATAGGCTAAACGCCTTCCGAGTTCGATTATTTGGTCATTGCATCACCGATCGAGTTCTGGTAGATATCTCCCAGATCTTGAACGAAACCGTAGTGCTCACCGTCAACTACCATCTTGCCTTTTGTGACATGTCCGAGTAGTGTCAAAGGAATACCGTGCTCACCAACCATATCGATGAACTCTTCTTCGTAGTCTTCTGTTACCGAAACAACGATACGGCTTTGAGACTCCCCGAAGAGGAAGGCATCTTTACGTACCTCTGAATCAGACACAACGTCGAATCCAAGTCCACCTGGTAGCCCCATTTCGAAGAGTGCTACGAACAACCCACCATCAGCCACATCGTGACATGCGTTGATGAAGTTGTTCTTGATCAAGTCTTGCACACATTTTTGCAGCTTCAACTCCTCCTGCATCTCGAAGTGAGGTGCTGGAGATAGACGCACATTGTGCACGCTTGATAGGTATTCTGATGAATTGATATCGTTTCGCGACTCACCCAATAAGAAGATCAAATCTCCTTTGTATTTGAAATCAAGCGACATGTGCGTCGACTTATCTTTCAATACACCCAACATACCAATCGTTGGCGTCGGGAATACAGGCTTAGCCGTACCGTCTGAATCTACAGTCTGGTTGTAGAAGCTTACGTTTCCTCCAGTTACTGGAGTTTCGAATTGACGACAAGCTTCTGACATTCCTTTGATAGCACCAACGAACTGCCAGTACACTTCTGGGTTGTATGGATTTCCGAAGTTCAAACAGTTGGTAATCGCTGAAGGAATACCTCCTGAACATGTAATGTTACGAGCCGCCTCAGCTACCGCGATCATTGTTCCTTTCTCTGGATCATTGTTCACGTAACGTGCGTTACAATCAACAGTCAAAGCAATAGCACGGTTGGTTCCTTTGATGTTCACCACACCGGCATCTGAAGGGCGGTTGGTCCCCATGTTGCCAGTACCCACCATGCTATCATACTGTTCCCACACCCAGCGCTTAGAAGCGATGTTGTAGTTAGAAAGCATCTTGCGCGCTGTGATGACCATGTCTTTTGGTTCTTCGATTTGATCAATCGAGAACTTCTGCGCTTCAGCGTAGTATGCTGGCTCTGAGTATTCACGTTCGTAAACTGGAGCACCGCCACCAAGAACCAATGATTCTGCCGGCACTTCTGCCACGATCTCTCCATGATTAAAGTAGCGGATGTTTGGTGAATCCGTTACCTCACCAATGTTCACAGCGTTCAAATCCCACTTCTCGAAGATGTCTTCTACGATTTGTTCTTTCCCTTTATGAACAACAACCAACATACGTTCTTGAGATTCAGAAAGTAGAATCTCGAACGGTTTCATATCCGCTTGACGCAGCGGAACCTTATCAAGGTGGATATCCATTCCCACTCCACCAGCTGCACTCATTTCACATGATGAACAGGTAATTCCTGCTGCACCCATGTCTTGCATACCAACGATGGCGTCAGTGTTGGCAAGTTCGAGCGTTGCTTCAAGCAATAGTTTCTCTTGGAATGGGTCTCCTACCTGAACTGAAGGAAGATCATTCGCTGAGTCTTCCGTAATGTCTTTAGATGCGAACGAAGCCCCTTGAATTCCGTCTTTACCTGTAGCAGAACCTACAATGTAAACCGGGTTTCCTGGTCCTTTCGATGTCGCAGAAATGATCTTGTCAGTCGTGAGGATACCCGCAGACATGGCGTTCACGAGTGGATTCACTTGGTAAGACTCATCGAAGAATACTTCTCCTCCAACCACCGGAATACCGAAGGCATTTCCGTAGTCACCAATTCCTTTCACTACCCCTTCGAGTAGCCACTTCGTACGTGGGTTCTCTAGCTTTCCAAAACGGAGGCTATTCAGCTGAGCAACCGGACGTGCTCCCATCGTAAAGATGTCTCGGTTGATTCCTCCAACACCCGTTGCTGCACCTTGATAAGGCTCAATTGCTGAAGGGTGATTGTGGCTTTCAATCTTGAATGCACACCCCAATCCATCACCAATATCCACCAATCCGGCGTTTTCTTCTCCGGCTTTTACCAACATGTGCGGACCGTCTTTAGGGAGGGTCTTCAACCACTTGATGGAGTTCTTGTAAGAACAGTGCTCACTCCACATAACAGAGTAAACACACATTTCCGTGAAATTAGGTGTTCGTCCGAGGATCGATTTGATCTGTTCGAACTCTTCTGGCAATAGACCCATTTCTTGGGCCTGATCGAGGGTAGCTAGCTCCTGGGCTGCGGCTGTACTCATTTGACAAGAAACTTTGAGGCAAAAGTACGTTTTTCAGCTTGATCCAGGTAGTAGAGTTTTACCCCGATTCATACAGGATATGAACAACGTAGAACCATGTGGACTTCACTGCATACTCTTAGCTCAAAACCTAGACTAGACAGAGTCTACAGAACAAATTGACCTACACCATGAAATTCCTTACCTTCGAAATGTGCGGATCGTCATACAACGTGTAAGTCGAGCTTCGGTAGAGGTAGAAGGAGAGATCATCGGTGAAATAGATCAAGGCTTTATGATCTTGGTTGGGATCAGCGTCGATGACCAAGAGGAAGACGCGGATTGGCTGGCAAGCAAAGTAGCTTCTTTGCGAGTTTTCGCTGACGCGGAAGGAAAAATGAATCTTGACATACGTAACGTCAATGGCAACTGCCTGGTGATAAGCCAGTTTACGCTGCATGCAAAGTACAAGAAGGGAACCAGACCTTCTTTTATCCACGCAGCAAGACCTGACCAAGCCGTTCCGCTTTACGAGCACTTCTGTACGAAGTTATCTGAAGCCATCGGCAAACCAGTGCAGCGCGGGGAATTCGGAGCGATGATGAATGTATCATTAGTGAACGAAGGACCGGTGACGATTGTGATGGATACGCATGATAAGGCTTAGGGCTTAAGGCGTATGGCTTAAGGACTGAGCAGACTTTTTTACTACGACAAGACTACTATTAAACTTAACCGTTTGCTATGCGTACTGTAAGATCCGTGCTATGGAAGTCCATAGTGCTTCTCTTGACAATTTCATGCCTGTGGTGGACCTACCTCGATAAATTCATCATCCCAACGCTTATGGGAGAGGTGGAAATTCATGGTGTACTCTACATTACTGCTGTACTGCTTCTAGTTGTCTTTTTTGGATTGACCATGATGCTCGGGTTGACACTGAAAAGCATGGTATACCATCGAAACTGGATTAGCCTCAACGACGGAGTCATCGTAGACTACTCTTCTTTTACACGCTGGAAACGCGTCATCCCGCTCGAAAAACTACTACTTGTTGACCCACTCGAATTGCCAGATGCCGAAATCAACTTCCCTCAAGAGGTAGGACAAAAAGAACCACTCTACTTGCGTCTTGAAGATGAGAAGAACCCATACTTCCTTCGTCAGTTGCTTATTCATGATGAACACTTCAGCAGGCTCATCACACGCCGAAAAGACTTGGTAGATTTTTTAGATGAAGTGATTGTTGAGCGTAAACGAATGACGGCTTAGAGGAACGCGGGATGCGGATCGCGGATCGCGGTTCAGTGGCTTTTGATAAGCTGAAATCTGTTAGCGATGATCCTCGTCAAGACAATAACTCTTTATAATCACTAAATAGACCTCATACCGCGATCTGCGATCCGCAATCTGCATTCCGCGATCCGCGATCCATTTACCTTTGAATGATTACGCGTTGACGTAGAGGTTCTACCCCCTTCCCTAGCTCCAACACAAAGAAATACACACCGCTTGCTACATCTAACTGCAGCTCATTGCGGCTCATCCAGTGCGCCTGGACTTGTCTGCCTCGGGAGTCGTAGATCTTGACGTTTCCTTTTTGGGCGCCTTGCAGGCGGAACACTCCGTTTCCTGGATTTGGGTAGACGGAGAAACCACTGTGTAATCGTTCAACGGAGCGGATGATTGAGTGGTCGAATTCACCGTTGTAGTCTGTTTGTCTGATTCGGTAGTAGCTCACCCCGAAAAGAGGATCACGATCAACGAATTGATAGCTCTGCGGTTCAGTAGTTGTTCCAGCGCCAAGAACGTTTCCTATGTCTTCCCATATCTCGCCATCTGCGGATCGTTCAACGGTGAAGTATTCATTGTTAATCTCGGTGGCGGTTTGCCATTGGCAGAGTACCTCTTGGTCTTGACTGATCAACTTTGCTTGAAAATCTAGCCACTCAACTGGCAATAGAATTTGAGCGCAGGTCACAATCACGTTGTCTGCTACTGTGATGGTTGAACCGTCACACAAGGTGTATACTGCTTCAGCAACGAAAGCCTCCGTGTCTTGGTCAGGACAAATTTCAATCGAGGCCCCTGATCCAATGAAGCCATCGTCTTGGCTGTACCAATTGATGTCAACGATCGAGTTACCGCTAGGAGTGAAACGCCACGCTTCATTACCAGCTGTCCATGGACCGGTTTGACGTGAATCAGGAGTCACACCTGCGGTACCAGTCGCGTTCTGAACTCCAATCAATGCATTTCCGCTATTCCAGCCTGTGCAGGTTTCTTTTTGCTCTACGTATACCTCGATGACATTGGTCGTTTCGTAAAGCACAATCTGTGATGTACTCGTCATGGCGTTACATGAAAAATGGCACACTCCGTCGTAGTTCACCACAAAAACGCGACATGGCGCTGTACCGAGCACGGCGTATCTCGCCGCACCACAAACCGAAGGATCGATATCGTGGTAGATCCCGAAGATGCTGTTCAACGGAAGGTTTGGATCTGGGCAACTCTCGTTGAAGGCCCATCCACAGTACCCTCCAGCGTCTGCCAGATTGAAAGAAATCACTCCATTAGAACCTACGATGATTTGCGAGTAATTCGTCCCATAGAAACAGAAATCGAAAGGAAGACTAATCACGTCTGACCAAACGTCATCTGTATTGATGGAAAACTGAGTTCCCGTATTGTAAGGATATGGAGGGTTGTATGCGATTCCACACGCCTCATAATCTGTCGTCTCTCCAGTTTCGAAATAGTCAGCAGTTAAAGTGAGGTTTTCGCAAGGATCAGAACATTCTGGGATGGCAATATCTGCTCCTAGGTCAATCTCTGGACATCCTGTGGGGTCAGAGGAAAAACAATCAATACAAGAACCATCATCACACTGGGCCAATGGATCATAGTTTGCTGCAGTCGGATCAGTGCACCCTGTAACTGTGTTCCCTACCACAAAGGTGAAGGTTCCAGCTGTTCCTGAGGTACTTCCATTCACTGGGTCATTGTAAGTCCATGAAATCTCACCATCCCATGTCCCACCACCAGCAGTAATCGTATAACACCCCTCGGTCAAGCAAAGCGCATCTGTTTGAAAGGAACCGGTCAACATCGTCCCCGATGCCACCACTGTTCCGCCGCTATCATAAATCTGATACGTCGCTCCGTTCCATCCATCTGCGAAAGAATCAAAAAGGTCTATGGACGCACAAACGTCATAACAGCACGCATTCGCGTTCGAATCAGCCGCATTGTAATTACAGGCTGAAGGGTCGTTGCAGCCATCAAGCGCTGCACATGAATCTAAGGTCACTGTGAAACTAGGAAGTGAAGTAAAGTTCGAACCACAGAAATACTCGTTTACCTGAACGGTGTAGGTTCCTGTTGTAGTTGCAGTGAATGTTACTTGTGATTGGAGGCCGCAGAAATCGTCGTTATAAGCAGCAACAGTCAATCCCGGGTCGAAAATGGTGATCTGAGAATCCCATCCTCCACCACAGGTCGATACCGTATAGGTGCACCCTGCCGTAGCTTGTATGCTGTACTGATCTCCACCCCATACGTTGGTAAGCGTCACGGTATTCCCAACCCCAGCCGGAGTCACGTCACCCCAATTTATTCCGCCATACCCGCACTGGGCAATGGATTCAGATGATAAAAAAGTCAGTAGCACTAAAAGCAGACAGAGCCCCCGCATACATCGCAATGCTCGGCTCACAATAGTCAGATTTAGTAGGTTCGATTACAATGTACTAGGATTATTCTGCATTCACACGGATTTTTCGACGAAAAGGATGAAATGGTAGACGGTGGACGGTGGACGGTGGACGGTGGACGGTGGACGGTGGACGGTGGACGGTGGACGGTGGACGGTGGACGGTGGACGGTGGACGGAATTTAGATAAATAGGTGACTTAGCTGAACGATTAGACACTATTTAGAACATAATCTATTAGCAAAAAACGGACGCCGGATGCCGGATGCCGGATAAAGAGTAAAGGAGCGGAAGCCCTATTACCGTACAACCAACCTCTCCCGCCAAAAGACCTCATCCTCAATGACGAACTGGAGGATGTACATCCCTTCCGCTAGGTGGTCAGTTAAGTAAGCCGATTCGGCGTTCCGCGTTAGCGAGAATACCTTGCCGTCAAGCGAAACAGCTTTTATTTCACCATTCCAGCCAGAAGCATAGAATCCTGTAGTCGTTGGATTTGGATAAACTACAGGTGTTGCATCAGGTTTGAAGAAGTGAGCGCGAGTTTCAGTGACATCCCATTGGCCGTCGAAATCAAATTGTTTGATGCGGTAGTATGATAGTCCGATAAGTGGGTTTTCGTCGCGGAACTCATAGTGTAGCAAGTCATAGGAATCTCCGTTGCCTGCGACTTGTCCGATGGCTTCCCAGTGGTTTCCGTCGGTGGATCTTTCAATGATGAAGTGACTATTGTTGCGTTCACTGATTGTCTCCCAATAACATTTGGCTACCCTGCCTTCGTCTTCTGGAACCACTTCAAATTCAAGCCACTCTACAGCGAGCAAAATGGAAGAGCAGAGATAAAGCGTTACAGGCTCAGGGACAGTACAGCTACATACGTTATCCAATTGTAAGGTGAGGGTTTCAGGTATGCCATCCAGTTGATCAAGGATACCCGTCACGTCGACCGTTTGCCATGACTCTCCGGGCTGAAATGTCACGGATGTCACAAGGTCTTCGTAATCAACTCCTGCTACTGCAGACCCTGAGAAGTTGAAAGTCACCGTCACTTCTTCTTCAAATGGATCGCCATTATTGACGAGTAAGAAACTGCCGTAATCTTCACAGGTTCCCGATGTCGATTGTCCGCCACCCGGAGCCACCGCTGCAGCTGCCACATCTACACCAGCCGAGAAACTTTCTGCCTGAAGGAATACCGCTGAATCATAAATTGAGTCTCCTCCATCTGCCACAGCAATCGTGATAGTATAGGTTTGGCAAGGCACCGTATTAATAACGGCTTCCATTGGTTCCGTGTATCCATCGTATTGAACTGCCGAACCAGCGTTATCGTTGTAATAAGCAGGATAGTACGGTAAGCACAAATCCCCGTTGTTGTTCACGTTGTTGATGGTTACCGGGTCTGAAGTACCTGGAACGATAGCAATGTTGGTATTGTCTGCATACCCTGGACCACTCACGAAAAACCCGAAGACATCGTTCAATCCTGAACACACGAATTCAGGATATTCTTCAGATGCAAAGACATAAGTAAAGGTCACTTGAGACGTGCTGGCGGTGAACTCAAAAGTGAAAACAGAGGCATCGTAGGTAAACACCCCAGAGATATTATCCAGAAGCAAACTACCTGCGGCTCCTGTCGCTGTTCCAGCGGAGCCCGAGGTATTTGGGCCCGGTGCGTTAAACACGCTACCACTGGTAATAATGATTCCTTCTTCGATTCCGATTCCACTTCCGTTACTGAAGGTTCCAATCGCGCCTGCATCACCGGTATAGGTTACGTTTGTAGCCTCCAAGCAATCCCCAAGGAACACATCAGTAATCAACTGATCTGCAGTATATGAACCACTCTCTACTGTAATCACATCTGTATTCACTGGATCACATGCAGCTCCCCCAATTGAAATTTGAACATAACCGTAGCCACCAGTTGCCAGGGTACCGGTACCAATAGTGTTACCCGCAAAGTCAACCAAGGTCCAAGTAGCTCCATTCCAACTATCTCCGAAACTATCAAAGAGTTCGAGGAGGTAGCAGTCAGATTCAAGGCAGAGATCTACACCAGTGGTGGCGAATCCTGATTGAACCAGGTTTCCCGCACCATCAGATAAGTTCCAAGAAATCTCTCCATCGAAGGTACCCCCGAAAGCGCTGAAGGTAAATGGCTCTGCGCAGGGTGCTGGACTGCCACATACGGCTCCTCCGATACTGACCTGAAACGTCTCGGCTGCACCATTCAACATGGTCTCGGTAGCCACCGCAACTCCAGACTCATACAGCACCCAGTTGGCACCGTTCCAGCCATCACCAAAAGAATCAAGAAGATTGAGGGAATAACAACCAGCAGGTAGACAAACTGTATAACCAACAACAGCGATATCATTGGCCACTAACAATCCACCTTCGTCATATAGCTCCCAAGAGATTTCAGAATCCCACGTACCCCCGCCTGCATCGATGGTATAATTCGTGCATTGCGCAGTCGCGCCAAGGGCAGTACCCAAGAGGATAAGTATGACGACAAGGTGCTTCACGTCAATAGTAGCACTGTAGAGTGCCAGCCGTTCTTTTAGTTAAGGTGCCTTCAGTCAGCGGCAAGGGTTTACTTGCTATCTTCCGGCTGAATTCCCCATAAAGATACGAAAAGTGACTCAGGACATCACGATATCAGAAGCACAAAAGCAAGTGGATCATTGGATTAAGACCATTGGTGTCCGCTATTTTCATCAATTAACCAACATGGCTATCCTCACCGAAGAAGTTGGTGAGCTGGCGCGCATTATCGCTCGTCGATATGGCGAACAAAGCGAGAAAGAGTCGGACAAAAACCGTGACCTTGGAGATGAGATGGCCGATGTGCTGTGGGTATTGATGTGCCTCGCAAACCAATGCGATGTTGACCTTACTGAGGCTCTTCAAAAGAACATCGAAAAGAAGACCAATCGCGATAAAGACCGTCACAAGAACAACCCGAAACTCAATTCATGAAACGTCTCCTACCTGCCCTCCTCGTTCTACTTATCATTGGAACCCTTGATGCTTCCGCGCAGCGAAAAAAGAAACGAAAAGACCTCATAGAAGCCACCTCAGCTGAAGACCGTATGGCGTCTTTTGAGAAAAAAGCACAGCAAGACGCCGCGTCGCTCGTCCGAGGAATTGAGTTCAGAAACGTTGGACCTACGATCATGAGCGGCCGTGTGGTTGACGTTGATGTTAACCCAGATCGTCCGCAAGAGTTTTACGTGGCTTACGCTTCTGGTGGTGTTTGGTTCACGAATAACAATGGAACAAGTTTCGAACCCATTGCTGATAATCTACCCACTCAAAACGTGGGCGACATCGCCGTAAATTGGTCTAACGGCCATATCTGGGTTGGAAGTGGTGAGAACAATTCATCGCGTAGCTCTTACGCTGGTACAGGTATCTACCGCAGCAAAGACGGCGGGGCTTCTTGGGATTATGCTGGGCTGCCTGACAGTCATCACATTGGTCGCATCATTCTCGATCCAGCAAACGAAGAAAAGGCAGTCATTGCCGTTGCCGGGCACTTGTACACCCCAAATAAAGAACGTGGTCTATTTGTCACAACAGATGGAGGAAAGTCATGGAAAAACACGCTCTACGTTGATGAAACCACGAGCGCCATTGACCTCGTGGCGATGGATCCAGAAGCGCAGCATTTATTCGCTGCCATGTGGGAGCGTTCACGTTCCGCTTGGAACTTCATAGAAGGCGGAAATGGTTCTGGTGTCTACGAAAGTAACGATGGTGGAATGACCTGGGAATTGATCACGAAGGTGGAAAACGGTTTCCCTTCTGGTCCTGATTGCGGGCGGATCGGCCTGACTTCATACCAAGGTCCGAAAGGGCGCTTTCTGTACGCTATGGTTGACAACCAAGCGCTTCGACCAGAAGAGGAAAAAGAAGAAATTGCGGCTGACACAACGCTCAAGAAACAAGACTTCGAAATGATGTCGAAGGCTGAGTTCTTGCAACTTGACTCTGCCTTGGTTCAGCTTTACCTAGAAGATAATTACTTCCCTGAGCGCTATTCAGTGGAAGTGGTTTTCGACATGGTTTCGAAGGATGAAATTGCGCCTCGTGCCTTGTTTGATTATTTACATGACGCTAACGCGGAATTGTTTGACACCCCAGTGACAGGCGCTGAAGTGTATACCTACGATTTAGTTGAAAAACGCTGGACTCGCACTCATGAAGATTACTTGGACAATGTGGTCTACAGTTATGGCTACTACTTCGGATTGATTCGCGTTCACCCAGCCAATCCGAACCGACTTTACATTGCCGGAGTTCCTGTATTGACTAGCGAAGACGGCGGTGCTTCTTGGCGCTCGATTCAAGGCGACAACCAACACGTAGATCATCACGCTTTGTGGCTTGATCCGCAAGACGAAACACATCTCATCTCTGGAAACGACGGCGGCATCAACATCAGTTGGGATGGTGGCGAAAGCTATGTGAAATGTAACTCACCATCTGTGGGTCAGTTCTACACTGTAGCTGTAGACGATGCCAAGCCTTACCGCATCTATGGCGGGCTCCAAGACAACGGAGTCTGGGTTGGTCCATCGAACTACCAATACAGCGATGGCTGGCACGACTCAGGGAAATACCCTTATGAGTTCTTGATGGGTGGAGACGGAATGCAAGTGCAAGTGGATACACGCAGTAACGAGTCACTTTACACCGGTTACCAATTCGGACATTACTACCGCATTGATCGTGAGACTGGTGATCGCTCCTACATTCATCCGAGTCATGAATTGGGTGAAAACCCATTGCGTTGGAACTGGCAAACGCCTATTCATCTTTCACGCCACAATCAGGATATTCTGTACATGGCTTCGAACCGTTTCCACCGTTCAATGAAGAAAGGAAGCGGAATGCAGACACTCTCCGAGGAGCTGACAAAAGGCGGCAAAAAAGGGAATGTTCCCTTCGGGACCTCTACTTCAATTGACGAGTCTCCGTTACAGTTCGGGCTACTCTACTTAGGCACAGATGATGGAAAGGTCTGGATGTCAGACAACGCAGGACAAGACTGGAACGATATCAGCTCCGGGCTCCCGTCTAACTTCTGGGTGACACGTGTTGAAGCCTCAAACCATGACCCGAACCGAGTGTATGTTACGCTCAACGGATACCGTTTCGACCACTTTGACGCGATGGTCTACGTTTCTGAAAACCGAGGCACTTCATGGACACGCATCGGGAATGACCTACCTCTAGAACCTGTGAATGTCATCCTCGAAGATCCGGTAGAAGAATCCATCCTCTACCTTGGAACAGACCATGGACTGTATGTAAGTATGGACCGCGGAACAAGCTTCCATCGCTTTTCAAACAATCTACCACCTGTGGCCATTCATGATTTGGTGATGCAAGAACGTGAACATGACTTGGTTGTTGGAACACATGGTCGATCGATTTATGTAGCAAACATGAGTTACCTACAAGAGTCGATCAACGCCAGTGACCTCATGGTCTTTGATGTTAATCCAATCCGCTGGAATGACGGCTGGGGTAGCAATTGGAGTCCATGGGTAAAACCGTGGGAACCAACAGTTGAAGTAGCATTCTTCTCCGCAAGCAGCGAAGATCAATCCCACACCATTGAAATCTGGAACAGCGAAGGCGAGCAGTTCTTCGTTGAAGAGATCACCGCATCTCCAGGCGTTAACATCATCGAAATCGAACCCATCCTCTCCGAAGGGAAAGTTGATGGTGTTAATCAAGGCCGTGAAGGCAGAGAAGAAATGCCATTAGAAGCAGCCGACAACGGAAAAGTCTACTTACCGGTTGGGGAGTATGAGTTGAGAGTGAGCGCTGGAGGCGTCACAGAAAAGACAACGTTGACTATAGAATAGTCGAGGGACGAGAGTCGAGAGTCAAGAGACTAGGGACTAGGGACCACCAATCGATAAACTATAATCGATAATCGATGACGGCGTTCACTTTAGAGCAAGAAAATAAGCCCTACGCCTTAGGCCTTAGGCCTTAAGCCTCTCCAAAAGAGTAAGCCCTTCCTTCCACTCACCATACCCTGACTTCCCCTCAATATGTCCGGCGCCTTCTAGTACGACCAATTCACTTCCCCAAGCTTTGGCAAACTCCTTTGACCTTAGAAAATCCGTGACGAAATCATTTGTACTTGCCACTACAATCGATGGGAAGGGCAGTTTATCCATCGGAATGGGTGCGAAACCAGTGATGTATAAAGGGTAACTTGGTTTTTCAGGATCGCTAGGAGCCACGAATAATGCGCCTTTGATTTGATGACCGTACTTTTTCACCCAATGCACAATCGCCATGCATCCGATTGAATGTCCGGTCAAAATCAACTCTTCATGCGGATGATTTGACAACACCTCCTCCATTCGTTGGATCCACGTTTCACAATCTGGTTCCTCCCAGTTCTCTTGCTGCACGCGTAGGCATTGATCGCCAAGTTCTTTTTCAAAATAACTCTGCCAATGGTCTTGCGGTGAGTTTCGGAGGCCGGGGATGTTGATGATCAAGAGAGGAAGAGTTAGAGTTAGAATGAGAATTAGAACTAGAATGAGGGGGTGAATTTGGGGAAAAGGGATGACTTGTAGGGCAGGTATTAACATGGAGAGTTGGTTTTTAGGGAGATTAGCATGGTTAACCCACCTTCGGTGGATTAGCATGATTAGCATATCGTTTGAGGCTTAGCATGATTAGACTTGAGTATCTTAATGGCGAAATGGGCGAACACAAGAATCTGCACGGCCTCCCGAATAGTGTAGTCCGGAAGTACTTCAGTACTAATTTGGCAAATGAAGGTGCATACATAGGTAGTGTATAAAGTAATGGCTTATTCGGTTGCGGAATCAAAGCACAAGAACTTCTTCCAACTTAAAGGCACTTAACTCAATTCCATCGTGCAACAAATCATTGAACACATAGCCAGCCGCCTTCTCCTTTTTGACGACAAGAAGAACAATCAGACTATTACACTTCAAACCATATCTTTGAGTCGGATAGCTAGTGTCCTTTCAAATTAAGTGTTCAAGACATCAAAAGAAGACACATATGAAACCATGGATTTTTGCATTGACAGTAATTACAGTTCTATTCGCTTGTGATAATGAACCTCATGTCCAATTTCCAGAAGAGAACTGGTCTGATCGTGTCGCGACAATGCAGAATACTGACTCCATGGCGCATGGGAAGACGTATTTATCTGTTTATTCTCAGATATATAGTTTCTCTCAACAAAGAAAGTACAACATGACCGGGATGGTCAGTCTTCGGAATTTGAGCGAATCAGATACCGTATATATCCTAAGAGCCGACTACTTCAACACAGTGGGAAAGAATATTCGTTCTTATGTCAAAAAACCAGTATTTCTAGCTCCTATGGAAACCATTGAAATCGTAATTGCGCAGTCTGACGTTGAGGGAGGAACTGGATCGAACTTCTTATTCGAATGGAAGACTCCGAGCGGATGTCCAGAACCACTTTTCGAAGGTGTCATGAACTCAATGGAAGGTGCACTAGGTGCCTCATTCACCACTACCGGAAAAAGAATCGAATAGTGCTTATGCATGAATTGATTACTAAACTCCTCTTTCTATTCGCTGTAATTGATCCAATTGGATCAGTCCCCGTTTATCTGGAAGCTACCAGAGAATTTGATGACTTCAGCAAAAAGAAAATTGCCATCAGAGCCTCTGCTGTAGCCTTCATGATTCTGCTGTTTTTCATCGTTGTGGGCCAGTTGATCTTTGAAGGTATGGAGGTCTCCATCGATGCGTTCCAAATTTCTGGAGGCGTCATCCTCTTTCTCTTCGCATTAACCATGATCTTCGGCGACGGTAAACCTGAAAAGGAGAAAACCCGAATCACAGACTACCGGCACGTAACGGTATTCCCGGTGGCCATACCGTCTATCGCATCTCCAGGAGCGATTATGGCTGTTGTACTCCTCACAGACAATCAAATTTACAGTGTGCAAGAACAAATGGTTACTACTCTTCTTGTCGCAATAATTATCACACTCACGGCTCTACTTCTTCTTGTCGCCAACAGAGTTCAAAAGATTATTGGAGACTATGGAATTATGGTTATTAGTAAGATCATGGGGCTCATATTAGGAGCATACGCTGTTCAAAACATTCTCTCCGGCATCAAAGACTATTTCTTCAGTAGCTGAGTTTTGAGGGTTGGATTCTTTTCCTAGCATCATTAGACCGACGTTAGTGGCTTAGCATGATTAGTCGACCATTTCGCCATTTAGCCTTTTCGCCCTTCCGCCCTTAAATCCTCGCAATCCTCAACTCAAAAAAGCTCACCTCGCCCTTAAACTCTCTGTGAATCTCAGTCAACGTAGCCTTTGGCTTTCGCTTGAACGCCTCTAGAATCTTTGCTCGCTTTTCAGCAGGGATGAAAGCTTCTGAGGATACCTTACCAGCAGTGATAAGCTCGTACACGTGTCCTTCAACGGTGGAGGTGGCCAGTTTTCTTTGGCGAGCAATGGAGCCTACGGTTTCACCTGCGTTAAGCATAGTCAACGTTTCTATGGCTGACATTCCCGGACCAGTAGAATTCTTCTTGCGCTTGATCACGCGTGCTGGGGTAAGATCCACCTCCATGTCTTTGCCTTTGCAGAATTCAGCGATCGCGGTGGCGAAGGCTTCTCCAAACTGCTCCGTCTTTTGCTCACCGAATCCAGAGATCTTGGAGATGTTTTCGATGTTGGTCGGACGATACCTGCTCAATTCTTGGAGGGTCTTGTCGTTGACGATCATGTACGCCGGTAGATCTGCTTTCTTCGCCAAACCTCTGCGCACCTTCTTCAAGGTCTTGGTTAAGTCAAGGTGCTCTGGAACATCTTCTGCCAACACTTCTTGGTCGTGGACTTCGGTATGTTGAATCAGTTCTACCTTTTCTTGTCCTTTGAGAACGGCTTGGCTCTTTGCCGTGAGCTTCAACAGAGGAAACTTCCCTCCGTCGATTTCAAGTAAACCTAGGTCAATTAAATAGCGCAAGTGCCGATTCCATTCGTTCTTGCTTAAGTCCTTCCCTACCCCGTAGGTCTTGAGTTCCTTGTGCTGATCTTTGATCTTTTGCGACTTCGATCCTCGAAGGAAATCGATGACGTAGCCTATTCCAAACCTACCTCCTAAACGCGCTACCGCGGAAAGGGCTTTTTGAGCAATGATGGTTCCATCGAAATAGGTCTCTTCTCGGAGACACACATCACAGTTCCCGCACTCTCCTGGGTGCTCTTCATCAAAGTAGGCGAGCAATGATTGACGTCGACACACCCTGCTTTCGCAGAGGTCGATCATCTGATTCAACTTCTTCAGCAAGTTCTCTCGATGGTTATCATCGGGAACATCATCAATAAATCCACGAAGCATGTGTGCGTCACCCACACTGTACAACAGCATGGCGTGACTATCTACCCCATCTCGTCCTGCACGACCTGTCTCTTGGTAGTAGCCCTCTATGTTCTTTGGAAGGTTCCAATGCACTACATAGCGCACATTCGATTTGTCGATTCCCATCCCGAAGGCTATGGTAGCTACTACCACCTGGACATCGTCTCGAATAAAACGTTCTTGATTGCGGCTCCTAACTTCTGGAGTCAATCCTGCGTGATAAGGCAAGGCGGTGAAACCAGAGTTGTTCAACCACATAGCCAACTGCTCTGTTGACTTCCGCGATAGCGTGTAAATAATACCGCTATCGTCTTTGTACTTCGAAAGGAAGGCCAATAACTTCTCTCGTCCTTGCTGGCGCGGTTCAATGGTGTATTGAATGTTCGGACGATCGAAACTGGCAATGATAATCTTCGGCGCACGCATCGTCAGGTTATTGACGATATCAGCCCTTGTTTTCTTATCTGCTGTAGCCGTCAGAGCGATCATTGGAATCTCCGGAAACAGGTCCCGAAGCTCCTTCAACTTTAGGTATTCTGGCCTGAAGTCATGTCCCCATTGCGACACACAGTGTGCCTCATCAATTGCGAAAAAAGAGACATTCAATTGCTGCAGAAAGCGTGTGAACGGCTCATAACCAGAGAAGAGTTTCTCGGGCGCTACGTACAAGAGTTTGATCTCCCCTTTAACTAGCTGATCTTCGATTTCGCGCTGTTCGGTAGCCGTTTGCGTTGAATTCAAATAGGCCGCTGCGATACCATTCTGTTTGAGCGCTTCCACTTGATCTTTCATCAAGGCAATGAGTGGAGAAATCACCAGACACACCCCGTCTTTGATCATTGCCGGGACCTGATAACAGATGGATTTCCCTCCTCCGGTAGGCATCAAGGCTAAGACATCTTGTCCTTCAAGAAGTGCAGAAATGATCTCTTCTTGATTGGGACGAAAGCTATCGTAACCGAAATATTTCTTGAGGGTATTGAGCATAGGTTAGGTTCTCCGCTGCGAAGGTGCAGACAATTTCTTCCCGTTCGACAAGCAGTTTATACTCGTCGGAGAAATGTTTGTGCGTGTGTTGGATAATCAGCCTTTCAGCTGCGCTGGAATCTCACAGACCGGAATAGGAACCATCTTGTGCTGATTCGCTCGGTGCAGACGAGTGTAGATCGCATAGACCTCTTGTTGCCTTCCTTCCAAGGTACTTTCGTCGCCTTGATTCTTCTGGAATTCCATCGCCCATTCCAGCTCTGGATAGCTGGCTCCAATTTGATCTTCATCTGTGCGATCATCTCCCCACAGACCATCTGTTGGGGCTGCATTCATGATCTCACTAATGACACCCATCTCTTCCGCGATAGCGTAAACTTCAGACTTATATAAATCAGCAATTGGACTAAGATCAACACCTCCGTCACCATATTTGGTAAAGAAACCGACCCCGAAATCTTCGACTTTATTCCCTGTTCCAACCACCAACGATTGGCGCAGACCGGCGAAGTAATAGAGCGTTGTCATACGCAGGCGGGCGCGAGTGTTCACCAATGCCATCGCTTCATCTTTATCTCGGGTATCTGGAACCGCATTGATGAAATCTTCATAGAGATCGGTCAATTCTACCTCAACGCTGCTCACATTATCAAACTGCGCTTTGAGCATTTCGATGTGCTTACGTCCGCGGCTCACTTGGGAAGGAGCTTGGTGAATTGGCATTTCTACACAAAGCAAAGGCCGTCCTGTACGGGCGGCCAACGCTGAAGTAACAGCTGAATCAATTCCTCCGGAAATACCCACGACGAAGCCGCGAGTTTTTGAGTTCAGCGAATATTCTTTGAGCCATTCAACAATGTGCTCAACAACACCTGATGTATTCATGTCATGTTTTCTTGAGTGCGACACACTCTATTAAAACAAGATACCGAGGTTAAGTTCGATCGAGTTTGAAATTGCACGCAATCTTACATCGTCGCGTGGCTGACCTGATTCAAATACCGGCTCCCCGTTTTCAGTGCGGATCACGTCTGTGTCTTTGAATGCGTTGGTGAATCCATTGTTATATGTCACACCAACTAGGATCGAAGTTGATCCACTCAGGTTGTATTCAATACCTCCTCCGATGATCATAGACATGCGGAATAGCTGCACATCGTCAGAGAAGTTTACGTCTTCTTCGAGTTGCACTACACGATCTGCTACAGCCTTCCATCCTGGATCCATTGGATCTGACTCATCGTAGAAGTACATCAACTCATCTTCGTTATCTCCACGAGCATTGATATTCACGCCTAGACCGAATCCGAACTGACCCCAGTATGTAATGTATCCGATTTCGTTTGTACGTAGTTTGAAGGTCAATGGAACTTCAACGTACTGGTTGCTCATGCTGCGTTCGCGACGAACAATGTAATCAGTGCCCTGAGAGTTGGTCACCTCTAGATAAGAGATTTTACCTCCATTACGCATCACATTCACTCCCGTTCCAATGGCGTAGTTCTGTGCGAAGAAGACATCGGCATTGAATCCGAAGCCAAAGCGCAACACGGAACCTTCGCTCGTGAAGTGTTTGTCTTGAGGTTGGAACCAGGAAATATTCGGACTCACCTTGAATCCCATGCGGAATTTGGTAAAGTCTTCCTGTGCAGTTGAAAGCTGAGTAAATGCCATAATGGCGATCAGTACAGAAAGCGTCTTTTTCATCGTGTTGTGGTTTTTACCGTGCTTATGACGTTAACTCTTCGAAAAAGTCATCCATTCAAGGAATAAATGTCTATCTCGAAGCATATTCATAATTTTGGCGTTTCTGATTCGTTCAGTTCTTATATCCTTCGGTTGGCGCCAAAGCTACCAATTTTTCATATGCTCAAACGGCTCATCACACTCGGGTTCTTCACCACTATGCTGTTCATCTCCTGCGATGAGGGCGTGCGTGAAGCGGACATTTCTAACATTGATCAACAGTGCGATTTCTATGCACTCAATGATTCGCTGCAGCAATTTGATCTCGCTAACGCGGAAGAAATAAACCAACAACTGTACCAAAGCTTAGGACCTTTCTGGAGAGACTATACCGAATCGATCCTGCGCGAAGGTGCCTTTGATGATCCAGCAACCCTCGGAAAGATTGCTCAGTTCATGACTGACCCTACGATCAGTGAAATCAACACGGAGGTCGCGGCTATACTCGGTCCCGGACAAGCCGAACGCATCGATCAACTGGATAAGGCATTCCGTCGCATGCGCTACTTCTTCCCAGAAACACCTGCGCCGCAAGTTGTCTTCATGAACAGTGGATTCAACTATGGAATCTTCCCTACGGAAACACACTTGGCCGTAGGACAAGAATGGTATTTGGGAGCAGAGCACCACATCACGCAAAGCTTGGATGAGAATACCTTCCCTAATTACATCCGCAAGAAAATGGCTCCAGAGTTTTTGGTTGGAGATGCCATGCGGGGTTGGCTAGCCGTTCATTTTCAACACCAGTATTATGACGATAGCGATCTCCTCTCAACAGTGATGTATTGGGGGAAGATGCTGTACTTAATGGATGTTACTCTTCCTGAGCTAACCGATGGACAAAAGATCAATTACACTCCAGAGGAAATTGCATGGTGTCAAGCCAACGAGCGCAACCTATGGGTTGCTTTTTCGCAACAAGACATCCTTTACGAAAAGCGCAAGTTTGAGATTTATCGTTGGGTAAATGATGGTCCGTTCACCAGCGCTCAAAGTGTACCTCAAGAATCTCCTTCACGCCTCGGCATGTGGATCGGCTGGCAAGTCGTTCGCGATTACATGGAGCGCAACAAGGAGGTCACCCCTGAACAATTACTTCAGGAAACGAATTATTTGAAATTACTCAACGCATATAGACCAGGATAATGGACTCTTCTAAGATCGAGATCAACGTTACCACCGACGAAAACAAAGTACCTGAACAGATCATTTGGTCTGCTCCTCAGGCAAATGTGATCAACAAAGAAGCAAAGGCCATGATCCTTGCCATGTGGGACAAAGATGAACGCAACACGCTGCGCATCGACCTATGGGACAAGGAAATGGAGGTGGAAGAAATGAAGTTCTTCGTCCACCAAACCATCTTAACCCTTGCTGACAGTTTTGAGCGTGCTACTGGAGAAGATAAAATGGCCGCGACTATGCGTGATTTCTGCGACTATTACGCAGAGAAGATGAATCTTCAGCCGAACAGCTAGCCACCCTTTTATCTTAGTCTTCTTTCCAGTTTGGTCGCTGCGGAGTGTATGGAATGTTCTTTCCGTCCAGCTTCGCTTCTAAGGCCTGAATTGCAGCTCTCATATCATCGAGTGATTTTCTAGCTGCAGCATATTCCTCTTTCGCAAGCTCGAACTGCTCCTGATTCGTTGTGGTTGGATCTGACGTTGAGTACCAAGTATTCCACACGATGTTTTCAATTCGATACACCGCTCCAGGAAGTGCTTCTACGTCTCTACTTGATTTGTGGTAATCGCCAGTCATGTCGATACCAATGTCATGCGATGCACGCTCCAGCTTCTTCACGTCTTCCATCCAAGCGATATCCGCCCCTGGGTAGCTTTGAATAGCCGCCTTGATGTGACGCAAGCGATTGTCAAGGTCTGAGTGCTCATTCAAGCTTCCACGCATTCGGCGGCGGAGTTCTTGTACTTCCTTCTTGAAGGCGATGTTTGCTTCCGTCTGGCGGTCAAGCGTAGAGTTCTCAAGCGCTTTCACTTCGAAGCTCTCTGGAGCGGCGAGGGAAGTGAACACTCCATTGTCTGCCATCCAAATCTCCACCGTGTAAGTTCCCGGAAGAACCAATGGCCCTTCATCTGGATTGCTGTAGCGTCCTACTTCACCAGAACTTGTGCGAATTGGGGTCGTGGCCGGATAACGAAGGTTCCACGTCACACGCTGAACACCGGTTGATGCAGAACGTTTTATTTTTCGCACTTCGCTTCCTGCAGCATCCTTAATCAAGAAAAGCAGGTAGGCATCCTCGTAGTTGTCCTCCGCTACAAAGTCCTCATAGCTTGGGTAGTCGATGGTACGTCCTGCCTCTTTATCTTCTTTCTCCTTCTCTTGACGCTGGGCCTTCGGAGACTTCGGTGCTTCTTTCACGAAGTAAGTGAAGGTTGCTCCGAACTCAGGGTTAGGCGCTGCATACATGGAAGCACCTTGGCTTCCCGTTCCGCGCAGTCCAAGAGGGTTTGATTCAACATATGCAAGGGCATCCTTAATTGGGAAAATCTTAGCGTCGGTTTCGAGCGATTCTTCTGTGAGGTTGCGCAGCGGTGAGTAGTCATCTAGTACATAGAATCCACGACCGAAAGTTCCGAGAACAAGGTCGTTTTCGCGTTTCTGGATGGCCATATCTCGAACACAGATCGTTGGTAATCCAGCCGAGAGTTCTACCCAATTCTTACCGCCGTTCACACTAACATAGCAGCCAAATTCTGTTCCTGCAAAGAGGAGATTCGCATCTACGTGATCTTCTGCTACAGAATAGACTGTTCCACGTTCTGGAAGGTCATTCTGAATGGCCGTCCATGTATTTCCTTTGTCAGTACTCTTGAGTAGGTAAGGCTTAAAGTCACCCTTTTTGTGATTATTAAAGGCTGCGTACACCACGTTCTTATCGTGTTGTGATGCCCAAATCATATTCACGTAAGTGAGGTTTGGCACTCCCGGGAATGACTCTTTCTTACTCCAAGTCGCTCCTCCATCTTGAGAAACCTGAATGAGTCCGTCATCAGTACCTGCGTACAAGAGGTTTTCATCAAGCGGCGACTGATCGAAGGCCACGATGTTACCGTAGATGGTTGTTGACTTGTTCTTCATGACAACATCGGGAGACTGCACCTCTCCCATCACCTTCATCTTGTTTCGGTCAAGTTGGCGTGTCAAGTCAGGAGAAATGGTTTCCCAGCTATTTCCACGGTCAGTGGTCTTGAATACTTTGTTTGCACAGAAGAAGAGTGTCTTTGGATCATGTGGTGAAATCAAAAGTGGTGAATCCCAGTTCCATCGATATGCAGCTTCACCTTTTCCAGGCTGTGGTTTGATTCCAATACGTTCACCTGACTGGCGATCGAATCGAATTAAGCCTCCATACTGCCATTGTGCATAGATGATATTCGGGTTGGTTGGGTCTACCTGAGTTTCGTAACCATCACCTCCTACGGTGATGTACCAATCAGAATTCAAGATACCTGCGTTATTAATCGTACGTGAAGGACCACCTTGTGAGTTGTTGTCTTGGGTTCCCCCGAAGACGTTATAGAAAGGCTCGTCGTAATCGATCGATACCTTATAGAATTGAGTAATCGGTAGGTTCGCTTTGTACTCCCATGTATTCGCGTGATCGTAAGTTTCGTAGATACCACCATCACAACCTACGATCCAGTGATCGGTGTTGGTTGGGTTAATCCAAATGCAGTGGTTGTCGACGTGCTTTTGAGATTCACCTGTGGCGATAAAGGTTTTACCTCCATCTTCGGTATGGTGTAACCAAGTGGCCATACTGAAGACCTTATCTACATCGTGCGGATCACAGATGATCTCTTGGTAGTAGTTTCCTGAAGTCACGTAGCTACTGCGCTTCTCCCAAGTAGCTCCCTTATTGGTTGAACGGAAGAATCCCGCACTACCTTCTTCCGCTTCCGCGATAGCGTATACCACATTAGGATCAACAGGAGAAACCGCCAAACCTACGCGGCCCATCTTACCAGCTGGAAGTCCGCTTGTAATCTCTTTCCAAGTCATTCCTCCATCCATCGACTTGTACACAGAGCTTTCTGGACCTCCACCGATGTAGGTAAAGACATGACGACGGCGTTGATGAACAGCTTCATAGAGGATATCAGGATTCGATGGATCCATGATCAAATCACAGGTACCAGTCTTTTCAGAGATGAAGTGAATCTGTTCCCAATTCTCACCACCGTCAGTGGTTTTGTACACACCGCGATCGCCACCATCAGACCAAAGTGGTCCGTAAGCCGCTACATACACCACGTCAGAATTACGTGGATCAACGATGATCTTCGAAATGTGCTCAGAGTCTTTGAGCCCCATATGCTTCCAAGACTTACCTCCGTCGGTAGACTTGTAAACACCGTCGCCGTAAGCAACGGAGCGTTGGTTATTATTCTCCCCAGTTCCGACCCAAATCGTAGAAGATTGGTTCGGATCAATCGTCACACACCCCACAGAGTATGAACCTTCTCCATCAAAAATCGGTGTGTAACTCACCCCGTGATTGGTTGTTTTCCAAACACCTCCAGACGCCACAGCCACGTAGTATTCATTGAAGTTATCAGGATTAACCGCTATATCAGCCACCCTTCCCGAAGTCAATGCTGGTCCGATATTACGGAACTGCAGACCACTAATCTGGCCGGAATTCAGCCAGTATTCCGTGTCGGCGTTCTTAGAGCCTTTCTTCTTTTTTTGAGCTACTGCGTCTGCTGAAGCGAAGAGTACAGCTAGCGCAAGGATGAGAAACTTGAATTTCATAAATAGGAGGTTTGGTCAATAGCTAGACTTCGTTCTAGCGGACACAATATAGAACAGCGTAGCGACTTCTGCCGGGGGAAATGTATGGACGGCGGGAGGAGAGGAAGAGTGAGAGGAAGAATTAGAAGGAGAATGTGAGGGCCGCATAATATGCGTCCGCCTGTTGACACCACCGAAGAATCGGTTAGGGGCGCATAATATGCGTCCGCTACTCTTCTTCGTATCCTTCCCAATATTCATTTGTCTTATCGACGAACTCAATCAGCTCGTCTTTTCCTTGAATATGAGATGAAGAAGTATGGAAAATCTGCGGAAGACTCTCCCATGTCTTGAGCATTTCCTTCTGATATTGACGTAGGTTTTCTGCTTTCTCAGAAGAAGACAGTTTATCAAGCTTGGTGAATACCATCACGAAAGGGATTCCGTTGTTCCCCATCCACTCCATGAACTCAAGGTCGATCTTTTGTGGCTTGTGACGACTATCGAGAAGAATCAAGGCACACATCAAATTCGAACGATTCTTGAGGTACTCTCGAATCATGTTGTCAAATATGCGTCTGTCTTTCTTAGAGACTTTCGCGTATCCATACCCAGGAAGGTCAGCGAGGTACCATGCCCCTTTCTTGCCTTGGTTAATGACGAAGTGATTAATGTGTTGAGTCTTTCCTGGTGTACCGGAAATCTTTGCGAGCCCCTTACGGCTCGTCAGCATATTGATCAGCGACGATTTTCCAACATTTGAGCGTCCGATAAAGGCGTACTCTGGGAGGTCTGGTTCAGGACATTGCTCTAGGCGCGTGCTACTCTTGACGAATTCCGCGCTATGGATATCTCTAGCCATCTTAAAATCCTCGTGAGTCGAGCCATTCGCTAAGAATGCGATTGAACTCTTCAGGATGCTCCATCATCGGAGCGTGTCCACATTCATCGATCCAGAACAAGTCTGCATCTGGAAGCTTCTCTTCAAACTCAACTGCCACTTCTGGAGGCGTAATTGTGTCGTTCTTACCCCAAATAAGGCATGCTGGCATGTCCATATTCGGAAGATCCTTGGCCATATTATGACGAATCGCAGACTTGGCAATTGCCAGGATGCGAATCACACGGTTACGATCATTCACGATTTCAAAACACTCGTCTACCAATTCATCAGTAGCGTGTTTGGGATCGAAGAATGTCACCGCCACCTTCTTACGAATGAATTCTTTGTCTTCTCTTCGCGGGAAGCTTGAACCGAAGGCATTTTCATACAAGCCAGAGCTTGCCGTCAAAATCAACGACTTCACTTTCTCAGGATGCTTACGCGTATAGATAAGCGCTACGTGTCCACCCAAGGAGTTACCCAAGAGGTGCACCTTATTATACCCTTTAAAGTCAATGAACTTGGTCAAGAACTTCGCGATACTCTTCGCGCTCGTTTCTAACACTGGCAATTCGTACAACGGGAGCATCGGAATGACCACGGTGTACTTCTGCTTGAAGTGATCTACTGTTTCTCGGAAGTTACTGAGCGCTCCAAACAAACCATGAAGTAAGATCAAAGGTTCCCCTTGTCCTTCTTCAATGTATTTGAATTGCCCGTCGTGCTTGAGGTTCTCAGTCATGTGACGAATTATCTGGCGACAAAGATAGATAAATGGAGCATCCTCAACATCTCGCCTTCGAATAGACACGATTGTTCATAACGTGTTCATAAGCGATTTTACCCCTTTTCACAGTCTCGTGTTCAGAAGCTGATCAAGGTCGATTCAGACCAAAGCGCAAATGCCTCAAATTCACCGCATACGAGAGATCCGCATGATAAATTCCAAAAGCGGATATAACCCACTAAGCCACAGAAGTTTTCAACACGGTGGTAAAAAGTGGTAGATTGTGGTAACCAGTGGTAAATATTTCCTAATTTTACTTCAGGAAAGCGCGATCATATGCTCAATCTCCTCGGGGAATACGGATGTAAAGTGGATGCCAAAGGCAGGCTCATGTTTCCAGCGAAGCTTCGGAAACAGTTAGAACCTGTGCTGCACCACGGTCTCGTGCTCAACCGTGACATTTTCGAACAGTGTTTGGTCTTGTACCCGAAACCTGAATGGGATAAGGTCAACCAAGAGATGAGCAGACTGAGTCGCTACAACAGAAAGCACCAAGCCTTTCAGCGAAAGTTCATGAAGGGGGCCACCCTCATCGAACTCGATAGCGCAGGTCGAATGCTCATCCCAGCTTCTTTGTTGAAGTACGCCGGCATCGAGCCGGGCGGCAAAAACGAAATGGTACTCACCGGAGTGCTTGAGAAGATGGAACTGTGGAGCGTTGACCGCTACGACGAATCAGTATTAAATGACGATGATGACTTCGGCGATATCGCTGACGACATCAGAGGACAGATCGAAGGCCCTGGCTTTCCACTCAACTAGATAAGAACATGGAAGAGCGCGATTACCACGTACCCGTTCTACTCCATGCTTCAATAGACGCACTCGACATCGACCCAAACGGGGTCTACGTGGATGTCACCTTCGGAGGAGGTGGACACTCACGAGAGATTTTGACAAGACTGGACCAAGGAAAACTCTTCGCATTCGATCAAGACCCTGATGCTCAGGATAATGTTCCCGAAGATGACCGCTTCACCCTCATCCCACAGAACTTCCGCTACATGCGGAATTTCCTGCGCATGTATGGCGTAACTGAAGTTGATGGAATTCTAGCTGACCTCGGTGTGAGCTCCCATCAATTCGACGCCGCTGAACGCGGATTCTCTCTTCGTTTCGACGCTCCCCTTGATATGCGAATGTCACAAAGCGGCACCAAGTCCGCAGCGAGCATTCTCAACGAATACGAAGAAGGAGACCTCATCAGGATCCTGAAAACCTATGGTGAAGTGAGACAAGCCGGACGTGTCGTTCGCGCCATTCTCAAATTCCGCAGCGAAGAAGGCTTCAAAACCACAGGTGACCTGAACAAAGTACTGCAACCATTCGCTCCCGCGATGAAAGCACACAAGTTTCAGGCTCAGGTCTACCAAGCGCTACGCATCGAAGTCAACGACGAGATGAAAGCACTGGAAGAATTCCTAACACAGACTGAAGCGCTACTCAAACCGAGCGGCCGACTCTCAGTCATCTCCTACCACAGCCTTGAAGACAGAATGGTGAAGCGCTACATGCGCGCCGGCAATTTCCAAGGCGAAGTCAAGAAAGACTTCTACGGAAATCCAATCACCCCATGGAAAGTCATCTCTCGTAGCGCCATCGTTGCCGACGAAGAAGAAATAGAAAAGAATAACCGAGCACGAAGTGCACGACTCCGCATTGCGGAACGCATATGAAGAACCGACTAGCGACACCTAACGAAGAACAGCAAGCGCCGGCCAAAAAGTCTAGGGGAAGATTCTCCCGCCTCGTCACCAACGTATTGAGCGGAGAATTCCTGACAAAGGAAAGCGTGACAGCACACCTCCCATTTGTGCTGTACGTGTGCGCATTCTTCTTGCTGTCGATCTACATCGGATACGTCTTCGAAAACACTGAACGAGAAAAGATTCGTGTTGAGCGCCAATTGCAGGAACTCAGCGCAGAGTACAAAACACTAAAGAGCGAGCTCGAAGCAAAGAAGCAACAGAGCTCCGTAGCACAAGCCATTTCATCACTCGGACTAGTAGAGCCAACCGCTCCTCCGGTCATTATCGAATTCGACGCGAAGTCAATTGAAGAATAGTAAGGAAATATCAGCCCGTTCTTGGATGGCGTTTATCGCCTTCGCCTTGTTGGCCTTTGCCATTTTCGGCAAGATCCTTTGGATTCAGTTTGCCCAAGCTGATCAATGGGCGGAGCATGCCCAAAGCATTGAGCAGCGCACCCAAGACATCGAGCCGACGCGCGGTCAAATCTACAGTACTGACGGGAGCCTTCTGGCTACGTCTGTCCCTGTATACAACCTCTACTGGGATTCAAAAGCGACAGGCATTGACTCGGTCACATTCGTTACTGAACTGGACTCACTTTGCCTCCAGCTGTCTGAAAAATTCCCAGACCGCTCACCAAGCGAGTACCGTATGGACCTTTTGGAAGCAAAACGTCTTGGAAAGCGCTACTACCGCGTAGTGAAGAAGATGAGCTACACCGACATGAAAGAGCTCAAAACCTTCTCTTTCATTAAGCGCGGCAGACACCGAAGCGGATTCATTTTTGAACGCATCGACATTCGGAAAAAGCCTTTCGGTGAACTCGCTTCACGTACGATTGGAATCGACCGATTGGGATCTCGTGTGGGTCTGGAACTTGCCTACAACGAAGAGCTCGCTGGGAAGACAGGGAAACAACTGATGGAGCGCATCGCTGGTAACGTTTGGAAGCCAGCTACCGACGAATACATCGAAGCTCCAGTAGACGGCGTAGATATCATCTCTTCAATTGACGTCCACCTCCAGGATGTGGCCAGCAACGAGCTGAACAATCTCTTGCGCAAGCACAATGCTGAATGGGGCACCGTAATCCTGATGGAAGTAGAAACAGGCTACATCCGTGCGATTGCTAACCTCACACGAAACCAAGATGAAGAAGGATATTCCGAAACGTACAACTACGGAATCGGTCAATCGATTGAGACTGGATCAACATTCAAGTTAGCTAGCCTGATCAGCTTGCTTGAAGACAATCACGTTGACCTCACTGATAGCGTAGATACTGGAGATGGTGTCGTTTACTTCTACGATGAGCCAATGAGTGATTCGCACGAAGGCGGATATGGTAAGATCAGCGTGGAACAAGTGTTCGAGAAGTCTTCCAACGTAGGAACGGCCATCTTGGTTGATCGCTACTATAAAGACCAACCACAGAAGTTCCTCGATCATCTCACAGCCATGGGACTTCGCCAGCCACTTGGCATCCGACTCAAAGGCGAGAAGAACCCATTCATTTACGAAAAGGTACGCGAAGGCAACTGGTCGGGACTATCACTGACACAAATGTCGATTGGGTATGAGGTGCAGCAAACACCGCTTCAAACCCTCGCCTTCTACAATGCCATCGCCAATGGCGGAACATTGATGCGTCCTCAATTTGTTGAGTCGCTAACGCGGAATGGCAAGACCATTGAAACCAATGACCCGATTGTTCTTCAAGAACGCATCTGTTCGCGCTCTACCCTGAAGAAGACTTGGCAGATGATGCAAGGGGTTTGCGAAGAAGGCGGAACTGCTGATTACATCTTCGAAGACAGTCCGTACCGAGTAGCTGGAAAAACAGGAACGGCGAAGATTGCCTACTCAGGTGGTTACTACAAGAATCGTTACCGCGCCTCATTCGTAGGTTTCTTCCCAGCTGAGAACCCTAAGTACTCATGCATCGTGGTCGTAAACGACCCTCGTAGCGGTGTGTACTACGGATCTGCTATTGCCGCTCCGGTATTTAAAGGACTCGCAGATAAGATCTACGCCACACAACTTGAACTCCACGACAACCAAGAGCCTGAGCTTTTGCTTGGAGACCAGTCGAAACTTCCTGTATCAAGAAGTGGTGCCCGTGAAGACCTCGAACGTGTGTTCGCCGGTTTAGCCATCCCAACATCTGACAACAACGAAAGCCCTTGGATTGAGACCTCAACCAAAGAAGACCACGTAGCACTTGGCGCTCGCGAACAAGCGCGCGGCTTGATTCCGAATGTGGTCGGAATGGGGCTACAAGACGCCCTCTACCTCCTAGAAAACGCAGGCTTACAAGTAGAAGTCTCAGGCTACGGAACCGTGAAGCGACAAAGCGTTCCGGCGGGAGCCGCAATAAGAAATCACCGTCGAATCAGAATCGAACTATCCTAATGAAGCTTCTGAAAGACATACTATACAAATGCCGTCTCACAGAGGCGATCGGCCCAATGGACATCACCATCGAGCACATCACTGCTGATAGTCGTGAAGTGAAAGGCGGTACGCTCTTCGTTGCCGTGAAAGGAACACAAGTAGACGGTCATAAGTACATCGAATCTGCGATTAAGTCTGGAGCCATTGCCATTATCTGTGAAGAGCTTCCTTCTGATCGTCCTGAGCAAATCACATTCGTTCAGGTAGATGACTCAGCCAAGTCGCTAGGCTTCATCGCTTCGAACTTCTATGACAATCCAAGCAAGGAAGTACAAGTAGTTGCGGTTACGGGCACCAATGGTAAGACGACGACGGTAACCCTACTCTACCAATTGTTCCGTCTGATGAATAAGAAGACTGGACTATTGAGCACAGTGGTGAATCGCATCAACGACACTGAGGTTGTTGCTACACACACCACTCCAGATGCTATTTCTCTCAACCGCATGTTGCGCGATATGGCAGACCAAGGCATTGAGTTCTGTTTTATGGAGGCAAGCTCTCACGCCATTCACCAACACCGTGTGACGGGCGTTGAATTTGCTGGAGGTGTGTTCACCAACATCACCCGTGACCATCTGGATTACCACAAGACTTTCAACGACTACATCAAGGCGAAGAAAGGTCTATTCGACATGCTTCCTAGCGGATCGTTTGCACTGGTAAACAACGACGACAACCACGCTGAAATCATGCTTCAAAACTGCCGCGGACGCCACCTGTCTTACGGCTTGCGTACGATGAGTGATTACCGCGCAAAGATTCTTGAGAATCAGTTCAGCGGCTTGCACATGAACATCAATGGTAAAGACCTCTACACGAAGTTGATCGGAGGTTTCAACGCCTACAATCTGCTAGCAGTTTATGCTGTAGCGATGGAGCTAGAGCAAGACGAAATGGACACGCTCACCAACATGAGCATGCTCGGTAATGTCGACGGACGATTCCAGTACCTGAAAGGGAAAAACGAAGTGACGGCTATCGTCGATTACGCTCATACGCCTGACGCACTCAAGAATGTCTTAGCCACAATCAAAGACATCCGCACCGGGAATGAGCAAGTAATCACCGTAGTGGGATGCGGAGGCGATCGTGACAAAGGAAAACGACCTCTCATGGCGCGCATTTCTTCTGAGCTCTCAGACCGTGTCATTCTCACAAGTGACAACCCACGTAGCGAGAATCCAGATCAAATCATCACTGACATGAAAGAAGGGCTGGACCCGGTTCAACTCTCGAAAACATTCAGCATTACCGATCGCAAAGAGGCCATCCGATTGGCCTGTTCGATTGCCCAAAAGGGAGACATCATTCTCGTGGCTGGTAAGGGCCATGAAAAGTACCAGGAGATCAAAGGGGAACGCTTCCCATTCGATGACCTGCAGGTAGTTAACGAATCACTCAACACGCCAGCCTGATATGCTATACCATCTGTTTACATACCTCGATCAGACCTATGACCTTCCTGGCGCAGGGCTTTTCCAGTACCTATCGTTCAGGGCAGCATTGAGTGTGATCACCTCATTGTTGATCTCACTTGTATTCGGTAAGCGCGTGATTCAATGGCTTCAACTGAAGCAAGTAGGTGAGATTGTTCGTGATCTCGGACTAGAAGGCCAAATGCAAAAGCAAGGGACACCAACCATGGGTGGACTCATCATTCTGGCTTCGATCTTGATTCCTTCTCTCCTTTTCAATGACCTGACGAACATCTACGTACAGACCATGATCCTCGCCACAGTATGGCTAGGAATGATTGGGTTCATTGACGACTACATCAAGGTATTCCGTAAGAACAAAAAGGGGCTTGCCGGCAAATTCAAAGTGATTGGCCAAGTAGGTGTGGGGATCATCGTAGGTGCTATGCTCTACTTCTCTCCTGATGTCACCATTAAGGAGAACCCGATGACGTCTTCAGTTGATCCAATCACCAACGTTGCGGGCACGAGTGAGTGGGTAGAAACGAAGTCTACGAAAACCACCATTCCATTCATCAAGAACAATGAGTTCGACTACGCATGGTTGATCGATTGGATGGGTGAAGGAGCTGCAGACTACACCTGGATAGTGTTCATCCTCATGGTGATCATCATCGTTACTGCCGTGTCTAATGGTGCGAACATGACCGACGGCCTCGATGGCCTCGCCACCGGAACCTCCGCCATCATTGGAACCACCCTTGCCATCCTCGCTTATGTCAGTGGTAACTACATCTTCGCTGATTACCTGAACATCATGTTCATTCCTGAATCGGGTGAACTTGTAGTGTACATCGCTGCATTCGTAGGTGCGTGTATCGGCTTCTTGTGGTACAACGCCTTCCCTGCCCAAGTATTCATGGGAGACACGGGGTCATTGGCCCTTGGTGGGATCATCGCCACGTTTGCCATTGCCATCCGAAAAGAACTTTTGATTCCAGTACTGTGCGGAATCTTCCTTATTGAAAACCTCTCGGTGATGATCCAGGTAAGCTGGTTCAAGTACACCAAGAAGAAATACGGTGAAGGACGTCGCGTATTCCTCATGGCGCCACTGCACCACCACTATCAAAAGAAGAACCTACCTGAATCTAAGATCACTGCTCGATTCTGGATCGTAGGTATTCTCCTTGCAGTCATCACCATCGTAACGCTGAAAGTCCGCTAATGAGTCGTCGCATCTCCATATTAGGTGCCGGTGAAAGCGGCGTTGGAGCAGCTTTGCTTGCGAAACAGCAAGGCTATGACGTCTTCGTGTCTGATTTAGGCACGATCAAGGATAAGTATGCGCAAGAATTGGCTAGCGCCGAAATCGAATTCGAAAGCGGAAAGCATAGCGAAGCGCGCATTCTGTCTTCCGACGAAGTCGTAAAAAGCCCTGGAATTCCAGAGAAAGCACCGCTCATCAAGCAGCTGCTCGACCAAGGAACACCGGTGATTTCGGAAATCGAATTTGCAGGCCGTCATACCGACGCAAAGAAGGTGATCATCACCGGAACAAACGGTAAGACAACCACAACAACCCTAGTACACCATGTACTAACCAAGGGTGGCGTAGAAGCCGGGATCGCCGGAAACATCGGCAAAAGCTTCGCTCGCCTTCTTGTTGAGGAAGATGAAAAAGACGTGTACGTGCTTGAAGTAAGCAGTTTCCAGCTCGATGGAATGTTCGACTTCAAGGCCGACATCGCCATTCTACTCAACATCACTCCTGACCATTTAGATCGCTACGACTACGAGTTGCAGAATTACATCGACTCCAAGTTCCGTGTGATCCAAAACCAAGGAGCCGCTGACCACTTCATCACCAACGCAGATGACCCCATCATCCAGGCTGAACTCGCGAAGCGTTCACTGCCGATGAACTACTGGCCGGTCAGCCTAAGTAAGACCATAGAAGAGCTCCAATTCGAAGGAGCAGGAATAGATAACAACCTCTTACAGATACAAACCAAAACCGAACTGTTCACGATGAAAATTCAAGAACTCGCCCTCCAAGGGAAGCACAACCTCTTTAACTCCATGGCAGCAGGAGTGACTGCGCGCCTTTTCGAACTACGCAAAGAACTCGTACGCGATAGTTTGACAAACTTCGACAACATTGAACACCGCCTCGAATTCGTGGCTAAAGTGCACGGCGTAAGCTTTATCAACGACTCAAAAGCGACAAACATCAACAGCACGTGGTACGCACTCGAAAGCATGGATCGTCCAACGATCTGGATTGCAGGTGGTGTCGACAAAGGAAATGACTACTCAGAGCTTTACGAACTGACAGACAACAAGGTGAAAGCGTTGATCTGCCTTGGTAAAGACAATGAAAAATTGAAGAAGGCATTCGAAGGACGTATCGAAACGATTCTCGATGCTTCAAGCGCTACAGAAGCTGTAGGTCTTGCTTATGAAATGGCATACGACGGAGACACTGTGTTGCTTTCGCCTGCATGCGCCAGCTTCGATCTATTCGAAAACTACGAAGACCGCGGACACCGTTTCAAGTCAGCAGTTCGTCGTCTCTAATATCCTAGATCATGCAAGCGGTACTCAAGCGACTTCAAGGCGATAAGGTAATTTGGATGATAGCAATTCTATTGAGCTTGCTGTCTATCCTTGCCGTGTACAGTGCAATCTCTGCGCTGGCATTCCGTGATGGAGCACACTCGCTGAAGTACCTTTTCAAGCACACGATCATTATTGGAATGGGCTTCGGGGTCATGTTTGTGATCCATAAAATGCGCTTCAAATATTTCAGTCGTGTGTCCATGATCATGATTTGGGTCGCAATCGGATTGCTTGTCCTCACGTGGTTATTCGGTTCCAACGTGAACAATGCCGTTCGATGGCTTAAAATCCCAGGTACTGGGTTGACATTCCAAACCTCTGACTTCGCAAAGATTGTGTTGATCACCTTCGTTGCCCGTCAGCTAAATGTCAACCGCACCAAACTGCATGATTTCAGAAATGGAGTGATGCCAATCCTCTGGCCAATATTGGCTGTTTGTGGATTGATCTTCCCATCCGATCTCTCTACCGCCGCGCTCATCTTTATGGTTTGTTATCTGATGATGTTCTTCGGTGGAGTACCGATCAAGCACTTGCTCAAAATTGCCGGTGCTGGGGTGGCTGGCATTCTGCTTCTCATATCCCTAGGCAAAGGTGCTCCTGACGTATTCCCTCGTTTTCAAACGTGGGTAAATCGTATTGAGAACTTTGGCAGCGATGAAGGAGAAGGGAACTACCAGAACAACTTAGCTCAAGTAGCTATCTGGAAAGGAGGCTTAGCACCAAGCATGCCTGGTTCTTCGCTAGCGCGGAATTACTTACCGCACCCTTACAGTGATATGATCTATGCATTTATCATTGAAGAGTACGGTGCCATCTTCGGCGGACTCGGTCTGTTGATGTTGTACCTCATCCTGCTCTTCCGATCCATTCGGATCTCGCTTAAATGTCCGAAGCATTTTGGAGGCTTATTGGTTTTGGGCCTCTCCTTTATGATCGTATCGCAGGCCTTTGTCAATATGGCCGTAGCCGTGAACCTCTTCCCAAATACAGGGCAACCGCTACCTATGGTAAGTATGGGGGGAACCTCGATGATCTTCACCGCACTAGCCATTGGAATGATCCTATGTGTTAGTCGAAGCGTGTACAATCAAGAAGAATGGGACACTGAGAGCGTAGAGATCAACAACGAAATCAAGAACACCCATGTCTCTGAATAGCGTCATCATTAGCGGTGGCGGTACAGGAGGCCACATCTATCCTGCGTTGGCTATCGCCGATGAGATCAAACGTCGATACCCTGAATGTGAAGTACGTTTCGTTGGTGCCGAAGGGCGCATGGAAATGGAAAAAGTACCCGCAGCAGGCTATGAGATCGACGGTTTGTGGATTACAGGTATTGAACGAAAGATTCTTTCTAAGAAGAATCTCCTCTTCCCTTTCCGTTTGATCAGCAGCTTAAGCAAGGCAGGTAAACTATTGAAGAAATACAAACCACAGGCAGCGGTTGGTGTCGGTGGTTTTGCATCTGGACCTCTCTTGCGAAAGGCTTCAGGTAAGAATATTCCATGCCTAATTCAGGAGCAGAACAGTTACCCTGGAATTACCAATAAGCTATTAGCTAAGCGTGTTCAGCGCATTTGTACCGGCTTCCCGAATATGGAGCGTTGGTTCCCAAAAGATCGAATCATTCAAACGGGCAATCCACTGCGTGGGGCCATTGCATCTATTGATGGGAAACGTGACGAAGCGATGCAGTTCTTCAACCTCGACCCTTCGAAGAAAGTGGTTTTCATCATGGGAGGTAGTTTGGGAGCTCGATCTGTAAACGAAGCCGTAAAAGCAGCCATCCCTGAATGGAAAGCAGCTGGAGTGCAAGTGCTATGGCAAACAGGCAAACGCTTTCACGAAGCGAACGAGCAATGGGCCACAGACAATGGCCATGACGACATCAATGTCTTAGGTTTCATCAACCGCATGGACCTCGCTTATGCGGCGGCAGATGTCATTGTATCTCGTGCTGGTGCAATGTCTATTGCCGAGCTATCAATTGTAGGTAAACCAAGCATCTTCGTGCCTTCACCTCATGTCGCAGAAGATCATCAGACGCATAATGCGCGTTCGCTAACCGACGTTGGAGCCGCTATTCTCGTCAAAGACAACGAAGTCGTTTCCGCGCTAGCGAAAGAAGTATTACACCTCATTGAAGACACCGCAAAGTGTCAATCATTGAGCGTTGAATTGAAAAAGCACGCTCGCCCAAATGCGGCGGCAGCGGTAGTTGATGAACTTGAAAAGATCGTAGCCCAATGATCAACCTCCAGCAGAAAGAAGTGATCTATTTTATCGGTATCGGTGGTATCGGTATGAGTGCATTGGCGCGCTACTTCAATCTGGTAGGGAAGCAAGTAATGGGGTACGATAGAACTTCAAGTCCGCTCACTACCGAGCTGGAAATGGAAGGTATTCCTGTTGGTTTCAAAGACAGCGTAGCCGATTTGCCTTCAGTGGTGCGCATGACACCGAAAGAGAAGGTACTCGTTGTTTACACCCCTGCAGTTCCGAAGACACATCGCGAACTGAACTGGTTTGTAGAGAACGACTATCAAGTAGAAAAAAGAAGCAAAGTTCTGGGTGCCATCACTCAGGATCATAAAACGATAGCGGTCGCCGGAACGCACGGTAAGACCACCACAACCTCATTAATCGCACACATTTTACACGATTCCGGACATGGATGCAATGCATTCTTGGGAGGGATCACTGCTAACTATTCATCCAATCTCATCTTCGATCAACCCAATGCCTGGTACGTAGTAGAGGCCGACGAGTTTGACCGTTCATTTTTAGCACTTTCACCGGATGTTGCAGTGATTACCTCCCTGGATGCTGACCACCTGGATATCTATGGTACCCCAGAAGAAATGGTATCAGCGTATCAACAATTCGCAGATCTCACTTCTAAAGATGGGTACCGACTTGTGTGCGATAAAGCATTCAATCAGCTCAATCGACCGGGAGTCTCATACGGCTCTCAAGCACAAAGTGCGTTCCGCGCTAGCGATGAAAGGCCCGAGAACAACACTTATGTGATGGATCTTGAAACACCGCAAGGCACAGTGAAGAGCATTCCGCTTCCTATGCCCGGAGAACATAACAAAGAGAACGTCACTGCTGCGGTGGCAGTGGCGCTTCACCTCGGCGTTGAACACGAAGCAATTCGTCAATCATTGGCCACATTCAAAGGCGTGAAGCGTCGTTTTGAATACCAACAAGGCACGGGCGATATCGTGTTTATCGATGACTACGCACACCACCCGGAGGAGCTGAAAGCCACGATTGAAGCGGCGAAACAGCGCCATCCAGGAAAGCGGGTTACGGGTGTGTTCCAACCTCATCTTTTCAGCCGGACAAAAGACAACATTGACGGCTTTGCTCGAAGCCTCGAATTGCTTGATTCTATCTTCTTGCTCGACATCTATCCGGCAAGGGAAGAACCTATCCCAGGCGTTGATTCACAATGGCTTTTGGATAAAATCAATGCACCCCACAAGAAACTCGTCGACAAATCGGCGTTATTGAGCGAATTAAAGCAGGATGATCCCGAAGTGTTGCTGACACTTGGGGCTGGAGACATTGACCGCATGGTTGAACCAATACGCATCATGCTGAAAGAGAAAGAATTACAGTGAAAAAGCGCATCAAACAAATCATCAAATGGGGAAGCACTGCTGTGCTTGCTTTGGTGCTGCTCGGTTTTGCCAATGCAGACCGAAACGATGCGCGCTGCTGGAAATTCGACGTTCAAGTAGAGCACTTGAGTGGTTTATACTTCATCGACGAGGCCTTTGTTCGCGAGCAAATTCACAACATGGGTCAACCTGTCGTTGGGAGTTTGATGGACAGTCTTGACATCACAGACATGCGTTCTCGCATTATGCAATTGCCCTCAGTGAAAGAGGCTACGGTCTACAAAACAGTAGATGGTTGTGTGAAGGTGAAGGTAAGCCAGCGCAGTCCGCTTTTCCGAGTGATCACAAAGAATCACGGGAGCTACTATGTAGATAACGAAGGGGGAAGAATGCCGCTTTCAAATCAATACACGGCTCGTGTTCCTGTGATTACAGGAAATATTGATGTGCCTTTCGCTAGCGCGGAATCAACGGAACGCGAAGAAGCGTTGATTCAGTCGTGTTTTGATCTCATCAAGCATTTCGAAGGAGATCCATTTTGGTCTTCACAGGCAGAGCACTTCGTGGTTGACGCCAACGGAGACTTTGTGATGATCCCAAGAGTGGGTCGCGCTGAGATCGTCATTGGAGACGAAACCGAACTGGATTCGAAGCTTCGTCGACTCAAGGCTTTCATGAAAGAAATGTCGCACAAGAATAATCTCAACAAGTATAAACGCATCAACGTCAAGTACCGTGACCAGGTGGTCTGCGAACGGTTCTATTAATCAATAGCTCATGGAGAACTCAGAAATCATTGTAGGTCTAGACATTGGTACAACCAAGATCGCCTGCCTCGTAGGTCGCAAGACTGAACACGGAAAGATCGAGATCCTCGGGTACGGGAAGAGTGATTCTGTTGGAGTCACCCGTGGAGTGGTTTCGAATATCGAAAAAACGGTAGCTGCTATTCGCGAAGCGGTAGAAGAAGCAGAAAAGAACTCTGACGTAGAGATCAAAGTGGTGAACGTTGGTATCGCTGGTCAGCATATTAAGAGCCTTCAACACCGCGGGTTGCGCACACGTGACAACCTCGATGATGAAATCGAACAGACGGATATTGACGCGTTGGTGAACGACATGTACAAGTTGGTGATGCTTCCGGGAGAAGAAATCATCCACGTACTGCCGCAAGAATATACTGTTGATAACGAACAAGGAATCAAAGATCCTATCGGGATGTCTGGAATTCGCCTCGAGGCGAACTTCCATATCATTACCGGACAGACGGCTGCTGCCCGTAACATCTACAAGTGTGTTGCTCGCGCCGGACTAAAAGTGGATCAATTGATCTTGGAACCATTGGCGTCTTCTGAAGCTGTACTTTCTGAAGAAGAGAAAGAAGCAGGTGTGGCATTGGTAGATATCGGTGGTGGTACTACTGACATCGCGATCTTCCAAGATGGGATTATTCGCCACACCGCGGTAATTCCTTTCGGAGGTAACGTTATCACTGACGACATCAAACAAGGATGTACGATTCTTCGTCCTCAAGCAGAACAGCTCAAGCGCAAGTTTGGTGCTGCCCTCGCACTGGAGATGAAAGAAACTGAAATCGTATGCATCCCAGGTCTTCGTGGACGTGACCCGAAAGAGATCTCGCTCAAGAACCTCGCTCAGATCATTCAAGCCCGTATGGAGGAAATCGTAGAACACGTGTACTACGAAATCCGCAGCAGCGGCTTTGAGAAGCAGTTGATTGGTGGGATCGTTATCACCGGTGGAGGTAGCCAACTGAAGTACATCACCCAACTCTTCGAATACGTAACAGGTATGGATTGCCGTATCGGTTACCCGAACGAGCACGTTGCCAAAGCTCCAAACAAAGAGCTCATGTGGCCGATGTACGCAACCGGTGTTGGTCTTGTTATCAAAGGCTACGACCAGCGCAACGGAACACAAGAAAACGACGAAATGACTCCTCAAGAAACTCTTCAAGAATCACAAGACAAACGCGGAATGCGCAAGTTCTTGGATAGCGTTCGCGATTGGTTCGAGAACGAAGAAGAATAGAGGAAGAATTAGAGTTAGAATAAGAATTAGAAATAGAGGAAGAATGGAAGGGGCGCAGATTTGCGCCCTTCCTTTTGGAGACGAGAGACGAGGGTCTGGAGACTAGAGACCAATAACTAAGGACCAACAACTAATAACCGCGTTCCGCGTTCCACATTCCCCCCACCGCGTTCCGCATTCCGCAATCCGCATTCATACATGAAAAGAGTAACTGGCATTGGTGGTGTTTTCTTCAAGACACCCGACCCCAAAAAAACCCGCGAATGGTATTCAAAGCATCTCGGTTTCGACACCGATGATTATGGCACTAGCTTCGAATGGAAGAATAACGCTAAGACCCCAGGCTTCACTGCGTGGAGCACTTTTGGTGAAGGGAGCGACTACTTCGGCGAGGGCGGACAAGTATTCATGATCAACTACCGAGTAGCTGATTTGGAAGCGTTGATCAAGGTCCTTAAAGAGGAAGGTGTGCAGGTAGTCAAAGAGATCGAGATCTATGAATACGGGAAGTTTGCTCACATTCTTGACTGCGATGGATTGCGTCTTGAACTATGGGAACCGTATGACGAAGAGTTCGATAAAATGATCAGTGCCAGAACGAAACCGGAATAGGTCGCGTATTGCCCCCACTTTTCAACATTCGAAGGTGAATCACTTGTAAAAGTTCTTGTCACCTCGTAGCCCAATTTCTACATCTTGTGTATGCTGTCAGAAGCATTGACAAATCTGACTAAACACCTCTATTTCAGCCCAATATATTGAGAATGGAAAACCAGAATTTCGAGCCCATGCGTTTTGACCTGCCGAAAGAGCAATCTTCAATCATTAAGGTCATCGGTGTTGGAGGAGGCGGTAGCAATGCCGTCAATTACATGTACGAGCAAGGCATTAAGGGAGTAGACTTCATGGTCTGCAATACCGATGCGCAAGCATTAGACGCTAGTCCGGTGCCAGTGAAGATCCAGTTGGGAGAGACCTTAACGCAAGGACGCGGAGCAGGGTCTCTACCAGAAGTTGGACGAAACGCAGCGGTGGAGAACCTGGAAGATGTGAAAGCCATTATTGGTGAAAACACAACAATGGTATTCGTTACGGCCGGAATGGGCGGAGGTACTGGAACAGGAGCTGCTCCAGTCATTGCACGCGCTGCCAAAGAAATGGGCATCCTTACCGTTGGTATCGTGACGATTCCTTTCATTTTCGAAGGTCGTCGCCGTTCTCAACAAGCTGACTCAGGTCTTGAAGAAATGCGCGATGCAGTAGACACACTGCTCGTGATCAAAAACGATAAGCTTCGCGAACTCTTCGGAAACCTTCCGTTGAAGAAAGCCTTTGACCATGCTGATGAAGTACTGTGTACTGCAGCTAAAGGAATCGCTGAAGTAATCACACTTACCGGACAGATCAACGTCGACATGAACGACGTGAACACTGTGATGCGCGATTCGGGCGTTGCGATCATGGGATCTGGACGTGCATCTGGAGACGGACGTGCAATGTTCGCTGTTGAACAGGCATTGGAATCTCCTCTATTGAACGACAACGACATTACAGGAGCGAACTTCGTTCTCCTCAATATCACTCACGGTTCTGAAGAAGTCCTCATGGATGAAATTTCAGAAATCACGGATTACATCCAAGATCGCGCTGGAAGCACCGCCGAAGTCATTTGGGGATACGGACCAGACGAAGCACTTGGAAGCGACCTTTGCGTGACCGTGATTGCCACTGGATTCTCTCAAAATGATATTGATGCGGGAATCCCGCAAAAGCCAGTGGAAGTGAAGAAATTCGATCTTCCAATGGACAACGTGAAGGAAGTAACTCAAAAAGTTGACAAGCCAACGTCAAACAATGAGCCTTTCATCGTTGAGCAGCCGAAAGCTGAAGAGCCGTTCTTGGTAAAACCTACACCAGAACCAACACCAGCTCCAGAACCGGCAGCGCCTACCAATGAAGACGAAGTAATTCGTCACACCTTGGAGGAAACAACTCAAGAAGAAGAATGGGAAGCTCCTGCGAACGACCAGCCAATGCTGTTTGAAGTAGAGTCTCCAATCACTGCTTCTCAAGAGCCAGTTGCTCCTATCCAAGAAGAGGAACCAGCACCGGCGAACGACGCATTGAAATTTGAGCCTGAAACTCCGGAAGAAACACACTATTTCACCCTTGATGGTGCAGAAGTGACCAAGGATGAATTGCTCTCCACCTCCCCTACTGACAGCGTACAGTTCACCGATGAACTCTCTGTGACTCCAGAACAGGAAGAACCGACAGCTAACGAAGGACAAGACGCTCAGCCTACACGTGAAGAGTTGATGATGCGCAATCGCGAACGCGAGCAGCGTATCCGTGAAATCTCAATGAAGCTGAAGACACCTAGTGGATTGAGTGACCTGGAAAGCGAACCGGCATTTGTTCGTCGTCAAATCAACCTTGATAACACTCCGCACTCATCTGATAGCACCGTATCAAAGTTCTCTTTGGGTGAAGAAGAAGATGAAAATGGAAAACGCAGAGCACAGCTCCGTGACGATAATTCATTCCTACATAACAATGTAGACTAAGCACAATAGTTTTCTCAATAAAGGGCCGGATGATCAACAGATCGTTCGGCCTTTTTTACTTTTGTCGAAAATCAGGATCATGAACATTACAGAACAGATCACCGCAGACATCAAAACCGCAATGAAAGCCAAAGACATGGCAACACTTCAAGCATTGCGTGATATCAAGTCTAAACTCATGCTAGAGATGACCAAAGATGGGTCAGATGGTATCGACGAAGGTGTGGGTATTCAGATCCTGAATAAACTCTACAAGCAGCGCGTTGATGCTGCTGCTATCTACAAAGAGCAAGGACGTGCAGATCTTCATGATGAGGAAATGCAACAGGCTGAGGTGATCAAGCAATACTTGCCTGAGCAACTCAGCCCGGAAAAACTTCAGTCTACCGTAGAAGAAATCGTAGCTCGTGTTGGAGCCTCTTCTATGGCAGATATGGGTAAAGTGATGGGAATTGCATCCAAAGAACTCGCTGGTAAAGCTGACGGAAAAGATATCGCCAACGTAGTGCGTGCTCTTCTCGGCTAATTACTTCATCGCTTCTTTCTCAGATTTCTTGTAAAGGCGTTCTACTGTTCGCCACATGCCGTCGAGCACCTCAAGGTCAGGCACCATGGCCTTTTCGTAGTTGTCATAATACCAACGTACGATGGGCTGCTCTAGGTCTTTGTAATCAATGCCGTCCACAGGACGGAAGAGTGACATGTCCATTTCGACTACATGTCCTTTCTTCTTCTTCGGCTTGCACTTCTTTGCATCAATCACGACGCGTTTGTTCACGAAGTCTTCACCTCCGAACTCGAGCGTGTACTCATGTCCTAGTGGAAGATTAAAGATGTATTCTCCTTTGTCGCTGCTTTTGAAAGCCACGTAAATCTCGTTGTCACGATACACAATACATCGTGTATCTGGGGCATTGGCCTCGTTGTCGCTGCCATATACCTTCTCTACCGTAAATCCATAGATGAGGAAATGTTCCTGGTCGATCGGCTGGAGAGAGTCTTCAGTTGGCGCTGATACCATTAGCATCGCAGCCATGAGGAAAGAGTAAAGCGTCATGTCACAGTATTTGTCCGCTCGCGCGGAGGTTCGTCTGTGTTTTTACGCTAGAAACTGAAATCGGTTACATCCTCCTTATCGTTCGGGCTATTCATGTTGAGAATGTATCTTAGATAGTCATGAGCAGAATCGCCTTCTTTCTTTCTGTTATACTTCTTGGCTCTGGTTGCACAAAGAACAACTTCGACGGTGACCTTGAGCCGCTAGTAGGTCGATGGAAATGTGTTAAAACAACCGTCTCTTCAACAACTGGTGAACCAGGATATCCCTGGTACACTTCAGAAACCAATCTTGGCTTTGAATTTGAAGTTGAAATTCATCGTCGCGGTAGAGTCTGTTTATTCTCAGATGGCAACAAATTGACTTGCTCAAGAGTCAAGAATATTGAACAAGATGAAAATTCAATTCGCTTTGAATGTCCTGGTCTCGAAGATTATGTGAAAATGTACAGCTCCACCTCACGGCTATGGTTCGATCAATTCCATCATGATTCCATTACCACAAGTGGATTCAACTTCATCCCTGTAAACAGTTTCGGTACGGAACATGCTGACTACACCTTTGTCAGGGTCGAATAGCATCATTCAAACTCAGCAAAAGGAATCCTCAATCGCCAATAAGCCCCGAACTCGCCTTCATTTCCGATGTAGACAATGAAATGGTCTTCCGCGAAAGCGTACATGAATTGACGCATTTCTTTCGGTCGATAATGGTACTCATTCACCTCTAGGTCAGGGTGATCCTTGTTCCAATTCACGACGTGCTTGTGTACCACTTTTCGCCAGTCTTCACCTAAAATTTCTACAGGATCAGGAAACTCATCAAAGTCCCGTGGGTCAAAAGTCAACCCAATCATTGTACCTCTGATATCTCTCGAAGGATTGCCATTTAACGAACCCGCGTACTTCTCGCACCGGACGCATCTTTCTAAGGCCTGATCTCCCCGAGGGGAGAGATAGTTGATCTCTGGAAGTTGCGGAATTCCTTCTTGTTTCATGATCTCACCCATGGCCTGCTTGGTGGTGTCCAGCTCACCCTTAAGTGCCATTCGCTTTAATCGGAAGGCCTCCACTTCTGCGGCGTACTTGTCATCCCACGGCATATACACTTCTCTGATCTCCATGCTAATCATGGTGTCTGAGAAGTAAGTAACGAAGGGGTATCGGTATACATCGTAACCGTCGTCACATCTCGAAGCGCCACCGGCAATCAGGCTGTTCATTTTGTGATTTAGCGATAGAATGGCTGAATCACAGTCTGGCACATTTATGTATTGCGCTTCGCATAAATCACCTGTTCGATGCAGTAGCTGAAGTAGTCCACATCCTTCAGCGCCATAAGCTGCGGTATCTTGGTGTATGCGAATCTTGCGGTAGTATCTCCTAGAAAAACAGAGCTCGCGATCACTTTCACGTACCGGGTTGATAGGCGACAATACATGACCTGTTTCTGTACCCTCGGCATTGATTGGTGCATAGTGCACCGGACCAACACAATAGTCTAGTTGAGCCGAGAGCTCACAACCAAGAATTAGGAGGACAACAATTGCTAGAATTCGCATCATTCAATATTCATATACAAGTAACAACAATCCTTTAGACTTGAACGTTGCATAAGCGCAACTAAACTTCTCATGAACTACGCTCTCATTCTCTTTTGGGCTGTGTTCGCTATCGCGGAATCGGACACTGAACACAACCAAAAGATCTCCTTTACTGATGCGCGCGATGCCCAAACCTATGAGGCAGTTCGTATTGGTTCTCTCTACTGGATGACTTCCAATCTCAATTTCCATACCGAAGGATCGGTCCCTGCCTTGTCTGAAAAAGAAATCAAAGGAGAATGGGGCCGCTTATACCCTGCTACAGAATATCATTCAGTTTGTCCTGACGGATGGCGCTTACCTAGCACTCAAGACTGGCCCGAACTGAAAGCCATGATAGATGAACTAGGTGTAGAAGCATTTATGGATGGCAGTGAATGGGAACAGCACAAATGGGCTTCCAACTCAACGGGACTCTCACTTGTTCCGGCTGGTTTCAAACATAAACGACACTACCTCCATCAACACGTCAACTGCTCTTTATGGTTCGACAACCTAACATCAGAAGACGGCGAAGAACTCTGGCACTTCCACATGGACGGAACGAACAACCTAGAGCCCTACTATTTTCATTCCCACGCTGAAGAAGTCTACAAGCTGTACTTTGCGATTCGCTGTGTCTGTGAGATAGAAGACTGGAAACCTCAGCCTCCGAAGTAGAGCTTGACGAGCATCACTACTCCTGAAATTACCATCATGGCGATTACCCATTGCATAAAGCGCTCTTCACTCATGTGCGCAAGCCAGCGTTTGCCGATAACATTACCAAAAGCGGCTCCCAAGCCAATGCACAATCCATAAGGCCAGAGGTCGGCTGTCAACACCCCGAAGAATCCATAAGTGGAAAGTTGTACGATGGCAACAAGGAATGAATTGACTGCTTTCGTCGCAACAAGCTCTTCCTTGGAGACCCCGAAATTCATGTAGAATGGATTCAATACTGCCCCCGTAGCACCAACCACCGAACTCACGAAACAAACGAGTCCGCCTAAGGGCGCAAACATCCACAACTGCATTGGGAAAGAGCGCGACTTCCGTCCAAAGCGGTATTGGAAGATCGTGGTTATCAAGAAAATCCCAATCAACGCTTGCACCCATCGTAAGTCGAGATGGGCAAATAACCATGCCCCAAAAAAAGCACCTACCCATGCTGCCGGTAAATAGACTTTAACAATATCCCAACGAATGAATTTCCGGAACAGTATCACTCTTGTAGGACGCCCTAGGAAATTCCCTAACTGAACTACTGGTGGTACTAAATTCATGGAAAAAAAGGAACCTACCATTGGTACTAACAACAACGCTCCTCCTCCGCCAGCTATAGTCGAAATTGTGAAGGCGATAATTCCCGCAAGTACAAAGAGAAAGTAGTCCATAAAAACGGCCGAATTCTCTAGAAGACATTCGGCCTGGAATTTAATTAATCATCTGATTCGTCATCATCCTCATCATCGGTATTCACCCCTGAAGAACGTGATCTTAAGTATACCAGATTGATGAGTTGGTCACTTCCCGATTCCTTTGAATAAGTCATTTGGAACCATGCTCCCTTGTACAACAAATCATTTGTCAAATCGTATTTATACGATTGATATTTGGGATAAGACCTCAAAACAATGACATCTCCTTTAGTCTGAGAGAAAGTGAACGTGCTATCGGTCCCGTTAATCTCTACACCGAGAAATTCAACCTCCACCGAAATTGGCTCTTGACCCAACACAACCCAGGAAGTACCGAGCATTGCGATCAATAGAAAAATCATCTTTTTCATAATCAAAAATTTATCGGAAGCCTCGCTTCAATTAGAATTTGAACAAAATATCTGGCACCAAGAAATAGGTGCTTTAAGTAAAGAGCTCGTTGTTACAATTCGAGGTTAGGTCCTCTTCTTTCGAACTCAGAAATTACGAAGCAACGTTAGACCAAATTTTGAAAATGTACAATAGTGCTTTGAGATTAATCAATCAGTCCCATAGAGCGCATGAGCCATGTGGCATTCATGGTGTCACATACTCCGGAACGCATGCGGTAGTCAAAGGTGAGGTCTTCCCCTTTCACCTCGCTTGCGAAATGGTGATTCTCAATTTGAGCGGGGTAAGATTGCTCAAGGGTGGTCAATGAAACATCGTGCGTTGCAACGACCACACGTACATTGCGCTGAAGCAGTTTTTCGATGAAGGCACGTGAACCCTGTTCTTTGTCAAGGGAATTCGTTCCCTTGAGGATCTCATCTAACAAGGCGAAGGTGCATTGATCTTCATTGATGGTTTCCACCAGTCGATTCAACCGCTTGAGCTCAGCCATGAAGTAAGACGTACCACTATCTAAAGCATCTTCAGTGCGCATTGAGGTGAATAGTTGGAGATCACCTAGTTTAAACGAGCTACCCAAAACTGGCGCTCCTATCTGAGCGAGCAAAACAGACAATCCCACTGTGCGGAGGTAGGTACTCTTACCCGCCATATTCGCTCCGGTGATTAGCTCCACTTTCTTCTCGTTTGTGAGCGAGAGATCATTCGCTACCACCTTCTTGAATGCGAGTAAGGGGTGAATTAAGGCCTCCCCTTCAACTTCCGCGCTAGCGTTTGATTCTGGCCAACAAATCAAACCTTCGTGATTACGCGCAAAGGTTCCCAAAGAAACGAGGAGTTCATATTCTGAAAGTGAGTTCAGCCAGTCTTGAAATTCCTTGCCGTATGTATTCTTCCACTTCGTGACCAACCAAGCGTTCCTCAACTCCGCTAAGTACAACGCGTTGGTTACAATGGATGCGAAGATGTTGTTTCGTTGATCGTAAGCAGAAAGGATAGTCGCTAGCCTTCTTGATGCAGCCTCGGCTTGCGTCAGCTCTTCTCTGATCTTCGTACTTCGTGTATCCGAAGTAGTACCGGCACATACTTCCGCAATGAGATCAGCCAGCTGTTCCAGTGATTTGCCTTGCTTGCCCAATTCCTGGTAGATGTGATTGGTGTGTTTGAGGTTCGCACCAACGAGTCCTAAGGGAAGCATCAAGCCGAGAATACACATGTTCACGGAAATCACCGAAAGACTTGCTAGAATAATGAGCGCCACGCTATATGCTGGAACCAAATATAGAAAAGGCTTCACCCATTGGAAGCTACGCGTCTGCTTCTCTCCTAACCACGTCATCAGCGAATCCAAGGTGGACGCTTTGATGTCTAATTGAGAAGCAGAGGCAATCACCGCAATGCGATGTTCATCTTCTTTACTCAACGACTTCGCCGCTTCTTGCCACTCAGCCATTTCCTTTGGCTTCACCGGAGCGTTGAGCAATTGCTGTCGTACACGTCGGATACCTCCCGGGGAGAACGCACGATTCAACACTTGATACAGTGAATTCGATCCGAACACATCTAAGTCATGTGCATAATTGTGTTCAGGAGGTGGTGCCTGTCCGCCATCAAATGATGAAAGGTCACCGGCTAACATTTCGAGCTCTCGAGAAGACATACGTTTCCGCGCTAGCGCCTTATCACGTAAAAACCGCGCCTTGCCATGGGCTCGAATCAACAGGAGAAAGGCAATTAATGTAGCCAGCATAGGAAGCATCATCCATTCAGAAATAGTGAATGCGAGGTAAATGAACCCTACAAAACCAAAGAATGATAAAAGGCGAAGTGTTACGATGAGATTCGTTCTCACCTTCAGTTGATCTCCCTTCTTCCCTTCTTCTTTCTGTATGCTGTCGTACGCTTCCGCTGCTTTCATGCGGCAAAGATAGGTGGTCTTATTGGCGAAAGGATCAAAAAATACATGGTAGGTATCCAATCCTTAAACATCTATTAACACATTTAATGTAGGTACATCTATTGTGTTGACATATATTTGTGGCGTGAAAATTGAAGACGCAATACAGCAAAAGGAGTTTCAGAACGAATATGTGAAGCTTGCGATTAACTTGATGTACACCTCAAGTTCATTGAATGTGCATCAACAGCGCTACTTTCGCCAGTTTGGCCTGACAGTTCCACAATACAACATACTTCGTATCCTGCGAGGCCAGAAAGAGAACCCTATCGGGGTGAACAACCTTGGCGGACGCATGATCGATCAGACTTCAAACACTTCTAGGCTAGTTGAAAAACTCAGGATTAAAGGACTCGTCGACCGTCAAGTGTGTGAGAGCGACCGTAGGCAAGCGGAAGTTCGAATCACGCAAAAAGGGTTAGATCTCTTAGAGGCGATCGACGTGACCATCTCTGATGTTGACAACCTATTTAAAGGATTAAACAAAGAAGAGGCAGCTCAATTAAATGGCCTCCTCGATAAACTTCGAAGCGGAGACGCTTTTCAATAATCAAATACGAAACAACACAACCCCCTCGAAAACAAACGACATGAAAAAGATCGTACTAACACTCGCAGTGGCTCTTATGAGCACATTCGCATTCGCAACAGGCGGAGAAGGCGAAGGAGAATCAACAACGTTGAAGGTAGTTACTAATGAAAGTACTCTAAACTGGGTAGGTGAAAAAGTAACTGGCTCACACATGGGAACGCTGAATATCCGTGAAGGCATTGTGGTTCTTGATCAGGGAATGATCGATAAAGCAATGATCTCTATCGACATGAGCTCTATCACTGTTACTGACGAAGGAATGGATGATGAAACAAAGGCGAACCTTAAAGGACACCTTGCTTCTGCTGACTTCTTCAACGTAGCTGAGCACGAAACTGCAGACTTCAAATTGACTTCATTCGCTCCATACAAAGGAGAAGGTGGGAACTACATGGTGAAAGGTCAATTGACAATTAAAGGAATTACACAGCCAATCGAGTTCCCAGTGAACGCGACAATGAAAGATGACATGGTAACTGTAACAGCTGATTTGACTTTCGACCGTTCGAAGTTCGATATCCGCTACGGTTCAGATTCATTCTTCGACAACCTTGGAGATAAGGTGATCTACGACGACGTGAAGGTTTCTTTCACGCTTGTAGCTCGCAAATAATATATCTGGTTTTGGTAGTAAGAGGCCTCCTTCGGGAGGCCTTTTTTTTTGCTACCGTTTTCGCCGGTCAGGATCTTCGTGGAAGAAATACCTCAAGTCTAAAGTGAGGTAGTTCCCAGACAACTCACCAAACTCACGGAGGATGGCTTCATTCCAAAAGAACTTTGCCTCTCCTATGGCCATGTTTGAAAATGGTTGGTGGTAGGTAACGCCTAAATAGAAATAGCCTTGGTCTTTGGTGCGCCATTCAAATCCATAATTCGCTTGAACGGCCATTTGCAGCCAGCTATTTCTGGAAGTGAATTGTTCAAAGTCGTAAAAGGTTGAATCCTGTTGAAGGCTTCCCGCAGAAAAGGTGTTGCTCGGATACATATCAAGCGACAATCCACCGCTGGCATTCATCCAAAGGTGTTCACCTAGTTGAACGTAGTAAAGGGCCTGAATGGGGATCTCGTAGCCTACGAAAGCGAAATCAATCTCTCCCGATACTCCTTCCTCCACTGCTTCCATCGAAAGGTTATAGTTCCGACGAACTAGGTTGATTCCACTTTCAATCGAGAAATTCTGGGTGAATCCATAGCGAACCACCATTCCAAAGTTCAATGATACCTTGGGGGTCCAGGTTGCAATCAGCTCCTCTCCTTCTTGCGTGACCGGTCCGAAGTCAACGAATTCATTTGGAATCAGCGGACGAAATTGAACACCAAAAGTAGCCACTCCTTCTTGGGCGTTCGCTACGGTAGAAAGGAAAAGCGAGAATGAAAAGAAGAATGATAACGAGAGCGCGAGTCTTCTTAGCCTTGGGCCTTGAAGAAGCCGATAAAGGCCAATGCAATCATCAATGCTACGAACAGCAAGAGTGCCCATCTTCCAACGGCGCTTGGAATGAATGGCTTTCGGTATTTCGCATGAATCATGTTGTTGCACCATAACGCATCTTTGAAGTGATCTTTATGAATACCGAAATAAACGGTAATATCCTGCTCAACTCCTTCAGAATCTCTTTCAAAAGTAACGTTTCTACTCGCTAAGAGCTCCGCAAACTCATTGGCAATGTCTTCATCGAAAAAGCGGAAGACATAATACCGATTGTCGGCTGGATGCTCTTCGTAATTGATCAGTTTCATTCAGTGATCCATTCGCTCACATATTCGAGCGGTTTGCGGTGGCTGGTTGGCCATTCATCTTCTGGGTAGCCCATGTAGAAGATCCCTAAACATTGCCCCTTCTCAGACAAGTTCAAGAAGTCAGCCATCTCACGGGTGTAGACGAATTTCGGCGACGACCAGAATCCTCCAATGCCGTATGCCGTGCATGTAAGGTACATGTTCTGTACTCCACAGGCTACCGCTTCAATTTCTTCAATTTCAGGAATGCGAGGGTTTTCACCTGGCTCCACACAAATCATCACCATCACAGACAAGGTCTCGCAACGGTTCTTGATCTTCTCGTACTTCTTCTCAGAGAAGTCATCTCCAGAGAATGACTTGTAGAGTTCCGGAAGGAAGTCAGCAAGCTTCTTCATTCCTTCATCCATGAACACTTTGAATCGCCAAGGTTGGGTCATTCCGTGATTCGGAGCCCAAGTGGCGTTGGTCAAAATATTCTCTACGATTTCGCGGTGTACTTTACGTCCGCTGTATTTTTCAGGAGAGATGGAACGGCGATTCTTGATCACTTCGTTCACCTCGCTCAAGTTGTATTTCATTCTTTCCACTTAATGTTACACCCCATGCTTGGGCGTTGTCCTTCGGCTGGCACAGTCTCCCCTTTCTCAAGTAAATCCAATACTTCTCGCATGGCTTCACCCGTCACAGGAATCCCACTTCCAGGCCTTGAAGCATCCAATTCTCCGCGATAAACGCAGTTGTCATCAGCATCAAACACACTGAAATCAGGAGTACAAGCTGCATCGTATGCCTTTGCTACTTCTTGTGACTCATCGTACAAATAATGGAAAGGAAAGTTCAATTCCTCTGCCATCGCCGCCATCTCCGCTGGACCATCCTGAGGGTAATTCTCCACATCATTCGAGCTGATTGCTACGAAGCCGAACCCTCTGTCTTTGTAGTCATTGGCTAGCTCCACCAATGCTTCTCGCACATGAATCACATAAGGACAATGGTTACAAATAAACATCACCACCGTTCCCTTCGATCCGCGAATGTCTCGGTAGTAAATTTCTTTTCCTTGCATGACCTCTGGCAAAGCAAAATGAGGTGCTTTATAACCCAAAGGAATCTGAGTGGTGTATGTTCTCGCCATGCGTCAAAGGTACGTTTAGATCAAAAAACTTCAGACTTATTTGTGATCATTTGAACTTTAGGAAGGGTATAGTTTTTGTTACTTTCCCCATGATGCCCAACTGCCGTCATATTCTTGTTGCCTTCGTGCTGTTTTTCACCCTATCGGGTGGAACGCTATTCGCTTCTTCAGGCAGCCATATAACAGCAGATGACTCTACAGAATGGGCTGTTTGGGGTGATACCCAGGCCTTTCTCCTCAAATTCGAACGACTGGTCGATGATACGCTCGTCTTACATGGAGATTTTCTTGCCTCGTTTGAAGGTAGACTCATCATGGAAGGGTCGTTTCAAAAAGGCCGGAAAAATGGTCGGTGGAAGCATTACGACATGAACTCTGAGATGCTCACAGCTGAAGGTCAGTATGTGGCAGGCCTCCGTCACAATGTATGGACCTTCTATACCGCCACCGGACAGAAGAAAGCACAGAAGCGCTATTACTATGGAGAGCTAAAAGGCCAACTCATCAGTTGGTACAACAACGGAAACGCCCGAATGCAAGGAATTCTGGAGAATGACTCCACCTTGCAAAGCCTTGATTTCTTCTACGCCAACGGTGACACCGCCTTGCACCGCGACTTCAGATGGAATGAAGATGGACTTTTAGAGGTAAATCATCGCTCCTACTACAAGACGGGCCCTCGCTACGAGAACTATGGATATCTCATAGACACCAAAAGCCCTACGATTCAACGGCAGCTCAACTTTTACAAAGACCCGCTCGATGTTGTCTTCGGCTCAGACCCTGTCAATGATCCACGCCTAGAAAAAGACCCATACCTGCTTGATGGAAGCTACCGTCGTTATCATGACTCTGGTTACCTCTGGGAACACTTGAGTTATGACAAAGGCCTGCTTTTCGAGCACTATGAAGCGAGCGATCAATGGGGTAAACCTCAAGATAAAGGAGATCTTGTGGACGGCACCGGTCAACGCATAGCTTACCACCGAGGTGGAGACACCGCGTTAATCGCTAACTATGTGAATGGCGTTTTGCACGGACCAATTATGACCTACGAAGAACAGAACCGTAAGTCATACCAAGGAAATTACAAGGAAGGTGAACGTCATGGAGAATGGAAAATCTACGACATCGAAGAACGGTTAAAAGTCGTCTGTGATTTTCAAGGCGATACAGCCTTCTTCTCTGAAACTAGACGAGGAGATATCATTGACTATCGCGGAATGTACATCAATGGTGTGCTTGAAGGCCCGTGGTTGACCTTTGATTATTACGGAGACACCCTCCGGTTCAACAACTATCAGCGAGGTCGTTTAGAAGGAGAGTTCAGAGAGTATAGAAGCGAATCACTCTACAAGAGCGGTTTCTACTCCAAAGGTGTGCCCACCGGGGTTTGGAACACCTACAACGTTCGCCAGAAAATCACCTGGACAGATAGCATCCCTCCAGTAACCTACGGTAAGCTTTTGGAACCTCAGAACCAACTCCTTACCGGACCCAAGATCGTCTCGGATTTCCGATTCAAACCAGCGGTCACTTACCCTGCCATGCCTGATTTCATGACCTTTCCTACCACGCAGAAAATCGGAGATAAATTCTTCGAAGTGCGCATAGAGGTCGGGAAGAAACTTCGAAGTGGAGAGGTGGTCTTTCTGGTCACCGTTGAAGACACCGGTCATGTGACTGGCATCGAAAGTATTAAATTCAACCGCCCGGAGTTCTACGAGTATGCACTCGGAGTACTTCAGCAATTACCGTTTATGTATCCAATGCAGTTTGAAGGGGTTCCTCGCAACTCAAAACAACGAATTGCATTCACTTTTAAGGAATTATGAAAACCATCATCATCACTGGAGCTGGCACTGGAATGGGGGCAGCAACAGCGGTTCAACTTGCTAAATCAGGCTACGCTCTTATCCTGATCGGAAGACGTCAAGATAAACTAGACCAAACGCTGCAAGCATGTGATAATCCCTCTGCCCATGCAGCAGTGAGTGCTGACATCACCGACCCTGAGAGTTTCAAAGCAGCTTTAAACAAGGCCAATGTACATGATCGAGAGATTTATGGTCTTTTCGCTAATGCGGGAATCGGAGGTGAAAACGCCTATGGTGAAGGTGACCGATGGTCGCAGATCATGGACATCAATCTCAATGGCACTTACATTTCGATTATGGAGACGCTTCCTTACCTGCGTAAAAGCTCAGCTCCATTCAAACACATTTTAATCACCTCTTCATGCCTCGCTCGCTTCGGTGTGCCGAACTACACGGCCTACTGCACGAGCAAAGCTGGCCTTCTCGGACTGACGCGAAGTCTTGCAGTGGAATTAGCATCTGAGCGCATTCTAGTTAACGCATTGACTCCAGGATGGGTGGAAACAGAGATGGCACAACAAGGCATTCAATTGCTCGCTGACCGCGGCAATCGTCCTTATGAAGATGAGTACAAAGACCAGATGGGCTACGTACCACTCGGAAGAATGAGCGACCCTTCAGACATCGCCACCTTTGTAGATTTCTTAATGTCTGAAAAACAAACTAGTATTACAGGACAGGGCCTTGACATCAACAACGGCTCTTGGATGCAATGATCTTCCTATGAAACTGACCTTCACGCTATTTTTTGCTTTCGGAGTTTTCCTCTCCTCAGGGCAACAGATGAATCAAGATTCTGTTATGGTTCGTCAGATTTATGATGAAGTTTTGGCTAACGCCGAAGCACATGACAACCTCCATTACTTGTGTAAGGAGATTGGACATCGCTTGAGTGGCTCACCACAATTGGAAGATGCCATTTACTGGGGGAAAGAGCTTCTAGAAAACTATGGAGCAGACAATGTGTTCTTGCAACCGGTCATGGTTCCTAAATGGACCAGAGGCGAACAAGAAACAGCGCACATGCATGTGGGGGAAGAAGCGGAACGCATTCGCATCACAGCACTTGGAGGAAGCATTGGTACTGGAGGCACAATCAAAGCACCAGTCATTGAAGTAAAATATCTAGAAGATCTAGACACCTTGGGCCGAGAAGCGGTGGAAGGGAAAATTGTGCTCTTCAATCGTCCAATGGATCCGCTACTGATTAACACGGGCATGGCCTATGGCGGTGCTTACGACCAACGATCATACGGAGCAAGTAAGGCAGCTGAATACGGAGCTGTTGGAGCCTTGGTTCGCTCGCTCACGCACGCCGTTGACACTTTCCCTCACACGGGAGCAATGCGCTACCAGGAAGACATCCCACGTATTCCTGCAGCAGGTATTAGCACGGTAGACGCTCGAAAGATTAAACTTGCCCTCAAAGAAGGAAAGGAAGTAGAGGTCAGCATGAACATGAATTGTGTTGCCTACGATGATGTAGAGCAGTTCAATGTGATTGCAGAGATCAAAGGTTCTGAGTTCCCAGATGAATACATCGTTGTGGGAGGTCACCTTGACTCGTGGGACATTGGTGAAGGAGCGCATGACGATGGAGCCGGTATCGTTCAATCCATTGAAGTGCTGCGCACACTGAAAGCGTTGGATTATAAGCCAAAACGCACCATTCGCGTGGTACTCTTCATTAATGAGGAGAACGGGAACAATGGAGGAAAGACTTATGCTGCGGTAGCCAAAGACCAAAGCGACTTCCATTTCGCAGCGATTGAAAGTGATTCTGGCGGATTCTCGCCACGAGGCTTCAGCATCGAAGGAGATGACGAAGGCTACGACGCGTTGAAAGAATGGGTAAGTATTCTTGAGCCATACGGTATTCACGTGGCTCGCCGTGGATGGAGTGGTGTGGATATTCGTCCACTTAAGAATGATGAGGTATTGCTCTTCGGGTTAGTACCAGACAACCAACGTTATTTCGACTACCACCACTCAAACAACGACATCTGGGAAAATGTCAACCGTCGAGAGCTGCACCTTGGGGCTGCGAGTATGGCGAGTTTGGTTTATTTCTTGGATAATCTTTAATCCGGCGTCCGGCATCCGGCGTCTGGCGTCCGTGGGACTCGGTTTATTTACCTGACGTTGATGGTGACTGGAGGGGTGATTAGCTCTTCTTGATTTAATCTGAGTGGGTACACCATGACTTCGTAGGTGTAAGGCGATCGGAGTTCTTTGATCGTGCTTAGTGGAAGTTCTGCAGAAACTGTGTTGACCATAAATGGATCTTGCAGACCTGAAGGATCTACGAAATACCACGACCATTCATCTTCATAAGGTGCATCTGTTTCAATCTTCAGGCTATCGTTTAACCGCCAGATTTGATCTTCGGAAGTTGTTGCTACCTGTGCGTGGTATCGCTCTACGTCATATTCTGCTTCCCATACGAACGTTCTTGTCTCTTGTTGAGCGATCGATTCCGCGCTAGCGAAAACAATCGTTAGAGGAAGAATGAGAGTGAGAATTAGAATGAGAGTGAGAGGACGAATTTGTTGCATAGTGCAAGGTATGAAAGTGGTATTCATCCTTTATCGCATATGTATAACGAAAGAAGAAAAGGGGGCCGTTGCCCCCTTTCCAACAACCAACAATTAAGCTACCGTGTTAAGAACAGGTTTGCCCAAAAGCGCCTAAGAACTCTAAGAGATCTCCAGCATTTACAGTACCATCTGAGTTAATATCTGCAGGACAAGCATTTTCGAATTCGAAGAGGCATGAGCCATTATCGATGGATGCTTGATCATTAAAATTAGATGCGCCGAGGTAAGTACAACCTTGGCATGAAGTGTATTCACAGGCCCCACATACTGCGATGTTAGCTGTGGGATCATAGTTGCATGCAACGGGTTCTGTGCATCCTATCACACATGCTGCGTTGCCAACTGTGAACGTTAAATAGTCGTTGAGCGAAACGACATCACCTGTGAGATTCACTTCATTGGCGCCCTCCAGCGTCCAAGAAAGCTCACCTTCAGTGGTAAATTGACCGAGGAGGACTCGATTATTATCTCCTGTGGGCATTCCAGGGGGAGACATTACAGGAACAAACCACATACCTTCACTTAAAATGAAGCTACTCCCCCCGAGAGGGAGTCCAAAAGAATTATCGAACGCATCTGGATCAGGACCTGGAAACCACTGCACTAGTGCTGCACCTGGTGCCTCTTGATTTTCTGCCCCAATGGTCACCCAAGAATCGGCTTCGAGATACGGTAAGGCACCATATTGTCCTTGGCTTATCATGGCTGGGGTGATAAACCCCATTTCATCATTAAAGAAGCTTGTTGTTGTAGAAATATCTACTGGATGACAACCGTCTACAGCGAATACACCTTCGACGAAATCCGCGGGTGATGTCATTTCTGCATATACCCGGAAAGTGATCGTACCATCAGGCTGAAGAGACTCTGGATTGGTAAACGTATAGGGTTCTACAACCACTTGCTGGAATTGCGCCGCACTCCAGAGCGAGCAGCTCAATGCCGCTAACAGGAACATTAACTTATTCATTGGTCTTTGGTTTTGATTTGGTTTAGTAGGCTTCAGCAATTCTTGGATTGCGTTATCCCGACTCAAAACCTGCTCTTGAACGGTAGTTCGTTTGCAGACCTATGACGATTGTTAATGAAATGTTTCTTTTAAAAGCGACCTAAAGTATGTTTAGAACCGCCTCTTCTTTTGGTTGGTTAACTCGAACGAAGATCAGGGTTCTTACCAAGGAAATGCTTGTTAATGAGTATTCGGTTTGAACTCTTGAGAATTTGGTCAGTTTCTATCCGAAAAATCTCAGGAACAAAAAAGGCCTCCATGGGAGACCTCTTTATGAATACTATATGCTGTTTGCTTATTGCCTTATCGCCTCAAAAATTCCTCGATTCGCCACTTTAGGATGTTTTCCAAGAATCAGTTGATTCTCTTGAAGTAGGAAATCAAGGTACTCATCACTAACAAAGTTCTTTCCCTTTTTTTGTTTGGGTTCCTCAACGAAGAAAACAAGACCTCGCACCAAATCGTAGAGATAAAACGCAACGGTTTCATTGCCTTGACCATCTTTAATGACCTGTCTATCCAGGTACATGATTTGTGCTTTTGGATTCTTTCTCGCTGCAATTGCGAGTTTTTCTGTCATGATTCCCATTCGCTGACGACGTTCACCTTCAAAACCAGCTCTTTGGGTTCTTGGGCTCGCATCTGCAGAGTCGATCACCGCTTGAAACCCAGTTGCAAACCATTCTTTGTCTTCGTAGCGTGCCCAATAATCGTCATAAGAATCCATACGTGCAGCCACATTTAGCAGACGGCGACCTGAAATCAGATAGGTCTCGAGCATTCGTGTTCTCGTTTTTGCACTATCAAGTTGAAGCGCGAAAGTCAATTTAACGTCTTCAGGGATATCGTTATAGTATGGTTCTTCATTGATAAGGCGGGCTGTCTTTTTGCCTCCTTTAAATCCGACCAGTTGCCAAGCTGTGGTGTCGAGATTGGGTTCCAATGAAAAGAACACAAAGGATGTGTCACTCACAATCTTTTCGAATTGATAAGATTCCGAACGGAAAATGATTCGGCTAGAGAAGGCATCGAATAGAATCTCCTTCTGTTTATCGTCTAGTAATGAATCTGCCCCACAGAAATAAACCAGCTTCGATGGGTCAGATAGATTGGCGGCATTGTAGTTCACAGTTTGTGCGACGCCTAGGTTTGTGATCAGTACAGTGATCAGGGATAGAAAGAAAGCTTTAGTCATGAGAATATATTTCGTGATCTCAGGTGCAAAAGTTAAGCCAAAAAAAAGAAGGCCCCATGTGGGGCCTTCCTTATATGATAAGTAAGGGATTACTTAACGATCTGTAGACGCTCAGTCATTACGTTAGTTCCCGCGATAACGCGAACTGTGTAAAGACCAGACGTGAACTCAGACATTGAAGTCTGGATAGTAAGGTTTGCACCTGTAGCAGCGATCTGCTCAGCACGTACAAGCTTACCAGTTGCATCCAGAACTTCGATAGAAACTACCTCAGACTCGATACCTGAAACGTTGATTGTCACGTTGTCACCGTTTGATGGGTTAGGGTAGATAGCAAGATCACCCATTTCAACAACGTCAAGACGCTCAGCGTCGTCAGCAAGAACTACAGGAGATTCGATCTCTCCAACGATACCAGCAGGGCCGATGATCGAAAGAAGTTCAACTCCACCGTAGTTAGTAGCCGCTCCGTTAGAGAATTCTGGCTTCACGCGTACTTCGTAAACTGCTCCTTCAACAAGACCAGCAACGTCGCTAATACGCATGTAACGGTTAGAAGCTCCACGTAGGTGGATGATAGGAAGCTGAGATCCGTCAGTGTTAACGAATTCCCAAGTCCAATCAACAACACCACAAACGTAAGGAGTAGCTGCGATGTAATCACCTAGGAAGTGAGGACCGTAGTTAGCCTGGTTGTCAGACTCACGTAGAGCTGCCAATGGCTGATCGTTCACTTCTAGAGTACATGGCTCGTCGTTCTCAACTTCGATAGATTCAGTGTTACCGTCTCCACGAGTAAGATCGAATACAGAGTTGATAGAAACATCGTAGATGTCTCCCCAACCTAGGTCAGCGATATCAGAAAGAACAACGAATGTGTTCGGTCCACCTGCCTGGTACTGGTAAGCTGATCCATCACCTTGAGAAGTCAAGTTGAAGATGTAATCATCAGCACCAACCCAGTCAGCCTTGAAGATATCACATAGATCGTATGGTCCAGGACCGTAATCACAACGTGTATCAGGAATAGACTGAGCACAGATATCGAACAATGCAGGGCCTGCAACGTCGAAGTAAGGAGCAACACGTACGAAGTAAGTGTCACCAGCTGTCAAGTTTCCGATGTTTAGTACCTCACCACCGTTCACGAAGACAACGTCTTCAACGTCAAGTGGGTTGTTACCAGCATCCTGAAGCTCGATCAATGCATCGAAATCAGCAGTGTTTACTTCTAGACGTACACCTGATGTCATAGGTACGAATGAGTACCATAGGTCAAGACCAGCACCACTTGTGAAAGCAGTAGCTTCAGGAGCCTGTACAGTTGCACCAGCGATGTCTTCACCAACGTATCCGTTACAAGAACCTAGCGCTTCCATAGAAAGAGCAAAGGCAAGTGATGGAAGGTCGTTTAGACATGGAGCAGCGATACAAGAACCATCGTCAAGCGTTGCAGCAGGATCGAAGTTACATGCAGTAGCATCAGTACATCCAAGTACAGGACAAGATCCAGTGTTACCTACGTCAACGAAATCAGTACCAGTGTTGTCACCGTCTCCGATTGGAGCGCTGTCAAGCTCGACGTTTCCGATAGATGAACCACCTACAGAGAAATCGATGTTTGCACCGTTCCATCCGTCACCGAATGAATCGAACATGTCGATCTGGTAACATCCAGCAGGAAGACATAGTGAGAATGAACCGTCATTTCCAGTTCCAGAGTATACTACGTTCGCACCGCTATCAACGATATCGAAAGATACCTCACCTGGGAATCCACCTCCGTCAACAGTTACGTCAACAAGGATGTCGTTACAAACGATACAAGATCCATCATCTACAGTCGCAAGTGGGTCGTAGTTAGAAGCCAATGGATCAGTACATCCAAGAACAGCAGCAACACCACAGTATACGTTGTAATCTAGTTCAGTTTGTGAACCTGAAGCACAGCTAACTGAAACGTCAGAGTTGATTTCAATTGTGATTGCACCAGTAGTCGAAACTGCGATTACTCCAGAAACGTCTCCGTCTCCAGTGAACAATACTGCACCTCCGTTTCCAACACCATCGTAGATAGTGATGTCATCGAAGTTTGTTTCGAAAGAACCAGCAAGAATCTCGATGATTACTTCATCACCAGCGTTCGCTGCTGTGTATACAAACTGAGTTGATTCGTTAGAATCGTAGCAGTACTGGAAGTTATCTGGAGTAGTTGGAGCACAAGTAGGAACGATACAAGAACCGTCATCTACAGAAGCACCAGCGTCGAAGTTGATCGCGTTAGGATCAGTACATCCGTTAGAACAAGCAGCTTCGTCGATATCAACCTGAAGGTCGAACGTACCAGAAGCACCGTTGTAACCATCTACCATTACGTAGTATGTAGTGTTAGCAGCTAGGTCACCACAAGCGAATGAAAGACCTGCCATGAAGTCAGTCAAATCATCGTTTGCAGCTACTAGGTTACCACCACAAGCATCGAAGATAGCCATCTGCGTATCATCAACGTCACCGGTTTCAGTTGTGTATACGTCAACTACTGCAGGGTTTGCAGGAGTAGTGAACGAGTACCATAGGTCGTTATCTACGTCAGTTTCGAATGAACACCATCCGTCAGTAGAAGAACAAGAACCTAGTCCGTTAGTACCAGCTGGGATTGTTAGGATCTCAGGAGTACCACAAGCGTTAGTGTTATCAACAGTCACAGCAACACCTGATGTAAGAGCGATAGCTCCAGAACAGTTATCGTTTGCCGCAGCAGCGATACATGTACCGTCATCAGCAGTAGCTAGTGGATCGAAGTTACAAGCAGTTGGATCAGTACATCCAGGAATCGCGTTAGGGAAAGTCAAAGTGCTTTCAACTGACTCGAATCCAGTCTGTGAACCAGCTCCAGAACATGCAGCATCGTAAACGTAATCAACACGTCCAGCAGCCTGGTCACCACCTACGAATACCTGTAGGTTGATGTTGAATGAAAGGTCACCATCAGTAGTGAACTGTCCAAGAAGAACTCGGTTGTTAACTCCTGTTGGAAGTGCAGACGCAGATGTTGGTAGTGTAAACCACGCACCGTCGTCCATCAATAGGTTAGCTCCTGGATCAGTGTTTACAGAACCTGTGAATGGATCAGCAGGAACAGTAGAAGCCTGACCGATGTCAGCAGCTCCAGGCTGTGTTGAGTTGTCAACACCGATTGTTACCCATGAGTCAGCCTCAATCGTTGGGAATACTGCAAAGAATGCTGGGTTGATCCCTGATGGGTTAATTCCACCCAAAGCATCATTGAAGAAATCCGTAGTAGTAGATACGTCAAGTGGGTGACACTGATCGATCGCGAATACCGCAGATACGATGTCAGATGCATCTCCCATCTCAGCGTAGATGCGGTAGATTGGCTCACCTACACCACCGAAAGCCGGAGTGTATTCTTCCACAACGATCTGGTTTAGCTGAGCAAAGCTCATCAGACCGGTGCATACTGCCGCACAGAACAATAATAACTTTTTCATAGTGCTAGAATATATAGTTAATAAAGGAAAATGGGAGGGCACAAGGCCCTTGGCCCTCCCATTTATTTTTGGTTAATCTTAACAAGTTGTACCGAAGGCACCTAGGAACTGAAGAAGGTCAGCCGCGTTAACGATACCATCTTCGTTCAAGTCTTCAGGACAAGGGTTTGCAGTGTCGAACAAACATGAACCGTCGTCAATTCCAGCGGCCATATCGTAGTTCGTTGCATCTGGGTAAGTACATCCTAGACATGAGCTGTATTCACAAGCTTCACATACTGGAATGTTTACTGCAGGATCGTAGTTACAAGCAACAGGCTCAGCACATCCTGATACACAAGCACCAGCTCCAAGAGAGAATGTGATGAAGTCTTCAGCTGTAGCTACACCACCGAAGATTGGTCCTTCGTTAGCTCCTAGTAGAGTCCAACCGATCTCTCCGTCGAACGTACCACCACCAGCAACGATGTAGTAACAATCATCAGTAAGACATAGTACGTCTGTACCAACAGATACACCGTCACCGTCTTGAGCAGAATCAAGGTCACCAGAAGCGATCAATGTTCCGTCTACAGAGTAGATTTCGTAAACTGCTCCGTTCCATCCGTCACCGAATGAATCAGTCATTTGGATCGTCAAACAGTTATCGAAACAACAAGATCCGTCTTCGATAGTCGCAGTAGCGTCGAAGTTACAAGCAGCTGGATCTGTACATCCTGCACATGATAGGAATTCACAAGATCCGTCTTCGTCAGTCGCTAGAGGATCGAAGTTACAAGCACCTGGATCAGTACATCCACATACTGCAGCACCAATCACGAAGCTGAATTCACCAGCTCCACCAGAAACAATAGAAGCACCGAATTCGTCAACGATGTCGAATGAAATCTCACCGTCGAATGTTCCACCACCAATTGTAAGAACGTAACATCCGTCCTGTAGACATAGTAGGTCGAATCCGCTATCAGCACCACCAGCGTTATCCTGGTCAACTGTGAATAGAGCGTTGTCTAGATCTCCAGTAGCAACAGGAGTTCCGTCACCTAGAGAGATGTCGTAAGTTGCACCGTTCCATCCGTCACCGAATGAATCAGCCATGTTGAACTGAACTGGTGTTCCAGGTCCACCTGCACAAGTATCAGAGAAGAAGTCACAAGAACCGTCTTCGATGTTTGCAGCAGGATCGTAGTTGTAAGCAACTGGGTTAGTACATCCAAGTACTACAGGAGCACAAGTTACGTCTAGGTTGAACGCACCCCAATCTGGAGTCAATGGATCTCCATCAACGTCTTGGTGAGCGATGTATACGTAGTAGTTTGCACCAGCTACAGAGATGAACTGAACTTCAGCATCATCCTGATCGAAGAATCCACAAGGGATAAATCCGTCAACTGCAGAAGCGAATGCTAGAGGGTCTTGAGCGTCAGCAACACAAGTGAAAGGACCTGCACAATCAGCAGCTTCCCATACAGTGATCTTAGAATCGATAACAGATCCACAAGTAGATAGAGTTACAAGGTCACCAGTACCAGTGAAGTTGTACCATACACCAGCTCCTGGAGCAGCGTCACAAGGAAGAAGTGTTGGAGCACCAGTAGCAGTAGCACCACCTGTAGAACCAACGTAAGACATGTTACACATAATTACTTCAGCGTTCGCACACTCATCGTTCGCAGGAACAACACCTGTGAAGTCACATGAACCATCGTCGTCTGTTGCTGTAGGATCGTAGTTGTTCGCAGCAGCATCAGTACATCCGAAGATCACACCTGATACAGTGATTGTGTAATCACCACATCCTGATGGGTCAGTTGTGAATACAGCGAAGATGTAGTCTGTGTTTGGAGCAAGTGTCAAGAAGTCACCTACGTCACCAGCACACTGTCCTGTAACAAGACATCCAGCGATATCATCAAGCGTGTTACAATCTCCGTCGTAGATCATCAAACCGATTTCAGAACCTGAATCGTTTGTTACGTCGAAGAAGAATGAATCGAATGTTCCAGAGTTAGCTGAGTAGAATACGTCGTATGCAGTACCGAATCCAGCCGCGAAGTTTGGCGCGTCAGATGGGTTAGCACAACAGATAGATCCAGAGATAGAAGAACCATCAGTTGGAAGTGGAATAGCGTTCGCACAGTCGTCGTTCGTAGGAACTCCTGGACATGGCTGACAAGTAGCGTCAAGCGTGAAGTCAATTCCAACTCCAGCACCGAACTCAGAAACTAGGATGTAGTAATCGTTACCAGTCTGAGCAGTGAATGCCAACTCAGAAAGGAATCCACCACCTGCACATCCGTCATCGTTTGCACCAACACAAACTAGGTTGTTACAATCAGGAGCTGCAGCGTATACGTGGATCTTTGTGTCACCACCAGCTGAAGCACAAGTAGAAAGAATCACCTGCTCATCAGCAGCTGCGTTGAATACATACCATACACCTGGTGAAGTAACGTCGATACCGCTACAACCACCACCACCGATCAATCCTTCGTTGTCAGAAGAGTTGATAGTAGTACCAGCTACAGAAAGACCACAAGTGATCGCTTCCGCTGAACATACATCGTTGTTTGCTGGAGGGAATACACAAGAACCATCATCAACACCTGCGTTAGGGTCGTAGTTGATCGCTGCAGGGTCAGTACATCCTTCGAAAGGACATCCACCAGTGAATCCGAAGTCAATTCCTTGACCTAGTACAGGACCACCTGAACCGTAGTTGTTTCCAAGCTGATCAGAGAAAGACCAACCTACTTCACCTGGGAATGTTCCGTCAGTTACAGAAAGGATGTAACATCCTGGAGCAACACAGAACTGATCCGTACCAACAGACACACCGTCACCGATCTGTGCGTTGTCAAGATCACCAGTAGAGATAGTCGTCAAACCATCTTCAGTAGTCAACGTGTAAAGTGCACCGTTCCATCCGTCACCGAATGAATCAGTCATATCGAAGAACGCAAGAACTTCACCAGCTGCACAGAATACACAAGATCCGTCATCGATAGTCGCTGCTGGATCGAAGTTAGCTGCAGTTGGGTCAGTACATCCTGCACATGATAGGAAGTCACAACCGAAGTCAAAGTCAGCAGCTGCGTCGAAGTTACAAGCTGCAGGGTCAGTACATCCAGGAGTACATCCTGTACCGATAGATAGAAGTTCAGAACCAACTGATTCTCCGTCACCATCAGTAGCAGTATCTAGGTCACCTGACAAGATAACACCACCAGCATCAGAGAATGAGTACGTCGCTCCGTTCCATCCGTCACCGAATGAATCAGTCATTCCGTAAATGTAACATCCGTCTAGTAGACATAGGTCAAATGATCCTGCACCACCTGCAGCAACCAATGCACCTGTTCCGTCAGTGATTGTCCAACCGATCTCTCCGTCGAAAGTACCACCTCCAACTACTAGAGAAACACAGTTGTCGAAACAACAAGATCCGTCGTCGATAGTCGCAACAGCAGAGAAGTTACATGCAGCAGCATCTAGACATCCGTAACAAGAGTAATCACATGAACCATCGTCAAGCGTTGCCGCTGGATCGAAGTTACATGCTGGTGTTGCACCGTCAGTACAACCTGCACAAGAAACGTACTCACAAGAACCATCGTCAACGTTAGCCGCTGGATCGAAGTTACATGCTGGAGTCGCTCCATCAGTACATCCTGGTACTGGAGCTGCACATGTCAAAGACACTTCATAAGTACCTTCAGCAGCACCGAATCCACCAACTACGATGTAGTAAGTAGTACCAAGTGCAGAAGTGAAATCTACAGTAGAACGAAGCCCGCTAAATGCACAAGCTGAATCGTCGTTTCCTGTAACACATGTGTAAGCACCACAAGCTCCTGTGTAAACGTGAAGCTTAGTGTCATAGTTAGAGCCAGCGTTACAAGTAGTAACGTTGACAAGGTCTCCTGTACCAGCGAACTCGTACCAGTGTGCACCACCAGTTCCGATCGTTGTAATACAATCAGGCCCATCGTTTACCGACGCACCTACTGTTGAGCCAAGCACGATATCGCCACAAGCGATTGGTAGAGCATTGGCACAACCGTCCTGTGCGGTCGCATTGCCTGTCCATAGAGCCATGATGGCTACAAAGAGGACTGAAGCAACTTTCGTAAAAGTTTTCTTCATCTGTTTTGGTTTTGGTTAATAAACATTATCTGTCAGGGTTCATTCCCTTCGACTCCCACTTCTGGGTTAAGTCCATAATAACGCTAGGGGATTAAGCAGTAGCCAACAGCCGTGCCAATCCCTCAATGAATAGTTAACTTTCTGAAATACAACAATTTAAATCCATCCCATCTTTCAGATGATCGTCCCAACATTGGAATTTTTTTCCCGATTTGGGTCGATTTTCGTACAGTTAGCTGGGCATTCGCCCATCAAAATTCACTTTTAGCGTCCTAAATTTATCAAACATTCACATACATCTCCAAATAATTCCGAAAATTTGACCTCTAAATGTGCTTTATCTCTGGATTTTAAGCCTTTATCGAAGGAATCCATAAATTCCACGAGATTAACATAGAGTTCATCTAAACCTATGTCCCATTGTGAAACTTTATAATCCTAACGTTCTCCTCACATTCATCATAGGTACACTGTGGCTATTGCTCACGCCCATAGCCACTTACTCCCAACTGCGCATCTCCACTGTTTGTGCTTCCAATCAACACCAATCTGCAGCAGATAGCTCATATTATGACTACATAGTCTTCCATAACCACAGCGAAGCTGTCATAGACCTCTCCACTTTCACCGTTGGCGTTGGCAATGAAAAGCACCTCATTACCAATCCGCCTCAACTCTTGCCCAACGACTCCAGTATAATATGGTGCGCAGGCAAAAAAGTTGAACTCGCACAGGCACACATTAAAAACAAGCTTCCTAAGAGCGGTGGACGAATCACGCTCACAACAGATCTTGATACTATTCAAGAAGTCACCTACCCCCCACTCTTCCAAAACGAAGTACTCCACATAAAAGAAAACGGGGCTTTCTATTTAGTCAACTCACCACAAGAGCACGCTGAAAGACTTACATATATATATACGCATGGCAGCATCGATTCTCTCGGCGTGCAAAATGACTCGGCTCCATTCGTCAAAGCTTCGCCACCGAATATACCCGTCAGATACCCCGAGATAGAATCTTATTTACCGACACACACGATCGACGTAATCAGCATCGTTGCTGACCCACTTGAACTCTCTGGTTGGTTTGGCATCAATAAGAAGCCACATGATCAACAACGTATTGCCTGTCGTTTCGAAATCCCTAATCGTGATTTCTCTTCTGCGGGGCAATTAATGGTGCACGCGCCAAACCAGAACCAACAGCGCTCTTACCGCATTACGGCAAAAGCAGCCCATGGACCAGCTACTTTTCACCACTCACTATTCCCAAATAAAGAGATTGATGAAATCAACAGCTTTGTGCTACGTACAGGAGGTGATGACGGAATTAACACAGGTGGACTTGGGCTACGCGACCTTCTCGCAACACAGATTGCCTTGGCTGTTAACCCTGATTTAATCAGAAGTGCAGGTACTCCGACAATTACATATCTCAATGGTGAGTACTATGGTATACATAATCTAAGGGCACGATTTGACCAAGACTACTTGAAGGCACACGGTGATTTTGATCTATATATTGAACGTGACGCCAAATCGCACTCCACCTATATTTATGGTGGCGAACAAGATTCTATCGCCTGGCATCAACTCGACATGCTTGCTCATGACATCCTTTCAGGTGAGCGATTACCTCAAGAAATGACTCGTCACTTCGAATCCGACCAAATCATTGACTACTTCATTTTGGAGATTTACAGCGGCAATCAAGATTGGCTCACCAACAACATGCGCTTCGTTCGTGACGCCAATACCAAACGCTGGCGTCCGATCGTGAATGATCTCGATTGGGGATTTGGACGATTCAACAACTTCCCTTCAGGTAAGAGCCATTGGAATGCACTCGAATTCTCCCTCTCTCCTACCGCAGGCTGGGATGACCATCAACCGAGCAATACGTTTTTTCGTGCAATGATGATGGACCAACGTCTGCACAAACAATTCATTGACCGGTTCGTCTTTCTGCTAAATACGAGTCTCCACCACAAACAGGTCATCACTAAGCTTGACTCTCTGCACCGCTTGATTGCGCCAGAACTTCCGGAGCATTTCTTAAAATGGGAAATCAATGCAGATGACTACGAAGAAGAACTAGATAGAGCAAAGGCATGGATCTACCATCGACATCAACACCTACTTGACCACCTTGCTTCATATCAGCAGAATAAAATGATTGAGTATACTGTGCTCGCTAGCGCGGAACGGCATAGCCTTCAATACAATGGCCATGTTACCCCAAGGATCAACTTTGCTGCTGCAGCGAACGATTCCGTGCATTTTGAGTTGGACCTTGCTGAAAACCTCAAACTTCTGGGATGGAGCATCAAACTTGATTCAGACGCTCCTGAACTTAGCTCAACGGATCCTTCAATCACGGTTGTTTCTGATACCAATACCGCGATCGCCCCTTTACTCTTACCCAAAGATCTGCTCAAGAATCCTGAGCGATTCCGCGTTAGCGTGAAGTACTATACCATGGATGAGCTGTGGACAGGAATGAGCGAAGTAAAGACGAGGCGAATCCTATGCATTAACGAACAAAAACCCGGAACAGGACCTCGTTGCGCTTTCACACCTAAAAAAATGGCCCTGGTAGGAAATACGGGATACCCGAAAGATTACATTGTGGTCGTAGAGAAATTCAGGAAAGAACTTCGATTTCACTTCTTTGTGAACTAGCTCACCACATACTTTGGTGCCAGCTTTCTTCAAATGACTGTTCCCATGAGCTGCGCAATTCATTCAAATCTTTTGCAAGGGTGTTGTACACCTGAGTTTCGGCAGTAACGATTCCTGCTTTGCGCTTCGCCCAAAAATCATGCATACGATCTTCTTGGAGCCCCTCCGAGCCTCCCCAAACAATGAGGGTACGATCAAAGAAATCAATACCCAGTTCTCTTCCGAGGTTTTGAATGAGATGTACACTAGAGTCAATGGAACAACCAGTGGCCGCTTGTTGCCTTTCATCAACCGCAAGAATCAACCATCGCTGATTTCGAATTTCAAATCCAGCAGCTAAATCACTCCCATGCGCTTGCCACTGAGAAACAAATTGCTCCATCACCTTCGAAATAGCGGCAGTCTGTTCAACTGTCAGTTCCTTGTTTGACTGATAAACCCAAACACGGGCATGTCCTGGAAGTCGATCTAAATTCATAGGTCAAAGGTAGTACTCAATTATGATTCTACTTTCCGCTGTTCTTCAAATCTAGCCGCTAAGGGAATTAGTAGAATAAGAAGAATGGCAGGCATCGGACTTTGCATAAAGCCCAAGATCTTTCTCGAAATGTTATAGGAAGGAACATCCATCCCTATCAACTTCCCACCAACTAAGAATATACCTGCTAGCACAAAGCTCACGATGTATAACATAGGTAAGAAGCGCTTCGCTTGTTTCCGCTGTTTTTCTTCGCTAGCACGGAAATACATTCGCAGGAACAAGACGTTAAGCGCAAAATGGACTACAATAAAAACCACTGCGAGTCCCCATTTCAGCTTAGACAACTGGCCTAGAGATAAATGGTGCAGCCAATCAATGGGACGATGGCTGTAGTAATAGTCGAAAGGAGCATCTATGCGATGGTCTTCCATCCACTGCTTGCGCTGTTCGTAGGTACCGTTGTAAAAGCCTGGAACGTTCGATGTCTGCTCGAGGTAGTAATTCACGTTTACCTTGACCATTTCCTGAACGAAGCCCAGAACAATAAAGACCGGGATGATCGTGAACGCGAGCCATCTTTTCATGTTTTCTCCGTTTTACCAAGCGGAGAAAAACGCTGAATCCAGATATACCAAAGCAGGAATACGAAGGCATACACGATAATCGTGAAGGTGTAATCGTGATTAAACTCCAGCAAATCAGGGTTCACATCCACAATGATCGCTAGTGCTACTACACGAAGAACATTAATGAAATGAATCGACGCTATGCCCAAAGGAGCAAACCAGAGTTTGTGCTTGATTGGTCCGGGAAAAGCAAGAATGAAAGTCGCGAACAATGCGAACAAAATCACACCATCACATGGCTCACCAATGGTTACTCCTGGAGAACCAAGGATACCAACATGACGCATCCATTCGAAACGTGTGTAGGGCGTTAAATCATACCCCAGGAATTCGAGAAAGAACTCGGTTCCAAAAACAATTTGATTGACAACCCATTCATCAAGATGAGTGTATGGGCGTAGGAAAAACTCATAGGTAATGTACCACAGCAAATAAACTACTGCGCCTACAACAAGAAATCGCAACAGAGGATTATCTCTGAGCTTCTGTATCATCAACCTTTACGGTGGATATCGTAAGCCTTCTTCCCACCTAGAGCCAACCCAGCTGCTACGAGCAGGCTTACACCTCCATCGATTGGACATACTGCACCGAACGGCCCATCACAAGGTGAACCCCCGTCGTCAGGGAATGGCGCATCCTGGCCAAACATGATCATTGGAAGAACCAAAAGAACAATAGAGAGAATACCGGCTAGCCACGTAGTTTTCATGAATATTGGTGTTTAGAACTGCGTAAATTTCAGTTGGTGCGAAGTTACATAAATAGATTTCTAGATGAAATACATTTATAAGCGAAATGAACTCTGGATCGCATTCTTATATTTGTGCCGGTTACACCTATGGCGGAGAACAAAGCTTCATTCATTGATCCGGAGGATCTACGGCCGATTTTCAAGTTTATTGGAAAGAACTGGCTGCTCATGCTGTTATTTCCGGTGATCGCCTACATTGGCGCGAACCTCTACACGCACCGACTTCCGGACATTTTCGCAGCAAAGGCAGAGATCCTTCTGCGTTCCCAAGAGACTTATGACTACCAAAGTCAGATCTACAGCAACGTAGGTTATTACACGCTTCTTGCAGATGTGACCAACCAACAGCGTGTGATATCTTCATACGATATCATTAGCTCTACGCTAGAAAAGCTTGATTACCAGATTTCATATTACACCGTTGGACGTGTAAAAACGGCTCCGGTAGATCACTTCAGAAATCTTCAGATTCATCTAGAGAGGAACGACCCTTCGTTGTACAACATCCCAATTTCAATTCGAGTATTGAATTTGGACGAGTACGCGGTCAGCTTTGAAATGGCTGGAAAACAGATCACCCGTACCTACCGCTTTGGCGATCGTGTTGAAGAGAATGAATACACATTCACGGTCAATAAGACGGACCTTGTGAATGAGGCAACGATTGCCGGCCTACAAGAGCGTGATTTCCAGATCAAGATTCACCGTCATGATTGGCTTGTCAACAAGTACAAGCGTGCCATGAACATTGAGAACGTTGAGTACACGAGTATCCTCAACATTCAGGTGGAAGACGAAGTACCGGATCGTGCGAAGAAATTCCTTGATACGCTTTCCACGGTTTACATTGACTACACGCAGAAAACGCGAGTAGATGTAAACGAGAATACTCAGAAGTACATCGACAAACAGCTTGATGAGCTGGAGTGGATTATGGACTCATTGGAATACATGTTGCAGGATTTCCGAGATCGCAACCGTATTCTTGACTTGAATAAAGAGCAGAACTCTTACTTCAAAAGCTTGATTGAACTTGATGGAGAGAAGCGAAAGTTAGAGCTTCGACTCGAGTCAATGAACGCCATGGAGGAGTTCATTCGTCAAGGTTTTGACGAGGCTGTGCTTCCTCCTTCCTTCTACATGTTTGAAGAAGACCAGTTGTTGCAGCAACAGGTGAATCAACTATTCCAACTGAAGGTTGAACGAACCGAAAAGCTGAACACCTATAAACCGGAAAACTTCAACATTGTCACGCTAGACAGCTTGATTAATGTTGTCAAACTCAGCATCTACAAATACACCACTGACACGCGAGTCGCGGTGTTGAGTAAAATATCCGATGTCAACGGCCAAATTGGTCGACTCGAGCTGAAGCTAAAAGAGATTCCAAAATCGATGCGCGATGTACTGGGTATCGATCGTAAGCTGAAAGTAAACGAGAGCCTTTACATCTTCCTTTTGGAGAAAAAGGCCAATACGGTGATTGCCCGTGCAGCTATCCTGCCTGAAGCATCACTCGTGGAGGAGGCGCGAGTCATTGGGGTCGTCGGACCGAACAAAGAACGAACGATCTATCTCGCTGTAGGGATTGGTCTAGGTTTAGCCGTATTGATCGGTTTTGTTCGTCTTGTATTCTTCGAGCACATCGAGAACATTCGAGAGATCAAGCAAATGACCCGTCTTCCGGTCATTGGTGGAGTTCCGAACTACACTGAGATCATGAGCGACCCAATCGCGATCTTGAGTGCTCCGCGATCGAATGTCTCCGAGGCCTTCCGAGCCATACGAACGAACCTGCAATACCTTCTTCAGGAAGAAGGACCAAAAGTACTCTTGGTTACTTCCCTTCACCCTGGTGAGGGTAAGACCTTTACTTCTACCAACCTCGCTTCGGTAATCGCCAAAGCAGGGAAGAAAGTAATGCTCCTTGACTTCGATATGCACAAACCGAAAGTCCACAAGACCTTCGGGCTAGAGAACGTTGCCGGAGTTTCAACCATTCTTATTGGTAAGACGGATCTCGCCTCATGTACGATCCAAACGCAGATTGAAAACCTTGAAGTGATCACGGCTGGTCCAGTACCTCCAAATGCCTCGGAACTTGTATTGAGTAAGAAGGTTGATGAGTTGCTTGATGACTTGAAAGAAACCCACGATTTCATCGTAGTGGATACCCCTCCATTGATGTTGATTAGCGATTCGCTTGTCCTCATGAATAAGGTAGATACCGGAATCTTTGTGATGAATACAGAAAAGGCGACGAAACAAGGTATTCGCTACCTAGAAGATGTCTTAGGTCAAAATAACCTCACGCACGTGTCTGTCTTGCTGAATAACATCAAGCAGAAGAAGTGGAAGTACTACTATGGTAAGTACGCTTACCGTTACGGTTATGGCTACGGTTACGGCTATGGTTATGGCTACGGATACGGTTATGGCTACGGCGGTGAAGACGGCAATGGCAACGGCGGTTATGGTAGCGAGGAGAGCTCAGAACATAAGCGTAGGAAAAAGCGCTAACTTTTTCGAGCCATTGACTGACAAATTGACCATGAACACTCTATACCTTAGCTCAAAACTCATCACATGGTCTCACTGATCATTACCACATACAATTATGCGAACTACGTAGAACGTGCTATTCGTTCGGCGTTGGAGCAGAGCCTCGCTGAAAATCAGTTTGAAGTGATTGTAGTCAATGACTGCAGCACTGATCACACAGCTGAGATTCTAGAGAACTACGAAGAAGAAGTTCGTGTATTCAACCTCGAAAAGAACGTTGGATTGGCCGGGGCTCGCAACTTTGGAATCAAGAAAGCCAAAGGGCAGTTCGTCATGTTTTTGGACGCGGATGATTACATCCATCGCGACCTTCTTAAGGTTCAGAAGCTGTTTCTTGAAGAGAACAACTCACTTGACGCCGTATCTACTGACTACTGGTTGGTTGATGAACGTGGACGTCATATGGAGCACGTTTCTTCGGAGAAAGAACCGATTGCTTGTGGTATCATGTTTCGCAAAGACTTCTTGTACAACATCGGTTTGTACGACGAAGGATTCCGCGCTCGCGAAGAAGAAGACCTTCGCATTCGTTGGCTAGATAACTATCAGATCTACAATATCATTCTTCCACTTTACCGTTACCGTATGCACGATAGCAACTTGACGAAAGATGTAGAAGCAATGAACAAAGGAGCAGAAATGCTTCAGCAAAAACATTCTAAATGAGTCGATTCCTTATTGGAGAACAGATCTACTTGAGAGCAGCATCTCCTGCAGATGCCACTCCAGCCTACCTTTCGTGGATCAATGATCCAGAAACTACCCGGGGCTTGGTGACAGGAACTTATCCTTCGAACCTTGATTCTCTCCGATCATACCTCGAGTCTGTTTCTGCAGATGGAAACAGTATTATGCTGGCCATTTGTCTAAAAAGCAATGATCAGCATATCGGTAACATCAAGCTAGATTCTTTTGACAAGACTGCCATGACATGTGAATTAGGCATTATGATTGGCGACAAAGACTCCTGGGGTAAAGGCATCGGAAGCGAGGTTTGTCGATTGGTGTTGAACTACGCGTTCGAACAATTGAACCAGCGAAAAGTATCTCTAACTGTATACGACAACAACCCAGGAGCCGTGCGACTTTACGAGAAAATCGGTTTCCAAGTGGAAGGTCGATTACGCAAGCATATTTATGCTGATGGAGCATACCATGACAAACTCTGGATGGGAATCTTTAAAGACGAATTGAAATGACCGTAGCGATACTTCAAGCAAGAATGGGGTCGACGCGCCTTCCAGGAAAAGTATTGACCGAGGTTCACGGCAACACCATTCTCGGGCATCTCATTGAGCGTTTGACACCAGCGAAATCTGTAGATGATTTCGTCATCGCTACCACTTCAAACGAAGAAGATGACGCCATTGAAGCTTGGTGCAAAGAGAATGGAGTGAACGTATTCCGCGGTAGCGACTGGGACGTTCTAGAGAGATTCTGGGGCGCAGCCAATATGCTAGAACAAACGCCTGATACGATTGTGCGCATTTGCTGCGACAATCCGCTTCACTCTCATAAGGTGCTTGATTTTGTTGTTAACGCTCACGCGGAATCGGGAAAAGTATATTTCTCGAATTCCAACCAGGAGCCAGACTATCTGGAGGATGGTTTCGACGTGGAAGTATTCACTTATGAAGCACTGAAAGAAGCCAACCAAAAAGCCAAGTTGATGAGCGAGCGTGAGCACGTTTGTCCGTACATCAAAAAGCACTTCAGCTGTGGCTGGAAGAAAGCAGATAACGATTACATGTTCAAACTTTCTGTTGACACCCCAGCAGACCTGAATATGGTTAAACGTATCTTCGAAGAGTTAGAAGATACGCCGGATTTCAGCATTCAGGAGGTAACAAAATTGCTTCGTGAAAAGCCTGAAATTCTGGAGATCAATAAAGAAAGTAAGATCAACAGCGGTTTCGCTAAATCGATCAAAGAAGACCGAATAGTAAAATGAAACACTCAGCCACCCTTCCTAACATCACCAACTTTGCTAAGAGTGATGTATACCGCTCACGGATTCATGATCTAATCCCAGGGGGCGCGCATACCTATTCAAAAGGAGACGATCAATTCCCAATCCACTCCCCTGCGGCAATTACACACGCCAAAGGAGTTTACTGCTGGGATCTTGACGGAAATAAGTACCTAGACACGCTGATGGGATTGACTTCAGTGAGTCTCGGACATGCCTATGAACCTGTATTGGCACGTGTTCGTGAGGAATTGGAAAAAGGCTCAAACTTCAGTCGACCTTCGACGATAGAGCACGAAATGGCAGAGCGTTTCGTGAACCTGGTTCCAGGTCACGACATGATCAAGTTTGCGAAGAACGGATCTACTGCAACAACAGCTGCGGTGAAGATTGCACGAGCGTACACTGGTCGTCAACTAGTAGCACGTACCGCAGAACATCCGTTCTACAGCTACGATGATTGGTTCATTGGTTCTACTGACTGTGACCTTGGTGTTCCTGACTCAGTGAAGAGCAAGACGGTTACTTTCAAGCATAACGACTTGGAAGACTTGGAGCGCATGTTCAATGAGCACCCAGGTGAAATCGCTTGCGTTCTTGGTGAACCAGAAAAGTGGCAAGAAATTGAGCCAGATTTCTACAAGAAAGCCATTGACATTGCCCACAAACACGGAGCGATTTGGGTCATGGATGAGATGATCACCGGATTCAAAACAGACTACCCAGGTTCGATCAAGCGCCTCAACGCAGAACCAGACCTCGCCACTTGGGGGAAAGGAATCGCGAATGGATTCTCTTTCTGTGCCCTCACCGGTAAAAAAGAAATTATGCAGCTGGGAGGTATCAACCGCCCAGGTGAACCGAAACTATTCTTGGTTAGTACTACCCACGGTGGAGAAACGCACTCCATTGCTGCAGGTCTTGCTACCATGGATGTTTTCGAGTCTGAACCTGTGATTCAGCACAACCATAAAATTGGAGATCACTTCATCAATGGATTGAATGAAATCCTTGATCGCCGAGGGCTTCAAGACTACTTCGATATCATGGGCTTCAACTGGAGCATCGGATTAGGAATCCGAAATGCAGAAAAGCAGCCTGATCTTGACTATCGTACCCTGTTCATGCAAGAAATGATCAAGCGCGGTGTGCTTTACCAAGGAATTCTTTCTCCTTGCTACAGCCACACGATCGAAGACATCGACTACATGCTCGCTGCATTCGACGACAGCTGTGTTGTCTTCGAACGTGCACTTGAAGATGGATATGAGAAGCACCTGGTAGGTCCTTCAATCAAACCTGTATTCCGAAAGTTCAACTAAATGAGAACGACCGACCCAACTCAGATCGACTTCAGAAAGAAGTTCGAACTGAATGACAAAGTGGTGGTAATCACTGGTGCTTGTGGACTGGTAGGCCGCGCCTTTTGCGAGGCTGCTGCTCAGTTCGGTGCACACGTGGTAGCCGCTGATATCCCACAATCCAATCCTGCTGACTACGCATCTCAACTTGAAGAACGTCATGGACGTTCGATGCTTGGCGTCGCGTTAGACGTTTCTTCTCGCGAAGGAGTCAACGGATTGAAAGATGCTGTTCTAGAGAAATTCGGTCGAATTGACGGCCTAGTGAACGGACATCAAAATAAGTCTCACCTCATCTTCGAACCATTCGAACAAGTTTCAGATGACAACTGGGACACTGTGGTTCACATCAACCTGAAAGGTACTTTCCTCACATGCCAGGTGCTTGGAGCATGGATGGCTGATAACGGCGGTGGTAGCATCATCAATATTCCGTCTACTTACTCTGTGGTAGCACCAAACCAGAACCTCTACAAAGGAACAAGTTTGGGTTGTCCGGCGGCGTACAGCGCCTCGAAAGGAGGAGTGGATGCACTTTCTAGATACCTCGCCTCATACTGGGCACAGAAGAAAGTTCGTGTGAATATGATCACTCCTCACGGTGTCTGGAACAACCACGAAGAGCAGTTTGAACAGAATTTTGCGCGTTTCTCTCCAATGGAGCGCCTAAGCTATAATCACGAAGTTGCTGGAGCACTGATTTATCTCCTATCAGATGCATCGAGCTATGTAACAGGAGATAATATGCTTGTTGAAGGCGGTTGGACCGTCTGGTGAAAAACCTGACCCTATGAAACTGACAGAATTCCTCGATAACTATGACCCACGAGTATTGACTCGTCCTTACGTTATCGCAGAAGCTGGAGTGAACCACGAAGGTTCAATGGATCTAGCAAAACGACTGATTGATGAAGCAGCAGAAGGTGGAGCGCACGCGATAAAATTTCAGACTTACAAGGCTGAAACTATTGCGTCAAAAGACTCACCTTACTACTGGGACCTAAGCCAGGAACCGACTGAATCTCAGTTCGAACTATTCAAGAAATACGACAAGTTTTGGAAAGGGGAATACGAAGAACTCGCGAAGTACTGTGAAACCGCAGGTATTGAGTTCATGAGTACTCCTTTCGACGTTGAATCAGCAAACTTCTTGAATGACCTTATGCCGGTCTTCAAGGTTTCTTCTTCTGATTTAACGAACCTTCCTTTCATTGAGCACATGTGTTCATTCGGGAAGCCGATGATTCTTTCAACTGGAGCCGCTTACCTCTGGGAGGTGCAGCAAGCAGTTGAAACAATTGAAAAGCATGGGAACAAACTCTGTTTGATGCACTGTGTATTGAACTACCCTACGGAGGATCAGAATGCCAACCTGGGTATGATCAAAGATCTCATCCGCAACTTCCCTGACCATGTTCCTGGGTACAGTGATCACACCTTACCTAAGGATATGGAAGTGATGAAAATGGCCACATTGTTGGGTTCTGCAGTGATTGAAAAACACTTCAGCCACGACAAGACCCTTCCGGGCAATGACCATTACCACGCCATGGATAAAGAAGACATGAAGCACTTCTGGAAGGTGATGGACAAAACCTTCGAATTGCTCGGTTCATTCAAACTCACAGCACTCGAAAGCGAAGAAAAATCACGTCAAAATGCACGCAGAAGCCTGGTAGCAGCTCGAGCAATTCCGGAAGGAAAAACCATCGAACGCGACGATCTTACGTGGAAACGACCTGCTAAGGGAATTAGTCCACGTCATATCGACGAAGTGCTAGGTAAGCAAGCATTGAAGACCATCGAAGAAGACGAAATCCTCGTTTGGAATGCGCTCTCTTGAGCTTGAAAAGGAAATTGAATCCTACTTTGATCGCCTCTGGCCGATTTGCAGGAGCTTAACGGGGCAAGGCGTTCGAGACACATTAGATATTCTGTCGGAAATCGTCCCGATGGAGCGCTACCGCGTGGCCAGTGGCACCAAGGTGTTTGACTGGACAGTTCCTAAGGAATGGAACATTCGCGAAGCGTATATCACCACTCCAGACGGACAACGCATTTGCGACCTTAAGGAGAACAACTTGCATGTGATCTCCTACTCTACTTCTGTGGATCAAGAGATCTCGTACGAAGAGCTTTCGAAGCATGTACGTACGCTTCCTTCTATGCCGAAGGCCATTCCATACGTCACAAGTTACTATCGTGAAACATGGGGTTTCTGTATGTCAGAAGAGCAATGGCAATCACTTCCAAAGGAAGGAAGCTACCGCGTGTACATAGATAGCGACTTAGAACCAGGTCACCTTGATTATGGTGAATGTGTACTTCCTGGATCTACCGACCGAGAAATTCTCTTCTCGACTTATGTCTGCCATCCAAGTATGGCGAACAACGAGCTGAGTGGGCCTTTGGTTCAGGCATTTCTCTATCAGAAGATTGCGGAGATGCCCAATCGCAAGTACACCTACCGCTTTGTATTTGCTCCAGAAACGATAGGCATCATTGCTTATCTCGACAGAGTGGGTGGCCAATTGTTGGAAAAGCTAGATGCAGGATATGTATTGACCTGTGTAGGAGACCGAGGTGATTTGACCTTCAAGCGCTCCAAACGCGACGACTGTTTGGCGACACGGGTTGCTGAACATGTGCTTCGCTATAGCGGTAAAAAACATGAAGTGATTGATTTTGCTGTGGGCGGCAGCGATGAACGCCAGTACTGTAGTCCGGGATTCAACCTACCTGTAGGAAGTCTCATGCGCACTCCGTACCAGCGATACAAAGAGTATCACACTTCCTTTGACAACAAAGACTTCATCTCATTTGAGCATATGGTTGACACCATCAACACCTACGTTGACTTCGTAGAAGTGCTTGAGCTCAATGACAAATATCGAAATGAAGTACAATTCTGCGAACCTCAGTTGGGACCACGCGGCTTGTACCCTGATTCTGTAGACCCGGATACCGACCGGGAGAACCTTCACAACCTGTTGCATTTCCTCAGCTTTGCTGATGGAAAAACAGACTTGATAGAAATCGCAGAACGACGAAAAACCTCTGCCTTGAAGTTCAAGGAACACGTTGCAAACTGTCGGGCTAAAGGACTGATCTGATGCTGAAGTTCGTCTTCAAGAACAGTCTACTTTACACCTTTGCAAGTCAGGTTCCCATGTTTGCGAACCTCTTGTTATATCCTATCATCTCGGAGTTTCTTACCAGCTTCGATTACTTCGTCTATGGAACGGCGATGGGATATTTAGGACTGCTTTCGATGATCGCAGATCTCGGGATGTCTCCGCTATTTCAGAATGCCTTTTTCAAGAAAGAACGCTTCTTCAAATCATATTGGTCGCAGTACATGGGCTTCTTGCTCTTGTACAAGATCTTTTACGGCGTTTCGGCAACAGCCTTGATCTATTTCGTGTTCAGGAATGACGTACCGGAAGACCATCTTTGGACCATTATCGCGTTGCTGGTGACACCAATGGTGACCTTCGATTTGACACGAGGGATTGGAATGCGCCTCATGCAATTTCGACACAAGCATAACGTCGTTCACGTGAGTACGGCAATTGCTGGGGTTCTAACAGTAATCACGACTTTCGTCACGATCTACATCTACAAGTTGGGATACCTCGGTTTCTTCATCTCGAATTTCGTCAGTGTAATGTTCCAAGGAATCTTCTTCGCGATCATCATATACGGAGCCGAGAAGATTCTACCGAGCTTCAGTCTGCGAGGAAAGCGCATTAGAGGCTGGCTAAAGATTTCTCTGCCATTGGTACCACACAAATTTTCTGACTACCTCCTGACTTCGAGCGATCGAATTGTACTTGACCAATACAACGGAATCTCAAACGTGGGTACCGCTACCATTGGTATGTACAATGTGGCCTACAGTTTCGCGAGTTATTTCAATCACTTCTCAGGCCAGGTGAATACTGTTGTTTCGCCGATCTATTTCAGCTTATTCAGAGACAAGAACCCTGATGTGCACTTGATCATTCGGAAGTTCACCTTCCTTTGGTTGGGCTTCAGTTATGTGGCTGCCACTCTTGCTGGTCTCTGGTCGAAAGAGGTATTTAAGTTCTTCTTCCTGAATAATACTGACGGTTTGGCTGATTCGTACAAGTATGCCATCTTCTTGTTCATGGCCTTCTGCTATCGTCCGCTATACGTGGCTTCCGTAGAGTTCGTTATTTTCAATGAAAAGACAACTTCCCTCTTCAAGATCACCACTGCCGCAGGAATTTTGAACGTGGTATTGAATTTGGCACTGGTTCCTTTCTTTGGAATTGAAGCGGCTGTGTTCTCTACCTTCTTCTGCTACATGTACATGGGTATTTCAGGGCACCTTTTCAAAGACACTAAGCAGTACCTACCGTTGAGCTATTATCCTATTCCGATCTTCTTCTTCATCACCTTAACAGGAGTGTTCGTGACCTTCGCGGTAGAATTCAATTGGATGATCAAGGCTGTAATCACAGCATCCCTACTCGCTGCCTGTTTGATTTGGTTCATGAAACGAGGAAAAGGAATCATTCGAGAAGTACAATCCATTAAAACAGCTTAAGCTTTACTAGCTTTGCGCCATCAGATAAGCCATTATGCAGCTGTTACCATTCACTGAATTACAGCAACTTATTGACGAGCGTCTGGACTCTCCAGACATCGGTCGCGGGAAGATCTTCCATTACTACAAGATCTTACAACACGCGATCACCTACGAGGTGACCAATACCACGCATAAGATCATACCTCATCGTTTAGACAAGCCTATCTGGTTCCAGCAGATGATGTTCGCATTGCGTTCTTATCGCCGGAAAGAACGCCGTTCAAAGCTCAAAGAAATTGTACTTCTTGATGATGGGCGTACGGGGTTTGACAAGGATGGAAAAGAGCAGTCTTATTACTTCTCAAAGATCATTGACACCATTGGTGCAGATAAAATCTCTGTGATTCGTGATCACCAGCACCGAAGCGGACTGATTTTCGAAGTAGGAGAACAGCAGATTGAGTCATTCGGAAACAAACACTTGGACGCTACTGAGCGCAAAGTGCTTGAAGATGTAGTGATGGTTTACAAGAACAGTAAACACAAAATTGGTGCTGCTTATCTGGGCACCTCTCTTCACTTATTCTTTGAAGAATTCCATCGCTACTACCGCCTGTTTAAAGGCCAGGGTGTGAAGACCCTGCTGATGACCAACCACTATCACCGAGAGGGAATTATCGCTGCTGCGAAGATGTTGAATATTCAAGTGGTTGAATTTCAGCATGGACTCATTGCCGCTGAAGATCTATACTATGTCTATCACGACATGGCCAAAGACTTTGCCGCTCAGGCCATCTTCCCTGACCAATTGGTATTGTTTGGTCAATACTGGAAGTCTGTCATTGCCCAGGGCCATGAGTATGACCCTAAAAATTTGATCATTGCTGGTGATTACAGTCTTCAAACCGATGGCTGGGAGAAATATCAGGGCCGTGAAAAAGTCAAGGCCGTGTTTATAGGTGCTCAGAAGAACATGCCTAAAGATTATGTCGCTTACGCGGAATCATTGCTGCGCACCATCGAAGAAAAGCACCCGGAATGGCAATTATGGATCAAGCTTCACCCGTACGAAAAGGAGCCTGAGCTCTATGAACACCTCAATGATCACCCGAATTGTACGGTTTATGGAAAGACTGCCAATTTGATGGACCTTCTTTCTCAATCCCTCATTCAAATTTCGGTGTATAGCACGACGTTCTTTGACGCCATGGGCTTGGGTGTAGAGAACATGAGTCTTCAGAACTACACTCCCGGAGCAGACTACGCAGCCTCCATGGCAAGGCAAGGAATTGCCACACCTATCGAATTTGATGACGATCCTATATCTTTGTATCAATCGGGTACGAAAGAAAACAAGGTTCAACGACCAGAAGTCTACGGACCTTACAACCCACAGGCGATCGCCAAGCTAATCTCTTAGAAATGAACTGATTTGAACCCCAAGAATGAGACGATTCTTTGGGAGTCCGAATAGTATGAACGCATGATTTTTTTATATCTTATGCACTTCAATCGCGCCCTTCTGAGGTTCGATAGAGAGAGAACTGACCGGAAATGAAACGAATTATACCTTTTGCACTGTCGCTATTGGCGGCTTGTGGATTGATGGCTCAAGAAGACCCTGGCACTGCTGTGGCAATCACCCTGAGCGATTTTATGCAGAACACATATGATGGTCTTGCTTGTTCGACTGCAGGTAGCCTCGGCGCTTCAGGTTCTGGTGAAGCTGTATGTAGCGGAACGGATGATGATGATGTCTGGTACGCGTTCACCGCTACAACGCAAGCAATCAAAATCACAGGTACAACATCCAACTTCGATATGGTCATTGAGGTACTGGATAATGGGCTCAACTCAGTAGCCTGTCAAAATACTAATGGAGCTAATTCAGGTGAGACGCTTTACGCAAACACCCTCATCGCCGGCAACGACTACTACCTGCGAATTCACTCTGCAAATGGAGCAGGTGCAGGTTCTTTCAATATTTGCACTGAATATCTTCCTGCTTCTGAAGTACGCGCTGGATGGTTCCCGACTTTCACCCCGGATGTTGGTCTTCCGGGATACCGAATCAATCAAACAATCAACCGTATCACTTATACTCCATACAATAGCTTGGTTGAAGGTTCTCGCTGGCTGTTCATTGATGTTGATAGCGGAGACCAATTCCTTGCCGAGGTAAATGGATCGAATGGGATCATCAACCTCAATGCGGTTGGTGGACTTTGTTTCGACAGAACGTACGACGTATATGTTCAAGTACAAGTAGATGGCTACTGGTGCGGTTACAATCAAGTGCGACAGATCTACACGGAGGCTTCTCCAACTACTGAACTAGAGCCTGGATACGCCGGATTGAATTACGATATGACCGAAAACGTGAAGGCACGTTATGTAGGTGATGGTCAGAATATCGAATGGCGTTTGACCACGGATGGTGGATCTACTGTGCTTACACACATTGGTGCAAGCTCAACTTCATTCTGCTACTTCGACCTCATCGAATGTATTCGTTACAACAAGATTTATGTGATCGAAGCACGCGCAGAGTACTGTGGAGTTTGGGGCCCTTGGAGTGACCCCGAGTTCATTATTATCAACCCGCTTCCATACGTGAATGTACGACCGGAATACTGCAACACCACGCAGTATCCTGGTGCTACGCTGCAATGTGAATTCTTGGAAGTGGTAGATCAATATGCATGGCAGATTGCTCCGATTGAAGAGAATGACCCGACGATGACACCGATTGGTCCAGCCATTGTGACGTATTCAGTGAATACAACATCACTTTACCTTCTTCCATTAGGTATTCCTGATGGTTTCTACCGTGTTGGTGTAAAGCCAATGCTCGGAACCCAAGATGCATGTGATGACCCACAAGAAGGTGACTACGGCTTCTTCTGTCAGATTGAAATTGGTGACCCTTCAGGAATCGCCCCTGACTATGAAGAAATGAGCCCAATTCAACTTGACTTCTTCTCAAACTCGCTCAGTGTCTACCCTAACCCAATCGACGAAGGGATAGCTACATTAGCAGTTGGTGGTTTGAACCTCGAAGGAAGCGGAACGATTGACATCTATGACCTTAGTGGGCGTGTTGTTTTCACCCAACCTGTTGTGATGCTAGAACAAGCTTCTGCACTGCAGTTTGACGTTCCTTCTGATTTGCAACCGGGTACTTACTCGATCATCCTTCACGGAAGAGACTTCAAGCACACTACGCGCTTGGTTGTCAAGTAAGTTATTGCACCCACACTTTAGTTGACGCCACATCTTGACCATCAATGATGGAAACAAGGTATAGGCCACGGTGCTCTACCTGAATCTCACGCATATCTGACACTGTTCCAGATGCTACTTGGCGTCCCGACATGTCGTGAACTAGATATTCAACTCCGGAGGCAGCTTCCACTGTTTTAATCTGTATCGTACTTGAATTAGCAACGATCTCAACGTTTACGCCTTCTGGCTTCTGAATTTCCTGGTCACATGACGCTTCTACCCATGTGCATGTGGTGCGCGTTTCTTCCGTTCCGTACCAAGCGGCTGTTAGCGAAAGACACACTTCATAGCTACCGTTTGTATCATATGACTTTTCTGGTTGAGATGCTGCACTGCTCGTCCCATCTCCAAAATCCCAGTAGCGATCAACGATCTCAAATTCTGATTCCGTAGCATCAATAAAGCGGTAGCTACACCCATTGTCTTTAACCACAATTTCAGGATCTAATTCGAATGTTGGCGGAAAGACTTCAAATGTTTGACATTCCATCGTGGAACATTGATTTCCGGGAGATGAAGCTTCTACATAAGCGCACAGTTCATGTACCCCAACTTCGAAGACTTCAATTGAGATTGAAGTTTCTTCGGAAGAAACCTCTTCTCCATCGATCGTCCATAAAATTCCACTAACTGTAGAAAAATTGCCACATGAAATGTTTAAAGATGCGGTGATATTTTGATTCTCAACATTGACTGGAGCAATCTCAGTATCCACATGACAAGGCAGTCCGCCGGAAATAATGATTTGATCACAAATTTCAAGCACACAGTTTTGTTCTCCCCCCTCTATGAAAACCGTCAAACAAACGTGGTAGCTCCCTGCGTCAGGATAAGTGTGAACAGGATCTTCCAAGATAGAATCTTCTCCATCGCCAAGGTCCCAATCATAGGTAACCACCTCTTCGGCCGATAGGCCAACGAGAGAAGCGTCGAAGAAAACACTTTGATTGAGCACTGAGTATTCGAATGAAATTTCAGCCGCACAATCCTGTGCTTGAGAGGGATAGCCTGCTAGAAGCAAAGCTGGAAAGAGAAGAGAGCAGATGACGTAGCGCATTTCAGTAGTTGTTTCGTGATGGTTATACAAATAACTTTCACAAAACCATGCCATCCTTCACCCTTTAGTACGAGGCATGATTGAAAACGTAAATGGTAGTTTACAGTTAGAATTCGGAATTCGCGGCGAAGGTCTTTCAAAAAGTCGAGTTTGTAGGCGGATTCTGAAAGGAGTTAACCCGCTTCCAATTGTGGGAAACTTCATTCATCTTAGTCTGCTGAAGCTTAGATTATCACGATTTTTGTCAAGCTTCAGTTGGCTTGTTTGAATGAAGACTCTAAAAGGAAAAATTTTTCTGTCAGACGAAGGATATGGACACATCGTTCGTCAACGCGCTATCATTGAAGCCCTACGCTCATTGCACAGCGATTTTGACCTCACGGTTCAGACCCATCGTCACCTCGAAGCAGCGAGTAGACTGATCACCGACGTTAAGACCATCGACAAATACAACAACATCACATGGCATAAGAAAGCGAACGGTTCGCCTGACGTTGACAAGATTCATGTAGAGTATGCTCGATACCTAGAACAAAGTGAGGAGTACATCAAGGATGAGTTAGAAGAATGGGATTATGATTTCGCCATTTCTGACTTCGTTTATGAGGCCTTCCCAATCACCCAAAAAAACAACAAACCTTCGTTTGGAATCGCCCATTTCACTTGGGATTGGTTCTTTTCAAAGCTGTATCCGCCGCCATTGAAAACGCAGGTGGTTTACCGTTTCTTTGAAATGGCGAAGATGGCTGACGCCTTGTATTTCCCGCCATTCACCCCAGAAGAAATCCTGCACTACTACAGCGACAACGCTCAAGAAGTGCCCTTGATCCTTCGAGGAGAAATCAACCACAAGAAAGTAGAAGACTCAGGGAAATTTAAAATCTTGATTATCGATAGTGGCGCAGGAGTGCTTCGACCAAGCATCCTGAAAGCCCTCGATCATATCCGTTCTCTGGATGACTACCAGTTCTTTGTCTCTTCAAACCTTGAGCGCGAGCAAGACAACCTTTCATTCATTGATAAGAATGAGCTCATGGTAGACTACATCAATGAGATGGACCTCGTAATCGCTCGTGCTGGATTCAACACCATTAGTGAGTGCATTGGATTGCGCACACCAATGTTGCTTCTTGGAGAAGCGATGAATCCTGAAATGAACGAAAACATTATCAACCTGAAGAAAGGAGGCCTGGCCACCTTCATCGGGTTAGACACTTTTGAAAATAGCTTAGACACTTTCCTCCCGCATTTCATTGACCATGAGTACAAATCGATTCTACAGAACATGCAGAATCACGAAATGGCGACCAATGGAGCGGAAGTGATTGCACGTGATATCCTCGACCGCATCTTATGAGAACTATCGCTATCATACCCGCACGTGGCGGCTCGAAACGCCTAGAGAAGAAGAACATCTACCCACTTCTCGGCAAGCCACTGATTGCCTATACGATTGATGCCCTGAAAGAATGTGCGTTCGTTGATGACATCTTCGTGAGTTCAGACGACGAAGAGATTCTGAAGGTCGGAGAACAGTATGGAGCCAAGTCGTTGCTTCGTCCGAAGGAGCTTGCTGATGATCACACCCCGAAAATTGTAGCAATCCGCCAAGCCGTGGAAGACCCATTGGTATCGGCCGACGGAGAAGTGGAGAACGTTATTGTAGCTCAAGCGAACAGTCCTGAACTGACGGCAGCTCATTTCAAAAGTGGCTATGACTTGATGGTCAACCACAAACTTTGGGAGGTGATGAGTGCCGACGAAAATGGCGTTCAAAATGCCGCTTTCCGAATCGTAAAGAAGCACGCTCTTTTCAATGAATTCCTCAGTGCACACTGTGGTTTCGTTGTGGCGAACAACCTCGACGTGCACACCATTGAAGACATTCAAGAACTCGAGAATTCTGACGAGTTCAAAGCACTACATACTGCCTGACCATGTGTGGAATAGCTGGATATATCGGTAAAGAAAAACTTGATGACGGACGCATCAACGCGGCTCTTCAAACCATGGAGCAACGCGGTCCGGATGCCAACGGACATAGCACCCACGTCTTCGGCGATAGCCAAGTCAACTTGCTGCACAGTCGATTGAGCATTATTGACCTTGATCCTCGTTCAAATCAGCCATTCCATTTTGAGCATATTCATCTCGCCTTCAACGGAGAGATCTATAACTATGTTGAGCTCAAAGAGGAACTGATTACCCTAGGTCATACTTTTCAGACAGATTCAGACACAGAGGTACTGGTGAAAGCATACCTCGAATGGGGCGATCGCTGCACGGAACGCTTTGAAGGAATGTGGGCTTTTGCCTTGCTGGATGACAAGCTCGGACGTTTGATGTTGTCTCGAGATCGATTCGCAGAAAAGCCTTTCTACCTGCATGAAACCAATGACGGTGTGTACTTCGCTTCTGAAGTGAAGGCCCTGAAAGCATTGAGTAATCGCCCGTTTGAAGTGAATAGTGACCATATTCTTCGCTACATCGTGAATGGTCATAAATCACTTTACAAAACGAATGAAACCTTCTTCCATGGTGTGCGCGAATTGCCGCTTTCGCACAATGGTTTTGTCTCAGTGAATAACCCTAGCGAGGTCAAAGAATCTCCATACTGGATTCCAAAGCTGAACGAGCAGAAGATGTCAATGGAAGAAGCCATTGAAGGAACGAGAGAGCGCTTGATCAACAGCGTCAAGTTACGTATGCGTTCAGATGTACCTCTTGCATTCTGCTTGAGCGGTGGAGTCGACTCAGCGAGTTTGGTCTCTATTGCGGCGAAAGAGTTCAATGTCACTGCTCACACCTTCTCTATCATTGACAACGATCATCGTTACGATGAGTACGAGAACATTCAAGCCACGATTGAAGACACTGGATGTGAAAGCACCAAAGTGATCCTTGATCCTAATGTAGATAATATTAGTCGCCTCGAGTCGCTGGTTCAATACCACGACGCGCCGGTGGCAACGATTTCATATTTCGTCCACAGTTTCCTGTCAGAGCAGATTGCGAAGAATGGGTTCAAGATTTCCATTTCGGGAACTGCTGCAGACGAGCTGTTCACCGGATACTACGACCACTTCGTACTTCACATGTACGAGATGAGAAATCATCCGGAATTCGCGCGATTCAAAGCGGAATGGGAAAAATACCCACTTCAGTTTGTTCGCCACCCTGACTTCAGAAAGTTCGATCTGTACTTCGACAACCCAGATAAGCGTGACCACATTTATCTGAACAACGAACTCTTCCGAAGCCTTTTGAATAAAGACTTCCATGAGCCGTTCACGGAGACAAAGTACTGTGATAGCCTCCTTCGCAACCGCATGATGAATGAGCTCTTCAATGAAGTGGTTCGTGTCATCTTGCACGAAGACGATTTGAACAGTATGAAGTACTCTTTGGAGAATAGAAGTCCGTTCCTTGACAAAGGGCTTTTTGAGTGGGCTTACAGCATCCCAAGTGAGCTATTAATCAATGAAGGGTACAACAAATACATCCTCCGTTCTTCGATGAAGGGAATTCTCAATGATCAGGTTCGCTTGAGTCGTGAGAAGAAAGGGTTCAATGCTTCGATCAACTCGATCTTTGACTTCAAAAACCCTGAGCATCGTGCTTACTTCCTTGATGATTCAGCGATCTATCAATACTTCGACCGATCGAAGATGGAAGAAATGCTCAACAAAGAAGAGTACCCAAACAGCTACAAGAAATTCCTTTTCAACTTCATAAATGCCAAGATCTTTCTTGAGCAGCATAACTAACCTAGAAATTCCAGAACCATGTTCATCATTTCAGAAATATCACCTCAGTTTAGCGGAGATCTTGCTACCGCGGAACAAATGATTCTTCAATCAAAGCTTGGTGGAGCCGAAGCTGTTAAAGTTCAGCTATACGATCCGGAGCAATTCAACAAGCCGAAGAGCCATGCTATGGACTTCGAGACATTGAAGCACCTGCGCGATTTCGGAGATCACCATGGAATTCCAGTATTCGCTACACCGTTTGCTTCGAAATTCCTTGACTGGTGTGTTGAGCTAGACCTGAAATACATGAAGGTGGCTGCGCGTATGCACGTTGGATTCCCAGAGTTGACGCGTGATATTATGTCGTTAAAGAAGCCAACCTTTGTTTCTATTCCTGCTGATATGCCGCAAGAAGACGTAGACAAGATTGAAGTGGTTGATTACGCAACTTACCTCTACTGCGTCGTGAAATACCCAACATTGGTTGAAGAGTTCGAAATGCCTGATTTCGCAAACAGTCGTTTCCACGGTATTTCTGACCACACGCTAGGGAATAGCGCGGCCCTTTTCGCCTCAGCACACGGAGCGAAATACCTCGAAAAGCACTTCACACTGCGTCAATCATTCCAGCGCACAGGCGAGCTTGCTCACCTTTGCTCGATGGACATGAACGACCTTCAGCAGATTAAAAATACAGCAACGGAGTTTGAGACGCTTCGTCGCGTAATGGGAATGGATGCGTAAAGAGCTCAAAGAAGCCATAGCGTCTTATCGTTCTCTGAAAAGCGCCAAAGAAGGCAGCCGCGAATGGCATGCCTGGAAGTGCATGAATGAGAATGTCACTTACCGATTGGATCAAGCGGCGAGCAATCAAGCCACCATTGGTCTTCGGGTGCTCATTCGAGTGCTTCGTAAAATGCGTTCTGGCACGGATGCCTTTCACACATTGAGAGGAGAGCCGCAATTGGCCATCTTAGAGTCTGCCTTTGTATTCGAAGAATTAGAATTCGAGTACGTTAAAAAACAAGCACAACCGCCGGGCGTGTTCTTCAGTCAAGAAGATCTACCAGCAGCATTCAAAGGACAGCAATTGATCCCTTTCATTCTGTTTGCGCTTCCGATTGTGTTGTCTTGTTTCTTCTCTTCGGCAAACCGAGCGAACAAAGCGATGCATATTGCTTTTGTAGCGGAGAATGCGGCTTTGCTGCATTTGGTCCGAAGCCAGAAGATCAAGCGAATCTTTGATTTCGCTCCTTACCTCATCGACCACAACTGGAGTTACCTTCTACTTGAAAACGAACTTGACGACTTCACGAAGTTGCCAAGTCCGGGACCTTTGAGCACCCATCATGGCGTGCTGTATTGCCACAGCCTTTTGTTGAGTAGCGCTTACCAAAAGGAAGAAATCAAGGTCTTGAAAGAGGTAAAGTACACTCAGGTAGATATGTGGGTTCCAGAGTATGCCTTCACGTACATTGATCGCTACCTCGAGACCTTACCTGAGCCTGAGCCAATGACCATTGGATACTACTCTCATGGTGGTTGGTTGCGCAGAGATGAAGGTCATACAGATGACGGATTGAATATTCCAGAGGCTGAAGAACAATTGCTGAAAGACCTCGCCAAATTCACTGCTGAACATGATGGTTGGAAGGTGATGATCTTCCCCCACCCTCGTGAAAAAAAGCCTGAATTGGTGGAGAAAACCAGGGAGTTCTATCAGCAGTTCTTTCCAGATGGCAACTTTGCTTTAGCGGGCCCAGACGTTCGTACTTCCATGAGTTTTGAGCATGTGGATATCGCCGCGGCGGCATTCAGCACCATCCTTTATGAGCGCCTATTCTGTGGCTACAAAACCCTGATCGGGAACTACGGCATGGAGCATTTCCCAATGAAAGGCTCCACACTGGATGGGATCTGTTTTAACTCGGGAGAACAACTCTCTAAGAAACTACTTGAGCTCGAATCGGTCACTCGAAACGAGTTCTTTGAACGATACGGACTTGAAGCCTACCGCTTCGATGCCTATCCATATTTTGTGCAAGCATGATCGCGATTATTGACTACGGCGTAGGTAACCTTGCCTCGGTAAGGAATATGATCAAGAAAGCTGGCGGAAAGGCTAAGATTTCTTCTGATCCTGAAGTTCTCGCTAGCGCGGAAAAGCTCATCCTTCCAGGGGTGGGCGCTTTTGGAGTTGGAATGGCTAATCTTCGGGAGCGAGGATTAGACACTCTTATCAAGGAACGCGCAGCGGCTGGAGTTAAGATCCTAGGCATTTGCCTTGGGGCACAGTTGCTAACGGATTACAGCGAAGAGAACGATTGTGAAGGGTTAGGATTGATTCCTGCCAAGACTATTCGTTTCAATGTAGCAGATCAAGGTTTGAAAGTACCTCACATGGGGTGGAACAACATCCAGGTTTCTCAATCAGACCATCCTCTACTTCAAAATATTCAAGCCAACCCGCGCTATTATTTCGTGCACAGCTATTACATGAAATGTGATGACCAAGCAGATGAACTGTGCAGCTGCGATTACGGACATTCATTCTCGGCTGGAATTGCAAAAGGACATGTTGCCGGTATGCAATTTCACCCTGAGAAAAGCCACGTATTTGGCCTGAAGGTGATGGAGAACTTTTTAAGCTGGTAATATGCAGAGAGCACGGATCATACCCATACTGACTGTAGATAACGGCAAGCTCGTGAAGACGGTGAAGTTCAAAAAACCGAACTACATCGGAGACCCGATCAACGCCATCAAGATCTTCAACGATAAGATGATCGATGAGATCGTTATCCTTGACATTACTGCTTCGAAGCAAGGACGAAAACCGAACACCGACCTCATTTACGAAATGGCCAGTGAGTGTTTTTCGCCGCTAGGCTATGGTGGAGGAATCACATCTTTCGAAGAAGCCAAAAAGGTATTTGATCAAGGGGTTGAGAAGGTGATTATTAATTCAGCTATCGCTGGGAACGCTTCGCTTCTGCAAGAAATCGCTGATGCCTACGGCAGTCAAAGTGTAGTCGTGAGTTTGGACGTGAAGAAACCTCTGTTCGGCGGAATGCGTCCATGTTTCCGATCGGCAAGTGACGTGATTAAGGAAGATATTGTTGCCTTTGCTCAACGCATGGAGTCAGCAGGAGCAGGAGAGCTGATTGTACACAACACTGATCGCGACGGCACCTTTAGCGGACTAGATCGCGAGCTGACTAAATCGGTGGCTAGTGCGGTCGGAATTCCGGTAATTGCTTGTGGCGGAGCACACTCCGTAGAAGACATGAATGAAACCATTTCTGCAACCGGAGCTTCAGCTGCAGCCGCAGGAAGCATCTTCGTTTACAAAGACAGAAATCCGAAATCAATCCTAATCTCCTACCCTACTCCAGAAGACATAATCTCACGTTGAACTAAGACACGTCCTACATACAATATTAGTAGCTTTACCCCCGGATGTTTTATGCATCAAGACTAGTTAAATGACCACCCTCAACAACACCACCCAAGACGTACGTGTATGTACGAAAACGGTAATGGATAACATTGCTGACCCAGACATCACCTTTGATGAAAATGGGGTCTGCAATTACTTCTACCAATACCAAGATCGTGTCGAGAAATTCTTCGTTGGAGGAGAAGAAGGGCAACGTCAAATGGAAGAGGTGTTCGCCAAGATCCGCGAAGAAGGGAAAAACAAGAAATACGATTGCATTACAGGAGTCAGTGGAGGTGTTGATAGCACCTACATGGTATACCTCTGCAAGAAGTATGGATTACGTCCGCTAGTTGTTCACCTAGACAATGGGTGGAACTCTGAAATTGCCAATCAGAACATCAATAATATCATCGATAAGTGTGGCTTTGATCTTCACACCCATGTCATCGACTGGGAGGAGTTCAGAGATCTGCAGTTATCATTTTTGAAAGCATCTGTCATTGACCTTGAGTTAACTTCAGATCACGCCATCTTCGCAGTGATCTATGGATTGGCTCAAAAGCATGGCATTACTTACATGTTGAACGGATTCAACATTACTACAGAAGGCATTCTTCCTTCAGCGTGGCGATGGTTCAAGTATGACTGGTTGAATATCCGTTCGATTCAAAAGCAGTTCGGATCAAAGAAACTGAAGACCTTCCCTCATGTAAGCTTCGGTAAGAAGACCTACTATGAATTCGTGAAGAAGATTCAGACGGTGATGCCGCTGAATTACATTGATTACAACAAGGAAGAAGCAAAAGAACTTATCTCTCGCGAACTCGGTTGGCGTGACTACGGAGGTAAGCACTTCGAGAGTATCATCACTCGCTTCTACCAAGGATATATTCTTCCGGAGAAGTTTGGGGTAGATAAGCGCAAAGCACACTTATCTACGCTGATTGCTTCCGGACAAATGACGCGAGACGAAGCGCTTGAAGAGCTCAAGCAACCCATCTATGACGCAGATATGCTCGAGGAAGACAAAGAATTCGTTCTGAAGAAATTCGGATTTAGCGAAGCTGAATTTGAAGCCGTCATGAACGCGCCGATAAAGGCACACACAGACTATCCTAGCTACATCACAAAGCACTATAAATACCACGAACAGATCATGAAGTCAATCTCTCCAGCAACGCGTCTGGTGAAGAAAGCACTTGGGATCCGTCGAGAAAATAAGTCGTACTGACATGAAAAAGACCCGTTTTGCCATTGTAGGATGCGGAAGCATTGGTCGCCGCCACATCGCGGTGATCGACGCTGAACCCAATGCGGAGATCGTAGCGATCTGTGATATCAAGGAAGAAGCTGCTCGCGAGCAATCTGATCTTTATGACAACCTTCCTTTCTACACAGATTTCACGGAAATGCTGGCAAACATCGAAGCTGATGTGATTAACATTGCCACACCTCACGCGTTGCATGCTGACATGTCGATTGAAGCACTCCGTGCTGGTTTTGACGTCTTAGTTGAGAAGCCAATGGCCCTCACAACGGAAGACTGTAAGCGCATGAATGCCGTATCAAAGGAAACCGGTCAGCAGCTGTGGGTCGTGAAGCAAAACCGTCACAACGTTCCTGTTCGATTGGCCAAAGATGCGATCGACAAAGGAATGCTCGGTAAGATCTTCATGATCAAGTGTGACATCCTATGGAATCGTTACCAAGGGTACTACGATGACTCTCCGTGGCGAGGTGTGAAAGAAGAAGAAGGCGGGGCGCTATTCACTCAAGCAAGTCACTTCATTGATCTATTAATCTGGTGGTGTGGTGATGTAGTGAAAGCTCAGTGTCACGCTGAAACTCAGAATCATAATATTGAAACAGAAGACAGCGGTGTAGCCATCTTGAACTTCGCTAACGGAGCCATTGGCTCATTGGTTTGGACAACTTGTGTCTACAACAAAAACTACGAAGGGTCAGTGACCATCGTAGGAGAGCGAGGTACCATCAAGATCGGTGGCAAGTACCTCAACAAGATTGAATTCTGGGATGTAGAAGGATACCCTCTTCCAGAAGGGATCGAATTCTCAGATAAGCCGAATGCCTACGGTAAGTACCAGGGAACAAGCTCAAATCACGACAAGGTGGTGAAGGCATTGATCGCCTACTTAAACCGTGAAGGAAATGAAACAGTAGATGGTTTCGAAGGAATGAAATCAATTGACGCCATCGAACACATTTACAACGCAATGGCCAATGGCTGAACCGAAGAAATACCAAGCACAAATCCGCGACGTCAATTTCGGTGAGAATGTCATCGTTGTTGAACCTTGCAACCTCTATGAATGCAGCATCGGCAGCAACAGCTTTGTTGGGCCCTTTGTTGAAATTCAAAAAGGAGTCGTTGTAGGGGATCGCAGCAAAGTGCAGTCGCATACCTTCATTTGCGAATTGGTAACGATCGGTGATGATTGCTTTATCGGACATGGAGTCATGTTTATCAATGACTTGTTCAGTGATGGAGGACCGGCCGGAGGCGATCAAACGAAATGGAAACAAACCTTCATCGGGAATAAGGTCTCGATTGGAAGCAATGCCACCATTCTCCCTGTCACTATTTGCGACGAAGTCGTGATTGGCGCAGGTAGCGTAGTGACAAAAGATATCACGGAGCCTGGCGTCTACGCTGGGAATCCAGCAAAAAAACTTCGGTAATGAACGTACCTTTTGTTGACCTCCATGCGCAGTACTTGCGCTACAAAGATGAATTCGATTCCGCGATAGCGAATGTCATCAGCGAAACCGCATTCATCAGCGGTAAACACGCGAAAGCCTTTGAAGCCAACTTCTCTGAGTACGCTCAAGTAGGGCACACAGTAAGCTGCGCGAACGGAACTGACTCCCTTGAAATCCTCTTGGATGTTCTTGGTGTAGGACCAGGTGATGAGGTAATCATCCCAGCGCTATCATGGATTTCGACTGCTGAGGTTATTGGCACAAGAGGTGCTACACCGGTATTCGTTGACATAGACGAAACCTATACGATCAACGTAGACTTGATCGAAGAAAAAATCACTCCTCAAACAAGAGGTATCATGCCTGTGCACCTATATGGATGTCCGGCGAACATGCCTCGAATCATGGAGATCGCGGAAAAGCACAACCTATTCGTCATCGAAGACAGTGCGCAGGCGCATGGTGCTGAATGGGGAGGTCAACGCATTGCTACATTTGGAACCGCAGGTAGCTTTAGCTTCTACCCAGGAAAAAACTTGGGTGCGTACGGAGACGCCGGTGGAATGGTGACCGACAGCGAAGAGATCGCGAATAAAGCACGCATGATCGCTAACCACGGTCAGCCAAAGAAACACGAGCACATCATGGAAGGCCGCAATTCCCGAATGGACGGAATGCAAGCAGCCATTCTAAATGTGAAGCTCCCATACATTGAGACATGGACGGAAGAGCGCATTGCTCATGCCGCTCGTTACACTGAGTTACTGAAAGAAAGCAGCGTTCAAACGCCAATCGTTCCTGAGGGCGCTCGTCATGTCTTCCACCTTTATGTAGTGCAGCATGATGACCGCGATGGTTTGAGACAACATCTCGCGGATCATGGCATCGGTAATGCGATCCACTACCCTACGCCAATGCCTTTCATGCCGTGTTACGCGCATCTGGGCTATACTGAAGCAGATTTCCCTGTAGCTACGGCGGCATGTAAACGCATTGTTTCGCTTCCGATGTATCCGGAAATGACTAATGAGCATATTGATCGCGTTGTAGAAACCATCAATTCTTATGGCGGATAAGAAACTCCTGCTCGTTTGTTATGACTTCCCGCCAAACGCAGGCATTGGTGGTAGACGCTGGGCAAAGCTCGCTAAGGGGCTGACGCAACTGGGCTACCACATTCACGTGATCAAAGCGGATCCAATTTCAGGAACCGATCCTTCGGGTTGGGCAGATGATATTGATCGCAATGCGATTACGGTGCATTCCGTAAAGCGCAATTACCCAACCGTTGTTTCACACGGACCGAAAAACATTGTCGACAAACTGCGTTACCGCTACCATGTCAATCAATTGAAGAATAAAGAAAAGGGCACCATTTACGACATCGCTATCGGATGGGATAAGCGCTTTCTTCCCTTCGCAAAGAACTTGATTGAAAAGGAAGGCATCACTGACATTCTTGCCACTGGAGCCCCTTTCAACCTTCTATATTACTGCGCTCAGCTAAAAGACTTCTTTCCAGAAATCAACTTGATTGCTGATTACCGCGACCCTTGGCTTACTGCTGAGAACTACGGCATGAAAGACCTGACCGATGAGCGAATGACCGTGGAGACTGAGAAACAAGAGTTACTCTTTCAAAACGCGAATTGGATTACTTGTCCGAATGAATTCTTGTTGGCTGACATTCGCTCTACGGCTGTCATCAAGCCAAAGGCAGAGTTCACGGCCATGCCTCACTTCTACGACAAGGATGACCTCAAGAAGTACCTTGTCGACCATGAAAAGACTGACGACAAAATCAAGATTGTATACGGCGGAGCGATCTACCTTGGCATGGAAAGGCATTTGGAGCGTCTAGCACGTGCCTTGCGTTACCTCGCTAAGAATCAACCATTGCTAGCTGCAAAGCTTGACATTCGTTTGTACACACCGCATCATCGATTTGCTGAAATCTTCCAAGGGTTGGAGAAGTTTGTTCAGTTCAAAGAAACCATCGGCAAAGATTTTTTCTCTGAATTGAATAGTGCAGATGCGGCATTCATATTCTTAGCAGAACACAACCGAAACTTCCTGACAACGAAGTTCTTCGAGTACTTGCCATTCAACAAACCTCTGCTGTATCTAGGTGCAGAAGGCTATGTTTCTGGTTTCATTGAAGACAATGATCTGGGAGTCTCCCTACGAAGTGAAGAACACATTGGCGCCACCTTAAAAGAATTGGCTGAAGGAAACTTGAAGACCAAATCAAGCATTGATGTCAAGGCGTTCAGCCTCAAACGAAGAGCCCGCGAACTCGCCGCACTATTGTCATGAAAATCGTCTACTTCTCTCCTCACCCTAACATCTACCTGAATATTCCGGCGGGGCCGGGGGTGCATATTCGTGAGATGATCCGTGGGTTTGAGCAAGAAGGACACGAAGTTACTCCCTTGATTATGGGTGGTGTTGACGCCCAAGAAAGTTCTGGTGGCGGCACACAAACCAAAGGACTGAAGGAGCGCATTAAGCCCTTGATCCCGAATATCCTGTGGCAAAGTTTGAAAGATCGTCAGCTTTTCGCTTTCGATGATCACGCTAGCGCGGAATTGAAAGCTCTTTGCGAGAAAGTGAAGCCAGACCTCATCTACGAGCGTGCCTATTACGGAATGACTTCTGGCGTTCGCGTAGCAAAGGAACTCGGAATTCGACACGTCCTTGAAATGAACGCCCCTTACCCTGAAGAGCGCGTTGATATGGAAGGCCGAAGTATGGGCACTTCGAAAGCCAAAAAGGCAGAAAAGCAACAATTGAAAGACACCGATCGAGTGGTTGTGGTGTCAAGCGCACTTAAAGAGTACGTCAACAACGTTGTACCCGGAACGGAGGCCAAAACAATCATTACACCCAATGCGATTCGATCAGATTTCGAAGCACCCCACCAATCGCACATCGACAAGACAAAGCAAGAATTGGGTCTTGAGGGGAAAACGGTTGTTGGTTTTGTAGGATCCATTTTCCCTTATCACGGGGTTGATCAGTTGATTGAAGCCTTTGCAGAGACCTGTGCCAAACAGGATGACAAGGCCTTACTCGTTGTTGGAGACGGAGCCATTCTAGACGGCCTCAAAACATTGGCGGACAGCCTTGGAATTGGTGAACAAGTAAGATTCACTGGGAAAATCCCTCATGCCAAGGTATTCGCACACATTGGCGCCATGGACATCTGTGTCATGGCCACGTCGAACTGGTATGGATCACCGGTAAAGATTTTTGAATACGGAGCGATGGGGAAGACGGTCATTGCACCAGACGTAAGTCCCGTGACCGATGTCATGGAAAACGACAAACATGGTCTGCTCGTTCAACCAAACACACCGAATATCGCTTCCGCGCTAGCGAAATGCATCAATGACCAAATAACAGCCAGCACCATGGCTGAACAATGGAAAACGAAGGTATTGACCGAGCACCGATGGCAAGCCATGGCAGCGAAAGTCTTGAATTCCCTCAACGGAAACGATATTCAAGTATAAGCATGGAAAAGTCGGAGTAGCCACATGTTTTTGGGGCCATTATTCTTCGACCTTTGACGAATCAAGAACTGACTAATTTGAAGATAGCGATCATTACGGATGGCATTTATCCCTTTGTGATTGGAGGGATGCAAAAGCACTCTTTTTATTTGGCAAAATTTCTTGTCAAACGTGGGGTGGATGTCACTTTGATCCATTGTGTAACGAAAGGAGAGCTGCCAACGCATGAAGGCGTATTGGAAGCTATGGAATTGGAGGAAAGTGCCAATTTCAAATCAATTGCTCTTCGTTTTCCGCAAATGGGTTCAATGCCGGGTCACTATATCCGCGAGAACTACGCTTACTCGATGGAAGTCTTCAAATCACTCGAAGCCGAGCTTCAGTCGTTTGACCTCATTTATGCCAAAGGATTCGCTGCATGGGCGCTACTTGACAAGAAGCGCAAAGGCTTGAAAGCGCCGCCAGTAGCGGTGAAGTTCCACGGCTATGAGATGTTCCAAAAAGCGCCAAGCTTCCGAGTGCGCCTTGAACACTACCTTCTTCGCGGACCTGTGAAATTCAACAATGTGAACGCTGACTACATCTTCTCTTATGGAGGAAAGATCACTTCGTTGGTTGAAGGACTGGGTATCTCGAAAGACCGCATTAAAGAAATTCCGACGGGCATCGAAGCCAACTGGTGTCGAGATATGATTGCTCCAATTGAGTCAGAGAAACGTCGCTTCCTGTTTATCGGGAGATACGAACGACGAAAAGGGATTGAAGAACTAAATGAGGTCCTCAACGCTGTTGATCCAAGTCTTCCTTTCCATTTTGATTTTGTTGGTCCGATTCCACCATCGAAACAATTGAAAGATGACCGCATAACCTACCACGGTAAGGTGATGGAACGCGAGAAGCTTCAAGCAATCATGGAGAATTGCGAAGTACTCGTAACGCCATCGCACTCTGAAGGCATGCCGAATGTCATCATGGAAGGTATGGCTCGAGGCTTGGCGGTGATTGCGACTGATGTTGGCGCTGTAGCAGCCCAAGTCGACAACAAATGCGGATGGTTACTTGAACCTGCGAATGTGCCGCAACTCAAAGCTGCCTTTGAAGAAGCGGTGAATTCGAGCAACGAAGACCTCATCCAGAAAAGAAAGAATGCATTGACCAAGGTGAAGGAACACTTCACTTGGGAACATGTCTCGATGCTAACCCAAAAAGCCTTCGAAGAAATTGGCTGAGCAAAAGAAAAAAAGCGTTTACTTCCCTGGCCTGAATGGGCTTCGATTCTTCGCAGCTTTTGCCGTGGTAATCACGCATATCGAGCTCATGAAGAAGTACATGCGCAACCTGCATCCCTTCGATCATGGTTGGCTTGACATCTGGGGTAAATGGGTTAGTGGACCTAAAGAAGGCGAGCCCGTTGTCACATCGATTCCGCTTGAAGCGGTCATCAACGACCCTGTCGTAGAATGGTATCACCCGATCATACCGGAATTAGGCCCATTAGGCGTGGTTTTCTTCTTCGTACTCAGCGGTTTCTTGATCACCTACCTCCTCTTCGCAGAACGTGACGCCACGGGAACGGTGGCAATCAAAGACTTTTATATGCGCCGCATTTTCCGAATCTGGCCATTGTATTACTTGATTTTCATTCTCGGGTTCTTTGTATTGCCTCAAAGCGGACCGGATGACCTCTTCTTTGTCCCGTATCAAAGCCCTGCATTTGATGGAGGAACATCATACTGGGCGAGCCTGATTTTCTACGGACTCTTCTTCCCTAACATTGCCTACTCCATTTTCGGGGCCTTCCCGAATATTGGTCAAAGTTGGTCAATCGGTGTTGAGGAACAGTTCTACCTCATTTGGCCTTGGCTTATGCGCAAGACGAAAAAGCCACTGCGCGTGATCATCACTTTCTTCATGATTTACCTGATGATCAAGGTAATGGTGATTGTCATTGGTAGCGTAACTGATATCAACGGCTGGCAATACGTGCGCAAGTTTTTCGCCATGAGTAAGCTCGAGTGTATGGCTTTCGGTGGTGTCGGAGCATGGTATCTCTACAACGAAAAAGAACGTTTGCTGAACTTCATTTTTTCAAAGCCAGTTCAGATTCTTTCTTTCCTCGGAATTCCTTTCCTGATGTACTTCACGCCAGCTGCGGTGCAAAATGTAGTACACCTGGCCTACTCAGTATTGTTCTTAATCATCATCATGAACGTAAGTTCCAATCCGAATTCTATTCTGCGCCTGGAACGTAAGTGGCTAAGCACACTTGGAAAGATTAGCTATGGAATTTACATGTTCCACATGTTGATCATTGTGGGCGTTTTGCATCTATTCATGATGTTCTTACCACCAGATGAAGCACCATCATTCCTGATGAATGTTGCGATCTATGTTGTTTCTATAGGTCTGACTCTCTTGGTTTCGTACCTTTCGTATCACTACTTTGAAAATCGCTTTATCCGGATGAAACGGAAGTTCACCAAAGTGGTTAGTGGTGAGGAAGCAAAAAAGGCATGACAGGAAAGTTTGCGCGGTTCTGTATTCTACTGACGATCTTCTTGAGTTCGTACATTCTATTCCGTTCGCCATTCGAGGGGTACATTACCTACCTCGTGATGGTGATGTTCTTTCCTATTTATGTAGTTCGTTACGGAATTCCGCGACTTCCCGTCTTACTCTTCACTCCTATCTTGATCTCTGGATTGATCTACATCCAGGTAGGTGACAACGAGACCGGACTATTCATTAAGATCTTCATTGGGTTCTTCTCCTCCGTACTCTTCTATAGGTATGTTTTACAGGCCTTTGAGTATGATGTAGACACCTTATTTGAAATGTATCTCAAGGGATCCGTCGTCGTCTCCATGATTGGGCTCTTCCAAATGTTGAGCTTCTTTGTCGGCTTCGGTCCAGGCTTTGACTACAGCTGGATTCTGAATAAATGGGGTACCAGTCCCGGTGGGTTGGGTATTCGATTGAACTCCATATTCTCAGAGCCCGCCTACTTCGCAGGGGTAGTTGGACCGGCCTTTTTCGTGTCGATTTACAACCTGTTCTTCCGGAAGAATTTCTTCATTAAGAACTGGCAATGTATCGTGATTATCACGGCATATATGCTCACCTTCTCGACGCTTGGTATCATCTCCATCTTCGTGAGCGCGTTCTTGTTGCTTCTGAATTTTGGATTCGTCAAGTACGCTGTGATCGTCGTCCCACTTGGGTTCTTCGGTTATCAATATGCCTACAACAACATTGAAGATTTCCGAGAGCGAGTCGATGGAACCACTAAAGTGTTTAGCTCTGATGAGATGCCAGACATTAACGAGGTTCACGGATCGAGTTTCGTACTCTACAACAACTACGTTATCGCCACCGAGAACTTCTCTAGGAACACCCTTTTCGGTACCGGACTGGGCTCTCACCCTGTGGCCTTTGACCGTTACTCGTTGACGAACGCTCCGGGAATGATCCAGATCAACTTCAACAAAGCCGATGCAAATTCCATGCTCCTTCGACTATTGTCAGAAACCGGTTTGTACGGAGTTTCGGTGATGATTTGGCTGGTGTTGTCGAACCTGGTTCCTAAGAATCGATCCCAGAACGAAACCAATTGGCTGATGTCGAATGCCATTCTGGTGGTAATCCTCGTGTATCTTATGCGCCAGGGTCACTACTTCATTAATGGGTTCCCTTTCTTTCTCTGGATGTATTATTACATACGGAAGAAGAATGTGGCTATGGCTAACGCCGAAACAGAAGAAGAGGCACAAGCCATTGACAAAGGTTCATCTCCAAATGAACAGCTCGCACCAATTCCTCAGGCTTCATGAAAAAAGTGCTCTTCCTCTATACCGAGCTCGCCGAGTATGTTTTAGCATGTATTCAAGAGTTAGAGAAAGAATCATTGGAAGTCCATGTTGTTCGCTGGCCGATCAACAAGGAAGCCCCTTTTGAATTCCGTTCCTTGGAACGTACGCACTTCTACGATCGAAGTGATTTTACCGACGAGTCATTAATCGAATTCACTAAGAAGCTACAACCTGACGTAGTCTTCTCTTCAGGCTGGGTAGACAAAGGTTACTTAAAAGCATTGCGTGCCGTCAAAAAGCAATCGAAGACGGTCGTTCTACTAGACAATCAATGGCTAGGAACACCTCGTCAACGGGCGGCTATGATCCTTGCACGTTCATGGATCAAAAAGACCTTTGATGCGGCATGGGTTCCGGGTGAGCCACAACGTCAATTTGCGCTGCGCCTGGGCTTCAAGGCTGAAGACATTCAGAATGGTTTTTACTGTGCTGATACCGGTTTCTTTTCCAAATTCTACCATGACCATCCTGAACGTCAAGAAAAGCTACCAAAGCGATTCATTTTTGTGGGTAGGTATCTCGATTTTAAAGGAATCTTCGAATTGTGGAATGCCTTCATTGAGTTGAAGAAAGAGTATGCCGATTGGGAACTGATCTGCGCAGGAACTGGTGATCTATGGGATCAGCGAATAGAGGCAGATGGCATCGAACATTTAGGATTTGTTCAGCCTTCTGACTTCCCTCCTGTTTTAGAAAAAGCAGGTGTGTTTGTTTTACCAAGCCACAAAGAACCATGGGGTGTGGTGATTCATGAGATGGCCGCAGCAGGTTTCCCATTGATCTGTTCGAAGGCGGTAGGCGCTGCCTCATGGTTTGTCAAAGAAGGCGAGAACGGGTTTACCTTCAACGGAGCTGATCAACAAGACCTCTTTGAAGCCATGAAGAAGATTGCCTCCATGGACGATGAAACCCTAACGGCAATGGGAAAAAGAAGCCACGAGATCTCTAGTTCACTAACACCTACCATCTGGAAGGAAAGACTTCTTACCTTCATTGATGACTAAACCACCCGAGATGTCAAACATTCTTGTAACTGGAGGAGCAGGTTTTATCGCAAGCTCCATGGCCGCGAGGCTTGCTGAAGACCCAGCGAATACTGTGGTCATCGTAGACAACTTCGTGACCGGAAAGCCAGAGAATATTCCAAACTCGCCACATGGCAATATTCACTTCGTGAAATGTGATGTCAACAATTACCGCGACATCTCAGAAGTGTTCTTCTCATGGCGATTTGACATGGTCTTTCACTACGCCGCCTTGGTAGGGGTTCAACGAACTTTGAACAACCCAGTGAAAGTGCTTGACGACATTGATGGAATCAGAAACATCCTGAATCTCTGCAAAAACGGTCGTGTTAAACGCGTCCTTTACAGTTCATCTTCGGAAGTTTATGGAGAGCCTTTTGAAATCCCTCAAAATGAGCACACCACACCACTAAACTCAAGGCTACCTTATGCCATTGTCAAGAATGCAGGGGAAGCATGGCTCAAAGCCTACGAGAAGGAATACGGCCTATCATACAGCATCTTCCGATTCTTCAATACCTACGGACCACACCAAAGCGATGACTTCGTAATCTCGAAGTTCATCAAAGCCGCTTTGGCTAATGAAGATATAACCATCTATGGCGATGGCATGCAAACAAGAACGTTTTGCTACATCGACGATAACGTAGAGGCATGTTACCGCATCGCGCATAGCGACGACTTCAGAAACGAAGTGGTCAATATTGGAAGCGACCACGAAATCACGATACTCGAACTTGCCCAACGAATTATCCGCTTGAGCCGCAGCCAATCACAGATCGTTCACCTTCCAGCCTTGAAAGAAGGAGACATGAGCCGTCGCAAACCTGACATTTCACTCATGCGTTCCATCTTGAAAGATGACCTCACAGAATTGGATCAAGGCCTATTAAGAGTTATTGATGCTTTTAACCCAGTAGCGAATGTGCGGAATTAACGGGATTGTAGACCTCAAACATGTCGCAGACCCAGCGGCAACGATTAAGGTCATGAATGACCGACTGGCACATCGAGGGCCAGATGCAGAAGGCAGTTTCGTCAATGACACCGTGGCGCTTGGCCACAGACGCCTCAGCATTATTGATCTCAGCGACGCCGGTAACCAACCTTTCCATTCATTCGACGGAAAACAGACCCTCGTTTTCAACGGAGAGATCTACAACTACATCGAATTAAAGGCCAAATTGGCTGACTACCCGTTCAAGACGGGTTCTGATACTGAAGTGCTCATAGCAGCGTACCGCAAGTGGGGAAAAGACTGCTTGCTCCAGTTAAATGGAATGTTCGCTTTTGCGCTTTGGGACGAAGACCAACGGTCACTTCTCATCGCACGAGACCGAATGGGGATCAAACCACTTTACTTTGCTTGGCAAGGCAATGGATTGGTATTCTCCAGTGAAATGCGCGCCCTTCTTTCGAGCAACCTTGTCAAAAAGAAAGTCGATTCGTTGGCTCTGGTTGACTACTTGCGCTATCAAACGGTTCACGCTCCAAGAACAATGATCGAAGGAGTACAGATGCTCGAACCAGGCACCTACATGCTGATCACTGATAGTGAGACCATCAATGAGCATTACTGGCACTTGGCTGCCTCTTCAAAGCAAATCATTGATGGCCGCGATCGCATTCTTAAGAACATTAATGAGTCATTACACCGCAGCGTTGAAATGCGCATGCGAGCGGATGTCCCTTTTGGTGCCTTTCTTTCTGGTGGAATCGACTCTAGCGCGATCGTGGGATTGATGGCTGGAGTAACAGACCACCCGGTGAGTACGTTCAGTGTGACTTTCGATGAGGAAGAATTCTCTGAAGGGGTATACGCAGAAATGATCGCTAAGAAGTTCAATACGCGACATACAGAAATCCGATTAAAGGCCGACGACTTCCTCCAGATGATTCCAGATGCCCTCCAGGCGATGGATCACCCGAGCGGAGATGGACCAAATACTTATGTCGTAAGTAAGGTGACCAAAGAATCAGGAATCACCATGGCACTCTCAGGATTGGGTGGTGATGAATTATTCGCTGGGTACGGCATCTTTACCCAAGCAACTGCCCTGCTCGACAAACGTTGGGTGATGAGCTTTCCGAAGTTCTTACGTTCCTTCGCCGGACGTGGACTTCAACTAGCGAAACCGTCGATTGCGAGTCGTAAGACGGCATCCATTCTGAAAGAAGATTACCTAGATCTCGAATACTTTTATCCGTATTCAAGACAGGCGCTTGATGAAAAGCAAGTTGGAGCCTTGGTGAAAGGCAAACTCCCAAAGAACGCGGTACACCAGTTCCTGCTCGAAGAAATGGCGCAAGATATGCCAGCCTTCAGCTTGAATTACCTCAGTAAAATCTCATACGCAGAGATCAGAACCTACATGCAAAATGTACTTCTTCGTGACTCAGATCAGATGAGTATGGCACATGCACTCGAAGTTCGTGTACCATTCCTCGATCACGAGTTGGTAGAGTATGTCATGGGGGTTGCTGACCCTGAAAAGTATCCGCATACACCGAAGAAATTACTGGATGATTCTCTAGGTACTCTCTTGCCAAGAGAAATCGTCGATCGTCCTAAGATGGGCTTCACCCTTCCTTGGGAACAGTGGATGAAAGGAACACTTCGCTCTTTCTGCGAAGAAAAATTGCAACGTCTTGGTGAGCGCGAGTACTTCAACGCTCGTGGAATTGACCAAACGTGGAGATCGTTCTTGAACGGCAGCAAGTTTATCACTTGGTCACGTGTTTGGCACCTCGTAGTACTTGAAAACTGGCTACAAGAGCACGGCATTGAGTGATCAAAAACACATATTGATTTTCATTGATTGGTTCCTTCCAGGCTACAAGGCTGGAGGTCCGATCCAATCAATTGCCAACCTGGTTGAGCGACTACCTTATCGCTTTTCGATCGTCACTTCCATCTACGACCATCACTCTGACACGCCTTACGATCTTCCCACGAATACTTGGGTGATTCGCAACGACCGAGTTCGCGTGAAGTATTTTGATACGGAAGGTCCATCTGCTGACGACATTCGCACGATCATCGCGGAAGACAACTATGACTCGGTGTATGTCAATAGCTTGTTTAGTCCGAAGTATGCTTTGACACCGGTTCGAACCATTCAAAAGATCAAAGGTGCACCGAAGGTGATTCTAGCTCCGCGAGGCATGTTGAAGCCGGGGGCACTTTCGGTGAAGGCTCGAAAGAAGAAGATATTCCTTGCTACTTCCAAAATGCTTGGCTGGTTCAAGGGCATTCGTTGGCATGCAACGAATGATGTCGAGGCAGCTGAAGTTCATCAACACTTTGGGAAGAAAGTTGAAGTCACGGTCGCTCCCAATCTTCCGCGTTCAGCGAAAAAAAGAGAACGGATACCTCAGAAGACTGCCGGCGAAATGAAACTCATCACGGTAGCAAGGGTAAGCAAGGAGAAGAATATTCTCGGCGGGATTGAATACCTCGCCAACTTTGACGGACAAACCATACAGTGGGATGTGTATGGCACCATGCAAGACGAAGCCTATTTGCAGGCATGCAAAGAGGCCGCCGCTGCCTTGAAAACCATTTCCATCGACTTCAAAGGTGAGATTCCCCCTTCATTAATACCGGAAAAATTCAACGACCAACATTTCTTCTACCTCCCTACCTTGGGCGAGAACTTTGGTCACGCTATCGCGGAAGCGCTACTTTCCGGAGTTCCTGTGATTATTAGCGACATGACTCCTTGGCAAGATCTGGCGAATACAAAAGCTGGGTGGGCCGTACCATTAAAGGACGATCCGTGGAAAACAACACTGACTGAGTGTTTGAACATGGATCACGAAACTTACCTTCATTGGACCGATGGAGCATACGCACTCGGAAGTTCCGTAGCGAATGACGAAACGGCAATCACAGCCAACAAGAGACTATTTGAACATGCAGGGTAAAACAGACCTCAGTCAATTCAACAATGATTGGTACCAACCAGGCTCAGCAATTAAGCGAGCACTGTGGTACATCGTCAATGTCTTGTTCTTCATCAATCCTTTGATGCCGATTTCTGGATTGAAAGTCGCTTTGCTACGCCTCTTTGGAGCCAAGGTAGGCGCTGGGGTAGTGATTAAACCCGCGGTCAATATCAAGTACCCATGGAAGCTCACGATCGGTGACCACACGTGGATCGGTGAGAAGGTATGGATTGACAACCTTGGTGTGGTAAAGATTGGTGCCAATGCATGCCTCTCGCAAGGGTCAATGCTCCTTTGCGGAAACCACAATTACAAAAAGGCTGCCTTCGACTTGATGGTCGGAGACATCACTATAGAAGACGGTGCATGGGTGGGAGCCCATTCCGTAGTCTGTCCGGGAGTGACCTGCGGGTCTCACTCGATACTATCCGTTAATTCTGTAGCCACTCATGATCTTGAAGCATACAAGATCTATCAAGGCAATCCTGCTCAATTCGTACGTAACAGAGAGATCAACTCATGAAAGTATCGATCATCACTATTGCATGGAACAGCGCTGAAACGATCGAAGACACGATCAAATCAGTCATTGCTCAAGACTACCCTGATATCGAATACATTGTAGTTGACGGTGCGTCAAAAGACGATACCATGAAAATCGTTGAACGACACCGAGATGGTATTGCCAAAGTAGTAAGTGAACCAGACAAAGGCATCTACGACGCCATGAATAAAGGAGTCAAATTGGCCACTGGTGATGTCATTGGCATCTTGAACAGCGATGACTTCTATGCCGATGAAAAGGTCATTTCTGAGGTTGTAGCTAGGTTCAAAGAAACAGGCAGCGACGGCTTATATGCAGATCTTACCTATGTCAACCGTGATCAAACTGATAAGGTCATTAGATACTGGAAGGCAGGAGAGTACAAACCAGGCTTATTCCGCAAGGGATGGATGCCACCGCATCCTACCTTTTTCGTGAAGAAGACATGTTACGATCAATTCGGCATCTACTCATTGGAGCTCCGCTCTGCTGCTGATTACGAACTGATGTTGCGCTTCATCCACAAGAACGAGATTTCGGTTACCTACCTGCCACGTGTCATCACTCGTATGCGTGAAGGAGGAGAAAGTAACGTTACTCTCAAAAATCGCATCAGAGCGAACAAGGAAGACCGTCGCGCATGGAAGATGAACGGTTTAACCCCTGGAGCTTTCACGCTCATTAGAAAGCCACTTTCTAAGCTTTCTCAATTCATTAAAAAAGGAGCATAAAAAAAAGCGCCTTCCCTTCGGAAAGCGCTTTAAATATTCTATCGTGCGTTCTTCTTAGAACTTCGCACGTGATTTTCTTGAACCTGTGCGGTTACGCAGCCAGCTGTACTTCTTACGGTAGAATTGGCTTCGTCCGCGGATAACACGACCAACAGTAAACTGTGTAGTCAAGTAGCTATCGTTGTTCGTCGGATCACCACGCTTTGTGCTGAATCCTTCTTGGTACTGGTGGTCATTCACCGAACCAGCGTCTGGATCGTCGATATCAAGAATCAATTGCTGGTTTGTCTGGCTAGCAAAGGCACGAGCCTCATCCGATGGCAATGATGCAGGGTCAACGTAAGTCGTTGAAATGTCATCAAGGTAATCTGAACCAGTTGTTCTCCAGCTCAACTCCCATCCGATTCTCCATGTCTTGTCGAACGTGAAGTAAAGACCAAGACCTGCAGGGATTGCCCATCCGAACTGACCGTACTCCTCTCCTTCCGTTTGGAAGTCACGTAGGTTGTACCAAACATCATCAAACTGATCATTTGGATCAAATAGGATCTGCCCCTGTGGGTTACTGCGGTATCCCGCGAAACCTCCGAAGATGTATAGACGGAAATCAGGGTTGTAGTATCCTTTTCCACCGACGTCGTTATCGTAGAAGATTGTCAACTCTGCGCGAGCTTGAAGCTCAAGCATGCGGTTACGGAAGTTCAAGTTACGAGCGCGACGAGCTGGGTTGGTAGACTCACTATCGGCATCATTAATCTGCAAGTAGTTGAATGCACCAAATACCGCTAGACGCTTAGAAATCTTGTAACGGGTGTAAGCACCAATAGCGATGTTGGTTTGGTTCAAGTGCATATCCCAAACGAAATCACGTCTGGTTTGCTCCTTCCCTCCAATATCTCCAAGGTAATTTGCGCCACCAACCATTAGTCCGTACTCCCACTTATACTGGGCATCGGCGCTGAGAGTCAAGGTTGTTAGCAACAATAAGTATAGCAGTCGCTTCATTACCAAATGATTAAGATTCATTGTAAAGAACAAAAATAGCTCTTTGGAATCGGTTTCAAAATCATTCATCGAATTCTTTTTGGCTTTAGTAGTCACTTAGAGCTGAATTCGTCTGACATGGGTTACGAAAGTTTCCCACATTTGTTTCCTCTTCGTGATGCTAAAATTCGCTTCCTATGAATAGACTAAGTCAGCTTCTGAACATCAAATACCCGATCATTCAAGCCGGAATGGTTTGGTGTAGTGGGTGGGAACTAGCCGCCGCATCTTCCAAAGCTGGAATTCTTGGCACAATCGGCGCAGGGTCAATGTATCCAGAGGTTTTGCTAAGTCATATTGCCAAATGTAAAGCGGCTGGTGAGACCAACTTTGCGGTGAATTTACCGCTCCTTTACCCACAGATTGAAGAACACATCAAGACCATTCTGGAGCAGGAAGTTCCGGTGGTAATTACGAGTGCCGGCAATCCCAAAAAGTGGACTTCAGAACTGAAGTCTAAGGGGGTGATTGTAGGACACGTCGTTTCATCAAAAAAATTCGCTCTCAAGGCGCAGGATGCCGGAGTTGACTTCATTATTGCTGAAGGTTTTGAGGCGGGCGGGCACAACGGTAGGGAGGAGACAACAACGATGTGCTTGATTCCTGAAGTGGCTGATGCCATCGAAATTCCATTGGCAGCCGCTGGAGGTATTGCCGATGCACGAAGCATGGTTGCCGCCATGGTTCTGGGCGCTGACGGCGTTCAAATTGGCAGTCGTTTCGTGGCTTCGAAAGAATCTTCTGCACACGAAAATTTTAAATCTAGTGTTGTTGAGGCCAGTGAAGGTCAAACAGAGCTGACCTTGAAAGAGCTAACTCCAGTGCGCCTTCTTGAGGGTGGTTTTCTGTCTGCAGTTCGTGAGGCTTATGCCAATGACGCTAGCGCGGAAACGCTCAAAGAGCTTCTTGGCAGAGGCCGAGCCAAGAAAGGTATGTTTGAAGGCGACCTTCAGGAAGGAGAACTTGAAATCGGTCAGGTTTCATCTCGAATCGATGAAATCCTGAGCGTTGAGGATATCGTGAAGGAGATTATTTCTGATTATAGAAGAATGAACCCGCAAGGGCTGGGAGACCGCTTCCAACTCACATAGGCAACCATTAACAGTGGTATTCAGTCTATTTATTAGCAGGGACGTTCGTAAAATTCAATGCGATTCCATGCGTTATGCTTACAGAAGTGCCTAATTTTGCACTTGTTTATGCCTAGAACATTCAAATTCATAGGAGTCTTCATCGTCTTTTGCTTTGGCGTCAATGCGTTATCAGCGCAGCTAGACCCTCCGAGCTTTGATTGTATTTCTGTAGGTATCGATGGTTCCGTCACACTTTCTTGGACAGAACCCAATGATCCTCTCAACGAGTTTACAGCATACACCGTTTACAGCTACGATGTAGGCACAGATACAGAAACACTCGTTTCGACAATTGGCAACTATGCCACTACAAATATGATCGTTCCTGGAGTCGATGGAAACATTGCTCAAACCTGTTATTTCCTCCAGACCACATCTAACGACGGAAACAACCAAACGTCGGTTAGTTCCGATACACTGTGCTCCATGCTACTTTCAGCTGTTCCAGGTCTTGTTCCCGGAACAGTGGAATTAAACTGGAACTACCCTCAGGCACTAGATCCAGCCCTTTTTCCAGGAGACTTTACTGTTTTCATGGAATATCCAGTAGGTGAATGGAATATCATTGCGGAATTCCCTGCTAGCTTGACGAACAGCTACACTTATGAAGTAACTGCCTGCACCGCAGATTTGAACTTTCAGATTCGCTACAGCGATGGTGGTCCTTGCGATCACTTCTCAAATATTTCAGGCGGAACTTTCCAGGATCAAATTGATCCTCCAGCGCCGGTTATCACCAGCGTTTCAGTTGACAGTCTTACGAATGATGCTTCCATTTCATGGAGCATTCCCCCAGTGATTGATGTGGGTGGATACATTCTCTACGAATGTATTCCTGGTTTGAACCCCATGCCTTTGGATACCATCTTCGACCCAAACATCACCACGTGGGTAAACCCGAACTCTGATGCCAATCTCGGACCAGAACAATACAACATCGCCGCATTTGATGATTGTTTGACCAACTTCGGAGAACCAGACCCAGGGGCTGCGAATCTTGATTGTGTAAGCTCTATCTACCTCACACACACTTGGCAAAGCTGCACAGATGTAGTCAACCTCGTGTGGACTGCATACCAAGGATGGAATACGGGTGTTGCGTACTACGAAGTATATGCAGCTGAAGAACCAGATCCAGGTAGTGGGGTTTTCAACCCTTCGGTACTATTGGCAACACTTCCAGGAACCGACAACACATACGTGCATGAAGGAGCCACTTTGGGGAGCTCCTACCGTTACCGAGTTCGCGCCTTCTCTAATGATCTGATCAATAACGCCGCTTCAAATAACCGAACGGCTACCCTGGCTTATCCAGATTCTCCGGATCAAACAAGAATTGGACGTGCTTCTGTGAATGGTCCGAATGAAATTGAAGTGCTTGCAGATCTTGACGCTACCGTGGCAACGCCGCATACCTATGTTCTTGAACGTTTGAATCCAATCTTCAACGAATTCGAAGAAATCGATTCTCAAGACGCGGTCGCTTCTCCTCAAATCACCTTCGTTGACACTGACGTTGACACAGGAGAAAGAAGCTATACATACAGAATCAAGGTACTGAACAACTGTGGTGATGTGGTAGACTCAACCAATATCGGTAAGACCATTCTTTTAGATGGTTTGGCGAATACAGATCAACTCGTCAACACACTTATTTGGAGTCACTACGAAGACTGGCAAGAAGGTGTTGATCAGTATCAGATCACACGAACAATCGACGGAGGTCCGGTGGAGATTCTGGGATCTGTGCCAGGCTCAGTCAACTTCTTCGAAGACGACGTAAGCGACCTGCTTTACACCGAAGGAGAATTTTGTTACCAAATCTTCGCTAGTGAGATCCCTGGTGGAGTTTTCTTACCTGAAGGGTCGATCAGTAATGAGCTCTGTATCACGCAGGAGCCAGTTATCTGGATTCCAAATGCTTTTGTTGTAGATGGATTCAACAAAGAGTTCCGCCCAGTGATTTCTTTTGCTGACTTCGACAACTATCGCATGCAGATATACAGCCGTTGGGGTAACCTCATCTTCGAAACCGATCAAATCGAAGAAGCATGGGATGGCACCTACCGCGGAGAATTCGTCCGCGAAGGCATGTACGCCTACTACATTTCTGTAGCTGATGGTGCCGGTAGACTCTACGAAAGAAGAGGAACCGTAGTCATGCTTAAGGCATCCGAAGACTAGCGAGTTAGGGTCTGCATTTTTTGTACCTTTGCACAACTTTTTTTCTCGCACACCCCCAATTTTCTAAAAAGCCCATGGGATTTAACAAGAATGACAAGGTCGTAGGTGAAGGTTTAACCTATGACGATGTCCTGCTCGTACCCGCGTATTCGCAAATTCTTCCACGCGACGTCAACATTTCATCAAAGTTCACACGTAACATCACACTGAACACTCCTGTAGTAGCAGCTGCGATGGATACCGTAACAGAGTCAAAAATGGCCATTGCCATGGCTCGTCAAGGCGGTATTGGCGTGATCCACAAGAACATGACGATTCAGCAACAAGCGAACGAAGTTCGTAAGGTGAAGCGTTCGGAAAGCGGAATGATCCAAGATCCGGTGACCGTGCATGAAAGTGCTGTTGTTGGTGATGCTTTGCAACTAATGGCAGAAAACAAGATCGGTGGAATTCCTGTCACGAATAAGGAAGGTAAATTGGTTGGTATCGTGACCAATCGAGACCTCCGTTTCGAAAAGGAAATGTCTCGTCCGATCAAAGAAGTAATGACAAGCGAGAACTTGGTCATTGCGCAAGAAGGAACTGACCTTTCAAAGGCAGAGTCAATCCTTCAGAATCACAAAATTGAAAAGCTCCCTGTAGTTGACGACAACAACACACTTGTTGGACTTATCACCTACAAAGACATCATCAAGCTTCAGGAATATCCAAACTCGTGTAAAGACCAATACGGACGACTACGCGTAGCAGCTGCGATCGGGGTGACCGCAGATTCTATGGAAAGAGCCGAAGCATTGGTGAATGCGGGAGTTGATGCGCTGATCGTTGATACAGCACACGGACATAGCCGTGGAGTGCTAGACACCTTGCGTCAGATTAAAGACAAGTTCTCTGAAATCGACATCGTTTGTGGAAACATCGCTACTGCCGCAGCGGCAAAAGCACTGGTAGACCACGGAGCAGACGCGGTGAAAGTAGGAATTGGCCCTGGATCAATTTGTACAACGCGTGTGATCGCAGGTGTGGGTGTTCCACAACTCTATGCAGTAATGGAAGTTGCTGAAGCCCTTAAAGGAACAGGAGTTCCAATGATTGCTGATGGAGGTATCCGATTCACAGGTGATATCGTCAAGGCAATTGCCGGTGGTGGAAACACAGTGATGGTAGGTTCTATGCTTGCGGGTGTAGAAGAATCTCCTGGTGAGACAATCATCTATGAAGGACGTCGTTTCAAGTCGTACCGTGGCATGGGATCCATTGAAGCGATGCAGAAAGGATCAAAAGATCGTTACTTCCAAGATGCTGAAGACGATATCAAAAAGCTCGTTCCAGAAGGTATTAGTGGTAGGGTTCCTTACAAAGGAACTGTACAGGAAGTGATGTACCAGATTATTGGAGGACTTCGCGCTGGTATGGGATATTGCGGAGCTTCAGATATAGAAACCCTACAAACGGCACAATTTGTGCGTATTACCAATTCAGGTATCAAAGAAAGCCATCCTCACGATGTCTTTATTACACGTGAAGCTCCTAACTACAGCATCCGTTAAGCTTACCTGAGAATCCGTACTTTTGCGCTCCAACCAAATAATGCTTTCTGATCATGACTAGATCAACAATTGTTTTTTCTCTCCTATTCAGTGTACTACTTAGCTTTTCCGCGCTAGCGCAGAACGGCGACCAAATTGTACTAACTGTTGAGGACGAACAAGTAACACTGTCCGACTTTGAAGCAATCTTCATGAAGAATAACCGTGACTCTGTGATCACTCAAGCATCACTAGATGAGTACATGGAACTCTTCATCAATTTCAAGCTGAAAGTAAGAGAAGCAGTTGAAGAAGGTTTGGATACAAATGCTGCATTCCAGCGCGAACTACAAGGTTACCGCAAGCAGCTTTCTCGTCCTTACTTGATTGACAATGAGCTTTTGGACGAATTGGTTCAGGAAGCGTTCGAGCGCAAGTCGCAAGAAGTAAACGCAAGCCACATTCTTATTAAGTGTGACCAAAATGCGACTCCGGAAGATACCTTGAAGGCGTACAACCGCATCATGGAATTGCGTAAGCGTATTGAAGGTGGAGAAGATTTTGCGGCGGTTGCAACCTCAAAAGGAGGTTCGGAAGACCCAAGTGTTCGTGAAAACGAAGGTAACCTTGGTTGGTTCACAGCGTTCCAAATGGTATTTCCATTCGAAAATGCTGCCTACACTACAGAGGTAGGAAAAGTAAGTCAACCAGTGCGTACACGTTATGGATACCACATTCTAAAGGTGCACGACAAGCGTGATGCACGCGGAGAAATTCGCGTAGCGCACATCATGGTTCGTCACAAAGACAAGAACGACGTTCAAGCAAAACAAGAAGCAGAGAACAAAGCACGTGAGATTCACAAGATGCTTCAAGAAGGATCTGATTTCGGTGAGCTAGCAATGCGCTTTTCGCAAGATGCAAGTACATCACGCAATGGCGGTGAGCTTCCTTGGTTCGGAACAGGTAAGATGGTTGAAGAGTTCGAAGATGCAGCTTTCGCATTGAAAGAAGACGGACAAATCAGCGAACCTGTAGAGACGACTTATGGATGGCACATCATCAAGCGACTAGAATACCGTGGAGTGCCTGATTTCGCTTCGCAAGAGTCAGACATTCGCAAGCGTGTGAGCCGCGATTCTCGTGCCGAGCTTACAAAGCAGAGTTTCATCAATAAGTTGAAAGCTGAGTACGGTGTAAATCCAATCACCAAGTCACTAAAAGACATCTACAAAGCAGCAGATGACGATAGTGCTTTTGTTGGAAGCAACGGAATCAAGGTGAAGAAAATGAAGAAGCTCAGCAAAGAGCTATTCTCTATTGATGGAAACGTATATACAGCGAAAGACTTCTACGAACACTTGAATACTTCGAAGATTCGTCGTCGTGATATGACCGGACGTGAGATCGTAGATAGCGAGTTGAATAAGTACATCGAGCGTGAGCTGATGAGCTACGAAGACAGCCAACTTGAGCGCAAGTACAATGACTTCCGTTTGTTGATGAACGAATATCACGATGGTATCCTTCTATTCGAACTGACAGATCGTAAAGTGTGGTCGAAAGCAGTAAAAGACACTACTGGTCTTGAGGCATTCTACGAAGCAAACAAGATGAACTTCATGTGGGAAGAACGCGTGAATGGAACCATCTTCACTTGCGCTGACAAGAAGATTGCAAAGTCAGTTCGCAAGATGCTAAAGCGCGGAAAAACACTTGTTGAAATCAAAGACGAGCTTAACAAGACATCTTCACTCAACTTGAGCCTGGAAGAAGGTACTTGGGAACGTTCTGATAAAGCAGAACTTTTTGCGAAAGCCGAGCTAGTTTCAGGCGAAATCGCAGAAGTTGAAATGAACGGTCAAATCGTTTTGATCCAAGTCAACGAACTCATTGCTCCAACTCCTAAGGCACTGAACGAAGCACGTGGTATGATCACTGCTGAGTACCAGAACAGCCTTGAGCAACAGTGGATCGAAGAGCTTCGTGCTAAGTACAGCTACCAAGTTAATCGCGAGGTACTTTACATGATCAAATGATCAGATACGCGCTGATCGCCTGTTCCATATTATTTCTTGCCTGCCAACCGAAGGAGGAAGCCTCAACTGAACATGTAGTTGATGGTGTGGCTCGTGCCTACGACAAAACATTGACGTGGGAAGAGCTGAGTGCCATTATCCCTGATCAATCGAGTGAAGAAGACAGCATTATGTTGGCCGAGCGCTACATCAATGATTGGCTCAAGCTTCAGGTCATGCTTCACACAGCTGAAACCAATCTTCCCGAAGAAGAAAAGAAGTTTGAGCAAGAGCTCGAGAATTACCGGAATACGCTGCTCACCTATGCGTATGAAAACACCTTTGTTCAGCAACGACTAGACACAAACCTCACGGAAGCAGAGGTCAACGCCTACTACGAACAGAACCAAGAGATCTTCAGTCTTAATGACTACATCGTCAAGGTCAAGTTCTGTATTCTGGCAAAAGACACTCCCAAACTCAAACGTTTTCGCAAGCTCTTTGAGAGTGAAGAATCAGAAGATTTGGTAAAACTTGAGCAGTTCTGCGTTGATTATGGCGCGAGCTATTACGTGGATGTGGAAGAATGGATGTACTTTGAAGACCTTTTACAGCAAGTACCCCTAGAAGTCTATAATGTAGAGAGCTTTTTGAAGAAAAAGCCTTCGACCGAATTCGAGAAAAGTGACAAAATGTACTTCGTATCCGTCTTAGACTATAAGTTGAAAGATGGCGTTTCTCCGATAGACCTTGTTGAAGATCAAATTCGCAACCTGATCATCAACAAACGGAAGAAGGAATTACTGACCAACATGCGCGAGCAGTTGTACAAAGATGCCCTAGCGAGAAACGAGGTCGAAAAAATGACAGACAATGAATAAGACAGCGTTGCTTATAACGATTAGCCTACTTTGGAGCGTTGCCGCTTTTGCGCAGCCTCAGGGTGAAATCATTGATCGTATTATCGGAGTAGTCGGGAACGAAATCGTTCTTCAGAGTGATCTTGAAAATGATCTCCTTCAACAAAGACTCCAGGGAGTTGACCCAGATGGAGATTCTCGTTGCGTGTCTATTGAGGGTCTATTGTTCTCTCGCCTTTTGTTACACCAATCACGCTTAGATAGTTTGGTAGTCACGGAACAGCAGATCCAATCAGAAATCGAAAAGCGTCTTGCTTACTACATGCAGCTTTTTGGTTCCGTGGAAGCCTTTGAGGCTGAATACAGGAAATCTGTGGCGCAATGGCGTGATGAATTCCGTGAACCAATTGAAGAGCAGCTGCTGATTCAGCAGATGCAGTACCAGCTTCAAAGCCGAGTTACTGCTACTCCAAAACAGGTGAAAGAGTACTTCGATAACATGCCTACAGACAGTATCCCACTGATCAGTGAGCAGGTTGAATACAGTATGATCATTATTGAGCCGGCACCTACCCCGCAGGAGGTCGCTGCTAAACGAAATCAAGCAGATTCTGTTCGTGCACTTGTAGCCGACGGTAAAATGCGTTTCAACCTGGCGGCAAGCCGATTCTCTGATGATCCAGGATCGAAGTACAAGGGAGGTTGCTATCAGAACATCAGCAAAGGTGCGTTCGTACCGGCATTTGAAGAAATGGTGTACTCAACAGAGCTCGAGCAGCTCTCACCGGTTTTCGAGACTGAATTTGGATTCCACTTCCTGAAGCCAACCGATAAGCGCGGACAAGTATTTAGCTGTTGTCACGTGTTGTTCTCCCCTACAGTGAGTGATGATGCCTTGGTTTATACAGAGGGAAAGATTGATAGTATCGCAACGGCCATTCGCGCTGACTCATTGACATTTGAGCAAGCAGCTATTCGCTTCTCAACAAATGAAGACACGCGAAATCAAGGTGGGCGTGTAGCCAACTTCCGTGTTGGGGGTATGAAGCATGGTGTGGATGAATTGGATCGAAATGTATTCCTCGTACTTGACAAGCTAGAAGTAGGTGAAGTATCTGAACCTATCTTGATTCAATCACCAGGAGGAAACCCGCAATACGCGATCTACAAACTTGATTCACGACTGGCAGCTCACCAGGCGAACCTCAAAGACGATTACCTGTTGTTCAAGCAGGAAGCAGAGGCTGACATGCAGGAAACTGCAGTTGACAAATGGATTGAGAAACGTTTACGCTCGACCTTCGTTAAACTGAATCCTGATTATAAAGATTGTGAATTCCGCTTCATGTGGATTAAAGGTGACTCATAAGGATTGACTTTTCCTTATTTTCGTCACTCTTGAACGAAAAGAAGACATGGCTGTACCAAATTATAAGTCTGACGCAGAGGCGCTAGACCACCTAAGAGAAGACTACCACAAATTGACCAAAGAGATCGGCAAAGTGATCGTTGGTCAGGAAGACGTTATCAAGGAAGTCATCATTTCGATCTTCGGTAACGGACACTGTCTACTTGTTGGTGTGCCTGGACTGGCAAAGACACTTTTGGTCAACACCATCTCTGAAGCACTCGGTCTTTCATTCAACCGTATTCAGTTCACACCTGACTTGATGCCATCTGACATCGTCGGTTCTGAGATTTTGGATGAGAACCGTCAGTTCCGTTTCGTCAAAGGACCTTTGTTCTCGAACATCATTCTGGCAGATGAGATTAACCGTACGCCACCTAAAACTCAGGCAGCTTTGCTTGAGGCAATGCAGGAGCGTGCTGTAACAGCTGCCGGACAGCGATACCCACTCCCTTCTCCGTTCTTCGTACTTGCAACGCAAAACCCGATTGAACAAGAAGGAACCTACCCGCTTCCTGAAGCACAGCTTGACCGTTTCATGTTCAACATTTGGGTAGACTACCCAACATATGAGGAAGAGCTTAGCGTCGTGAAGAACACTACAGGTGGCGGTGTTGCCAAAGTAGAGTCAGTGATCGATGCAGAACAGATTCTGTTCTTCCAGAACTTGATTCGAAAGATGCCAGTTGCTGACAACGTTATTGAGTACGCTGTGAAGCTTGTGGGTAAGACACGCCCTGGACGTGACATGGCACCTGACATGGTCAACAACTTCCTGAGCTGGGGTGCTGGTCCTCGTGCATCACAGTACCTCATTATTGGTGCGAAGTGTCATGCTGCATTGAATGGTAAGTACTCTCCAGACATTGAAGATGTTCAGGCGGTAGCGCTTCCAATTCTACGTCATCGTGTAGTTCGTAACTACAAAGCCGAAGCTGAGGGCTACACTGTAGAGCGCATCGTTAAAGAGCTCTTCTAAGCTTTCAATCGAAGTTTCTTCACCACTTTCTCAGCGGTCTCTTCACTCATGAACAGACTGTAACCAACAATCATTGCCAAACCGAATTCTGGCAATCGCATTCCTATGCCTATAAAGGCGTGGAAAAGGATTCCTGCAATGAATAATGGCGTCTTAATTTTCTTGAACCAAACCAAGATCGGGAACACGAGCTGGTAGATGACCCCGAAGTAAGTCAGCGCCGTTAAAACACCCTTCATCGGCTTCATCAATTCTAGCAACCAGGGCCGTGTGAAATGATCCAAGTGTAAGGCATACCATAGCGAAGATCCATTCAACCACGTTTGACCCGTTAGCTTATAGCCTCCAGCAATCGAGTAAACCAGCAGGAACTGCACCCGACAAGCCCAGAATGCGATATTCGAAAAGATCGCATCTAGTGGACCCCCTCCTTTTCTTCCAAAAAACATCAAGAAGAAAGAGAATACATTAAAGAGTAAGAAAGACGAATTGAAGGCTGGAACACAGGCGTAGTACAAAAGCCAAGACAAGAAGAACACTACCATTCGAACGAGTCTTCCGCCAATTCCAACAACCGCCAAAGCAATCGCGATGATGTAGGTATAAAAAGCTGGGATGGCCAAGGCACGCTGATGGTCAAGCAGGTAAGCAAAGTTGATGGTCACACTTTGCTCCGGATGAAAACTCATGATCATCGAATACTCACCCCACATCTGATGACGAATGGGGAAAAAGTACAAGGCGTTGAAAAACATCCAAGCATAGGCTAAGAAGCGGAAGAGGCGCATCACATTCGGATGGCGAATCTCGCTCAGTAGCTCAGTATATCGAATCGCTAGCTCTTTCATTGCTTGAATCGATATACAGGAAATTGAAAGCTGACATCCTCCTTCTTCTCACTCCCGTCAAACGGAGGAGTGCGATGAAGATTTAAACGCAACTGCACTGAATCTGGTCGAGACAAGTAAATCGACTCATGCCTGCGCACTGCATAGTACAAGACACGCTGATATGGCGCGTCGTCTACAATCAGATCAAAATTGACCGTTGAATCAGGATTGTAGGTCAAATTGCTTCGCATGTCATTCGCCAAATACAACTCCATTTTCTGAATGATGTATTCGACGCGCGGGTGAGATGAAATACCTGGCAGGTCTTCTGCGTTGGTCCAGGCATTCCACTTCCCTTCCTCCGGGAAACGGTATTCGAGTGAATACTGCACGGCGGGCACATCAGGTGCAAACAACTTCCAGCCTTGGTGAAAGAACGGCGTCATATACTGGTTCGACACTTCCTTAACGGTGCCCGGGACCTTGAGCTCAGGAATTGAATAAACAAGGGTATTCACGAAATGGAATAAGGCGAATGCCGTTCCGGCGAGTGCCGAAAAAATAAGCCACGGTGAAAGCTTCTTCTTTTCCATTCTGGCGAAAGTTATCAAAGCCTTCCTTTCCTCCTCACTTGAAAGCAAAAAATGTGAGGTTGATTGCTACATTTGCAGTCAAAGCTTACCTGTAATGATCAGTGCAAACGACCCTAAATTGACGTCTTGGGTGAATGTCCCAGACAACAGTGACTTCCCTATTCAGAACCTTCCATTCGGCATCTTCAAAACGCCGCAAATGGACGCCCGAGTAGGTATAGCTATTGGAGAACATGTTCTCGACCTGAAAGCCCTTCATGTGCTTGGTTACCTCGAGAACCTGCCGTTTACACTTGATGATTTGAGCTCGAACACCTTGAACGCGATTATTAATCGCGGGAAAGTGGCTACACGCGAACTTCGAAATCGCGTGAGCAAGTTGCTTACGTCTGATGTTCCTGATTTGCGTGACAAAGAGCATCATGTGAAGCAGGCGTTGATTCCAATGGGAGATTGCGAGATGTTGCTTCCAGTTGAAATTGGTGATTACACTGATTTCTATTCTTCGATTGAACACGCCACTAACGTGGGAAAAATGTTCCGTGACCCAGCGAACGCTTTGCTGCCTAACTGGAAGCACATTCCAGTAGGATACCACGGAAGATCATCTTCAATTGTGGTTTCAGGAACACCTATTCATCGTCCGAAAGGACAAATGCTCCCAGCAGATGCAGAGGCACCTGTGTTCGGACCTTGTAAGCTTCTTGATTTTGAATTGGAAATGGCCTTCATCACTTACCCAGGTAAGCCGATGGGCGATAGCATTGGAACTTCTGAAGCAGAGAATTACATCTTTGGAATGGTGTTGTTCAATGATTGGAGTGCACGTGACATTCAGAAATGGGAATATGTGCCACTCGGACCATTCCTTGGGAAGAACTTTGCTTCGTCTGTTTCAGCTTGGGTTGTGACACTTGATGCTCTCGAGCCATACAAAGTTGCTGGTCCTGTTCAAGACCCACCGGTATTGAGCTACCTTGAATACGATGGTAACCGCAACTACGACATCAACCTCGAAGTTGGTATCCAGCCTGAAGGCAACGACGAAACAGTAATCTGTCGCTCGAACTTCAAATACATGTACTGGAACATGTCGCAGCAATTGGCTCACCATACCGTAAACGGATGTAATATCCGAGGAGGTGACATGATGGCAAGCGGTACTATTTCGGGAAAAGATGAGACGAGCTACGGTTCAATGCTTGAGCTTTCTTGGAAAGGAACAAAGCCATTGAAACTGTCGAACGGAGAAGAACGTAAGTTCATTAATGATAATGATGAAGTCATTATGCGCGGACACGCGACAAATGGCGATATTAGAATTGGATTTGGGGAAGTGAGAAGCAAATTGCTTCCTACCCGCTGAGAACCTTTATGCTCAACATAGATCAGGAAGCTGAGAAGAAAGAGATCCTACGACGATACCGTGGGTTACTAAGAAGTGCCGTGCGCTCGAAGTCTACACAAGACAAACGACGCATTCGCAAGGCCTTCGATATTGCACTAGAAGCGCACAAAGAGATGCGCCGCAAGTCTGGTGAACCATACATCTATCACCCGATTGCCGTAGCACGAATTTGTGCCGAGGAAATAGGACTAGACACCACCTCTATCGTCTGTGCCTTACTTCACGATACGGTTGAAGACACCTACATCACTTTAGAAGACATTGAAACCTTGTTCGGTTCGAAAGAGCGAATGATTATCGATGGTCTGACGAAGATCTCTGGAGTTTTCGATCAAACCTCTTCCATGCAGGCGGAGAACTTCCGCAAGATGTTGTTGACGTTGAGCGACGACATCCGCGTAATCCTGATCAAGATTGCTGACCGTCTTCACAACATGCGCACCTTGGGCCACATGGCGCGAGAAAAGCAGTTGAAGATCGCGAGCGAAACGCTGTTCATGTATGCACCGTTGGCGCACCGTCTTGGCTTGTACAATATCAAGACTGAGCTTGAAGACCTTTCGCTGAAGTACAAAGAACCAGAGCAGTACGAAGAGATTTCATCGAAACTCGAAAAGACGAAAGCGGTTCGTACTCGCTTCATCAATAAATTCACCCTTCCTATTCGCAATGCCCTCGATGAAGCAGGCATTGAATACGAGATCAAGGGAAGAACAAAAAGCATTTTCAGCATCTGGAACAAGATGCAGAAGAAGCGAGTTCGATTTGAAGACATCTACGACGTATTTGCGATTCGAATCATTCTTGAAACAGAGATCGAAGGAGAAAAGGCCCTCGCTTGGAAGGTCTATTCCATGGTTACTGATTTCTACCAGCCAAACCCTGACCGACTACGCGATTGGATCTCCATTCCGAAAGGAAACGGATATGAATCGCTCCATACTACGGTGATGTCGCCAACAGGTAAATGGGTAGAAGTGCAAATCCGTTCTCGTCGTATGGATGATGTTGCAGAGAAGGGATTCGCTGCACACTGGAAGTACAAAGGTGGAACCGAAAACGCGGAGAACAACCTTGACCGTTGGCTCTCGCAGATTCGTGAAGTCTTGGAAAGCGCGCAAGATGATGCCCTGACCTTCATCGATGATTTCAAACTCAATCTATTCAGTGAAGAGATTTACATCTTCACTCCAAATGGAGATTTGAAGACCTTACCTAAGGGATCAACCGCCCTTGACTTTGCCTTCAACATTCACTCTCAGATTGGGTCGCAATGTATAGGCGCCAAGGTGAATCATCGACTCGTTCCGTTGAGCCATGAATTGCGCTCAGGTGATCAGGTGGAAATCATCACTTCTAAAAAGCAGACGCCTAAGGAAGACTGGCTGAACTACGTAGTAACAGCAAGAGCCCGTCAGAAAATCAAGCACGCGCTGAAGGAAGAAAAGCGCAAAGTAGCTGGTGAAGGAAAAGACATGCTTCGTAGAAAGTTCAAGAACCTCGGTGTAGGTTTCTTGAGCATCAACATCACCGCCCTCGAAAAGCACTACAACGTAGACTCAGCAACGGAGCTCTACTACCAGATAGCTAAAGGAAAGATCGACATCAAGAAGCTCAAAGGCTTCGAGGTTGATGGCGGGCGAATCATCTTCAAGAAAGCACCGATCATTCCTCCGAAGCAAGCTGACAATAAGGTCATTGCTCCTATTCCTGGAAAGAAAGACATTCTGTTGATTGGCGATGAGCAACAGCGTATGGATTACACCCTCGCTCGTTGTTGTAACCCAATCCCTGGAGATGACGTGTTTGGATTCGTAACAGTGAACGGTGAGATTAAGGTTCACCGTGTGAATTGCCCGAACGCAACACAGCTCTTGAGTAATTACGCTTATCGTGTGATCAAAGCTCGCTGGGCAAGCAAAGAACTGAACCAATTCGAAGTTACCGTTCAGTTCTCAGGAATCGATGACGTAGGGCTTGTACAGCGAATTACGAACATCATTTCGTCTGACATGCACGTGAACATGAAAGCCATCAGTTTCGAGTCGAACGATGGTATATTCGACGGGCTTGTGCGAGTGCAGGTGCACGATACAGAACACCTGAACACCTTGATCGATAAGTTGCGGAATGTCAATGGAGTACTGACCGTTGACCGTATGGATCCGGGTCAGGCTATCTAATGTGGAGAAAGTCTCGTTTTAGGCTTATTCTTTTCAAACTCATTCACTAATTTTGTCTTTTGGTCTTAAGCGGACTTATGCAAGACATTCAAGAGAATGTTCGGGACATTTTCGCGGCCTACTTGGAAAACAATGGGCACCGAAAAACACCTGAGCGATTCGCGATATTGAGAGAGATCTACGAGTTTGATGGTCATTTTGACATCGAATCGTTGTACGTACACATGAAGAATAAGAATTATCGTGTGTCTCGTGCTACACTCTACAACACCATTGAGTTGCTACTTGCGTGTAATCTAGTTCGCAAGCACCAGTTCGGAAAGAACCTCGCTCAGTTCGAGAAATCACATCAAAACCAACAACACGATCACATCATTTTGACTGACTCGGGTGAGGTAATTGAATTTTGTGATCCGCGTGTGCAACAGATCAAAGCCAAATTAGAAGAGATCTTCGGGATCGATATCATGCATCACTCGCTGAACTTCTACGCTCAGCGCAAAAAGAACAATGATGAGTAAAGACATCGAAGCGTTCGAAAAAGGTGATTGCATGGTGTACCGTGTCACCGGACGATTTGTAGAAGACGAGTCACATCAGGCCCTTCTTCGTCAAGTTGAACATGCTACTGAACGTGATTTCAAGAAATTCTTGGTTGACCTTGAAGGATTGGAGTACGTGAATAGCAGTGGGATCAACCTTCTAGTTAAAATGGTGAAACACCTCAACCAGCACAAAGCGCAATTGGTATTTACCAGTGTGCCTGACAAAGTGAGGGAACTACTAACGATTATCAAATTGAACGCCGTTCTAGACATCCATCCTTCAATGGACGACGGCATCCAATCACTAAACTGACATCATGAAAGTCGATGTACTACTTGGCCTCCAATGGGGAGATGAAGGTAAGGGAAAGATTGTGGACGTTATTACGCCTGATTACGGTGTAATCGCTCGTTTCCAGGGTGGTCCGAATGCAGGACACACATTGGAATTCGAAGGAAGAAAGCACGTATTGCACACCATCCCTTCTGGGATTTTCCACGACAACCAATTGAATGTTGTTGGAAACGGTGTGGTGATTGACCCTGTGATCTTCCGTCGTGAGATTGAAAAGCTCAAAGAGCATAACGTTGATGTCAATAAGCAACTCCTGATCTCTAGAAAAGCACACCTCATCCTTCCAACACACCGTTTGTTGGATGCTGCGAGTGAGCAAGAGAAAGGAAACAAGAAGATCGGTTCTACTCTGAAAGGAATTGGCCCTACATACATGGACAAAACAGGTCGTAACGGCTTGCGCGTTGGTGATGTACTTGGCCCTCAATTCGAAGAGCGCTACGAAAGCCTTCGTGGAAAGCACTTACGTCTGCTTGGCCACTTCGAAGGGTTTGAGTTCGATCTTGATCCGATGGAAAAAGAATGGCTTGACGCGGTTGAGTACATGCGTGACCTCACTTTCATTGATAGTGAGCACTACTTGAACAACCAACTTCGCAAAGGTGAGCGCATCCTCGCTGAAGGAGCTCAGGGATCGTTGTTGGACATCGACTTCGGTTCATACCCATTTGTGACTTCTTCAAATACGATTTCTGCCGGAGCTTGTACCGGACTAGGAATTGCTCCTAACCGTATCGGAGAAGTATTCGGAATTTTCAAAGCATACTGTACACGCGTAGGTAGTGGACCTTTCCCTACTGAACTTCACGATGAAACAGGTGAATTGCTTCGTGCGAAAGGACATGAATTCGGCGCTACAACTGGACGTCCTCGTCGTTGTGGGTGGATTGACCTGCCAGCGTTGAAATACGCGATTATGATTAACGGCGTGACTCGCCTCATCATGATGAAAGCCGACGTTCTTAGCGCATTCGAAGAAGTGAAAGTTTGTACCCACTACGAGTACAATGGAGAAGAGATCGACTACTTGCCTTACAGCATTGACCCTTCTGAGGTGAAGCCTGTATACAAGTCGCTTCCAGGATGGCACCAAGATCTAACAGGTATGCGTAACATCGACGAGCTTCCGAAGGAACTCAACGATTACATTGAATACCTCGAAAAGCAATTAGAAGTGCCGATTACCGTTGTGTCTGTGGGACCTGATCGCGAGCAAACAATTCGCCGCGATAGCGTTCTGGCATAATTTTTCGGTACGTTTTGTCAATGAACAGACTGCTTCTACTCTTTTTGGTACTCGCCCCTCTTTGGGGTACAGCACAGTCTGTTCTCAAAAACAAGAAAGACAAAACGCCTATTGAGATCCTCAATAGCGACCGTGTGTTGTATGACGAGGAGATTGCCAAGGCAGATCGACTCATTGGAAATGTGCGCCTCAAGTACAAAGAGGCCATCATGAAATGCGACAGCGCGTACCGCTACCCTAACGGAGATTTCGAAGCCTTTTCTACTGTTCGCATCAATCAAGGAGATAGCCTTCGTTTGAACGGTGATCGTTTGTACATCACCAATGAAGACAAACAGGCGAAACTGCGTGACCGTATTTCGCTACGCGACAAAGACCTCACCCTCACCACGGAAATTCTTGACTACGACCTTGAGACAGGGGTAGCCAGCTATTTCGGAGGAGGAAAAATTGTGAGCTCAGAGAACCAGAACGTCTTGACCAGTAAACAAGGTTTTTACGATTCTGAAAGTGAGTTTTTCCATTTCCGCGATAGCGTAGTACTGAAGAACAGAGAATACACGGTGCTCTCAGACACCCTGAAGTACAGTGGTCAAGCGGAAACCGCATTCTTCTTTGGCCCTACAGAAATCAAGTCTGACAATAACACCATTTATTGCTCCAGAGGATGGTACAACACCGTTTCAGGTGTTTGTCAATTTACCAACCGTGCCGAGATTTGGTCTAAGAACACTTACCTCGCAGGCGACTCTGTGTATTACGAAGCTGAGCAAGGTTTTGGAGAAGTCTTTGGTGGTGTTGTGATTCAAGACACCACGAGCAACTACCTCATTCAAGGTGAGTACGGATGGCACAATGAAGAAGACGATCGATCACTAGTAACAGATCGGGCTCAGATGATTCAGTTCTTTGATACCGACTCACTCTTTTTGCACGCCGACACCCTCCGTGCCGAACCAGATAGCCTAGGCAAACGACTCATCACCGCCTACGAACACGTAAAGTTCTTCAAGAGCGACCTTCAGGGAAAAGCGGATTCCCTTACGTACGCAGAAGAAGATTCGTTGCTTACCCTCCTAGGGGCTCCGGTTCTTTGGTCTGACGCCAATCAGATCAGTGGTGAGCTCATCGACATCAAGATCTTCTCAGGTAAGATCCAGCAAATGGATATTTACGACGCTGCCTTGATTATCTCTGAAGCGGCCCCAGAAAGCTATAATCAGATCAAAGGGCGCAACTTAACCGGTTACTTCAAAGACAACCAGCTTTCTCGAATTCATGTCAAAGGGAATGGACAAACCATCTATTTCCCGGTTGAAGAAGGTGAAGAGAAAAAGGCCGTCGGGGTGAATAAAGCGGAATGCTCTGATGTGATCATTTATGTTGAGGGAACTGAAATTCAACGTATCGCCCTCATCAACAAACCTTCTGGTGCCATGCACCCTCTTTCAAAAGCAGTTGATGCTGACCTCTTCCTCGAAGGGTTCTTTTGGGATACCATGAATCGTCCGCTAACGCGGGAAGAGATTTTTTCCTGGATAGAGGAAGAGGTAGAATTAGAGGAAGAAGAAGAATTAGAAATAGAAGGAGAATGAGAGGGACGGATCAAATCCGTCCATAGCCCACGACTATCCCTTTAATAGAACCGATCAAATCCGTCCATGCCTTAAACCGCCGCTTCGTGTTCAGCGAATAGCGGAAGTTCGCTCATCTTTTCTTTGACCTCGTTTCCAACTTTCGCAAGAACGTTTTCGTCTTCTGGAGCTGTGATTACACGATCGATCCAATCCGCAACCAATGGCATGTCTGCGGCAACCAGTCCACGAGTTGTTGCGGCTGGCGTTCCGATGCGGATTCCTGAAGTAACGAACGGTGATTGGGTGTCGAACGGAACCATGTTTTTGTTAGCCGTGATGTGTGCATCAACCAATGCCTTTTCTGCAAGCTTTCCAGTGACTCCCTTGTTGCGAAGGTCGATCAACATGCAATGGTTATCAGTACCACCAGAAATCAATTCGAATCCGCGTTCAACCATTGCATTTGCCAAGGCTTGGGCATTTTCGATAACCTGCTTCGTGTAGGTCTTGTATGAAGGACGAAGTGCTTCACCGAAGGCAACTGCCTTCGCAGCAATGACATGCTCTAGTGGTCCACCTTGCATTCCTGGGAATACACCTGAATCAAGGAGTGAAGTAAAGCTTCTCACCTTTCCTTTCATCGTTGTCAACCCCCATGGATTATCGAAGTCTTTCCCTACCATGATCAGACCACCACGTGGACCACGTAGTGTCTTGTGCGTCGTTGTAGTTACAACATGACAGTGAGGCATTGGATTATTCAAGAGTCCTGTAGCGATCAAGCCTGATGGGTGCGAAATATCTGCAAGCAAAATGGCACCAACTTTATCAGCAATCGCACGGAAACGAGCGTAATCCCAATCACGAGAATAAGCTGAAGCACCACAGATAATCATCTTTGGCTTCACCTCGAGGGCTGTCGCCTCCACCTTATCCATGTCGATCACACCTGTCTCCTTCTCTACTCCGTAGAAATGTGGTTGGTACAACTTACCTGAGTAGTTTACCGGCGAACCATGAGTCAAGTGACCACCGTGCGAAAGATCAAACCCGAGAATCACATCTCCTGGCTTGAGGCATGCGAGCATCACTGCTGAATTTGCAGATGCCCCGCTGTGCGGCTGAACATTCGCCCACTCAGCTCCGAACAATTCACACACACGATCAATGGCTAGTTGTTCTGATTGATCTACAATCTCACATCCACCATAGTAACGCTTGCGCGGAAGTCCTTCAGCGTATTTATTCGTCATCACAGAACCCATCGCTTCCATTACTTGGTCGCTTACAAAGTTCTCTGAGGCAATAAGCTCTAGTCCTTCAATTTGACGTGAACGCTCCTGGGCAATCAGGTCAAAAATTTGTTCATCTCTCCACATAGTTATTCGGTTGGGAAGTCGGTATGCATGCAAAATTAGGGCATTCTACCCTACGTTCGGCCATATCTTTTAAACACTGCATCAAATAAGTGTACTTTTTACACTTATAGTATGAGATTCCCATTCCGCGCTAGCGAAACCATTAACACTCTACTCTCGATAACAATCGCCCACAAACCCTGCTTTCTTAAGTACCTTTGTGTCATGATCTTCCGGCAAACGCCCTTTCTTTTCTTGATCGTGATCCTGGCTGCTTGCGCAGGCCAGAAGAATGAAACTCCCATGAAGCATAAGCATACCAATGCGCTGGTCAATGAGACGAGCCCTTACCTTCTGCAACATGCGCACAACCCGGTGGATTGGCATCCTTGGGGCGACGAAGCGTTTGAGAAGGCGAAAGCAGAGAATAAGCTAGTGCTGATTAGCGTGGGTTACAGCGCTTGCCATTGGTGCCATGTCATGGAGCGCGAGACTTTTGAAGACTCACTCGCTGCGGCCTACATGAACGAACACTTCGTCAATATCAAAGTAGATCGCGAAGAGCGTCCTGACGTGGATCAGGTGTACATGAATGCGGTACAGCTCATGACAAATAAAGGCGGATGGCCTTTGAACTGCTTTGCGCTTGCCGATGGTCGTCCGATTTTCGGCGGAACCTACTTCCCGAAGGAAGAATGGATAAAAGTGCTCGAATCACTGGTTGATATTCAACAGAATCAGCCAGAGAAAATGGAAGACTACGCAGCGAAGCTAACGGAAGGTGTTCAGCAAAGCGAATTGATCGAGCGTGCTCCAGCGAATCAAGAATTTGAACAGGATTCTCTAGACACCATTGTAGAGCGATGGAAGCTAGGATGGGATTTGGAAGAAGGTGGACCGAACAGGGCTCCGAAATTCCCGCTTCCTAACAATTACGAATTCTTGCTGCAGTATGGCACATTGACTCAAGATCAGGAAACGCTTGACTTCGTGAAGCTCACCTTAGACAAAATGGCCCAAGGTGGTATCTACGATCAAGTTGGTGGTGGCTTTGCTCGTTACTCAGTAGATGGCATGTGGAAGGTGCCGCACTTTGAGAAGATGCTCTATGACAATGCGCAACTCGTTAGTTTGTACAGCGAAGGTTATCGCGCATTCAAGATCTCGAACTACCGAACTACGGTCTTCCAAACCCTGGATTTCATCGAACGTGAGATGACATCAGATGAAGGCGCTTTCTACAGCGCTCTTGATGCTGATAGTGAAGGCGAAGAAGGTAAATTCTACATCTGGTCACAAGAAGAAGCGCAGGCTTTATTGGGCAATGACTTTGAGTTGGCGCAAGACTATTACCACATCGGTGGACGAGGAAATTGGGAACACGGGAATAGTATTCTGCTTCGCAGGAATCATCCTGAAGAATATGCAGCGCAAAAAGGCATGACCATCGAAGAACTTCAATCTGCCCTTGACCGCATTGAAAGTGCCCTGATGTCGGCGCGTGAAGATCGTATTCGTCCGGGTCTCGATGACAAAATTTTGACCTCCTGGAATGCGATGATGGTCAAAGGGTATGTTGATGCCTACCGTGCATTTGGTAATCCTGATCATCTCGCTAGCGCGGAACGCGCTATGCGCTTCATTTTAGCCAAGTGTAGAAAGGAAGATGGTGGATTGTGGCACAGCTACAAAGACGGGAACGCCAAAATCAATGGGTATCTGGAGGATTATTGTTTCACTCTGGAAGCATTGGTTGCCCTTTATCAAGGAAGTTTTGATGAGCAATGGTTGAACGAAGCCAAGGCCTTGGCGGATTATACCATTGCCCATTTCCACGATGAGTCAAGCGGTATGTTCTGGTTCACGAGTGATCTTGATCCAGCGCTGATCGCGCGGAAACAGGAAACCTCAGATAACGTCATCCCAGCGAGTAATTCGTCGATGGCTAAAGCGCTGTGGCAGTTAGGCACCTACTACGATCAAGCTGAATACAAGGAGCACGCTGATCAAATGCTACGCAACATTATGAATGAGTGGAGTTATGGTCAGAGCTACAGCAACTGGGGTAGTTTGATGCTTTGGCACACCTTCAATTATAAAGAGGTAGCCATTACTGGAGAAGAAGCCAATGGAAGCTTACGTTCTGAGCTAGACCAAAACTACCTACCCAACGTTCTATTGATGGGAGGTACCTCAGGAGACCTTCCACTGCTTGAAGGAAAATTTATTGATACGCCAACGATCTTCGTTTGCGAAAACAAGGCGTGTAAGCTCCCTGTGAATAATGTTGCCGATGCACTGGATCAAATTCGTCAGTAGTCTTCTTTTCCTATTCATTAGCATGCACTCGCACGGTCAACAGATCGACCTTGGCGATGGTGACGTTGATTTTCTGAAGCTTCCCTTCAATCAGCGTTTTATTTCGCGCAATGACATTAAGACCATCATGGTCGATGAGCAAATGAAGCGCTCGAATCAAGCCATCAAGGATACAGGGAAACGCACTGTGTACGAGTTTAGCACTGAAGGAGATTGCACCGCGAGATCAACCTATCGTTCATTAAGAGGACGACTCGACACCATTGTAGAATCTTTCGGCTTAGACCATGAAAAGCTTGACATGCTTACCTATCGCCGTGAAGACCAACGCGGTGTGTATACTGAGACCTTTGAAATCCGAGGTGACACTACAGAAGTTTGTCGCTATCGCGGAAAAGAGGGCGAAGAGCGCAGGAGCTTCTTGAGCTGTGAATCCTTGGTACATAAGAAACTCCCAAAGGAAGATCGCATCACCACCTTAAACGAGCAAGGACTCCCCTATCAAGAACGCATTGATTATTACGACGACAATGGATACCTCGAGCAGCGTACGGTAAAGATGCTGGTCACTCGTCAAGAGCGCAAAACACAATATGCTTACGATGAGAAAGGGAGATTATCCATTCGTTCTCGTGAAGTCAACGATGTTCAAGAACAGTGGAGTTACTCCTATGATGAATCAGGATTGCTTTGGCGAGTTGTTTATCGCGAAGACAACCAATTGATCTGGAGAAAAGAAATCTTACATGATGAAGGCGGCTTCATTACTGCCATTATCACCAAAGACGAAGCAACGGAAGATATCGTTATTGAACGATTTTCATACGAAATACACTAGGTTTACGTTCCATGAAAGTGTCACGTCTCATTATCATATTTCTTCTAGGCCTTGCCTCGTTCATCAGCATTGATGCACAAGCGCAACGCGATCGTAGTCAGAACCCTAAGCAACAAGCGAAGCAGCAACAAGAGCTTCGACAAGCCCGGGAGAAGAAGATCAATAATGAGATGAAAGAACGCGAAGAGCGTCATGTCAAGATCCAAGACAAGAAGACACGGAAGCGCATGAAGAAGAATCGCAAGCGATCTGAACGCTTAGCGAAGCGCGGAAACAGCGAACCTTTTTTTCGCAGAATATTTAGAAAGCGTCATTTCAAACGCTAGGCATTCCAATTCTTAGAGAAGTTTTTAGGCTTAGAATTGAGTTTTTTCATCAATTCTGTGGCGAAAGCATTGCACCGGAACCCAAGGTCTTAGCTATCTTTAGCCCGGTGTTAGATGTGAATATCTGATTCGTCCATCAGACAAAAGGCCGTCAAAACAGGGGTTTTAGCACTGCTCCCAACCGACTGGTTTAGCGCTTTGATAACGGAAGGGATAATTTCTATATTTACGCCCGTTTGTTGAGAAATAGTGTAATCAAAGCCAATCTGTATGTCGCGTAAGATCTACTTACTGTTCTTGCTGGCTCTTTTAGTTTCGACAGGAGCCATGGCTCAAGTATCTGCCGGAACCCTGAAAGGGAAAGTGACCGATGCTGAGACAGGAGAACCCCTTCCATTCGTAAACGTGGTGGTGTTCCTTAATGGAAACCAGATCACGGGTACTAACACCGATTTCGACGGTGAGTACACCATTAAACCAATTGATGCAGGTACCTACGAGGTACTCTTCTCTTATGTTGGATACAACACAAAGAAGATCACTGGTGTAAAAGTGGTGTCGAACAAGATTCAATTTGCTAACGCACAACTTGCCAGCGGTGTTGCCCTGGAAGAAGTAGAAGTTGTGGAGTACACCGTTCCACTTATCGATCGAGATGGTGGTGCATCGGGTGGTACTGTTACACGTGACGACATCGACAAGATGCCTGGTCGTGATGCTGTATCCCTTGCAACTACAGTTGCCGGTGTAAGTACTGCCGGTACCGGAGGTGGTGTATCGATCCGTGGTTCTCGTCCTGACGGAACATGGATTTACATCGATGGTATTAAAGTACGTGGGTCATCATCGCTACCTAAGTCTGCGATCCAGGAAGTTTCGGTACTAACCGGAGGTATCCCTGCGAACATCGGAGATGCTACAGGTGGGGTCATGAACATTTCGCTTCGTAACTCTTCTGCCAAGTGGTTTGGAGGATTTGAGGTGATTACTTCAGGATTCAAGAGCGGTGAGACTGCAGTAGGACTTGACCGCTACGGTTACAACCTCGTTGAGGGTGTAATTTCTGGTCCACTACTCTTCGCGAAAGATGAAGAAGGAAATAAGGAGCGTCCACTTCTCGGACTTTTCCTCTCAGGTAACTACACAAGCATCCTTGATCCACGTCCTGCTTACGGAGGTGTGGTGCGCATGACAGAAGATGCACGTGCTCAGATCCTGAACAACCCACTTCGTCAGAACCTTTCATCTTCAGGTGAGGTGAACGGTGCGTTGTACAATGCTGACTTCCTTACTGCAGACGACTTCGAAACAGTTGATACGCGACTCAACGTTGGAAGCCGTTCTGCAAACCTTGTAGCGAAAGTTGACGTGAACACATCACAGACGATGACTCTGACTTTCGGAGGTACAGCAGCTTACAACCGCAATGCTGAATTCAGCCGCGCACGAAGCCTAATGAACCACGAGAATAACGTAGACGTAACCAACTTTGACTGGCGTGTTTACGGTAAGTTCTCTCAGCGTTTCGTGAACGAAGAAGAAGACGAAGGCACTGCGAGCAACCTAAAGAACATCTTCTACACAGTGATGGTTGACTACTCTCGTTCGTTCGACCGTCGTCAAGACGAGAACCACGAGGATAATTTCTTCCGTTACGGACACGTAGGACAGTTCGAGGTATTCGATCGTAATGCTTACCAGTTCCAGGGAGATCGTTACGTGCACGTTGGATGGGAGGATACATTGGTAACCTTCGCTCCTTCACAGTACAACCCTGAACTAGCAGCCATCAACAACCAGTACTTTGGACTATTTGATGATGAGCCATACAATGAATTTGATCCAGGACCATACTCAAGCCTACTTGAGGTACAGAACGGTAACGCCCTTCTAAACGGTCAGGTAGCACCAGCGACTTACGGTCTATGGAGCTACTACGGAACACAGGCGAATGAGTACTTCATTCAGGATAACAGCCAGTTCCGTGTAACTGCTGCAGGTTCTGCCGATATCGGTGACCACGCGGTACAGATCGGATTCGAATACGAGCAGCGTAGTGATGCCTTCTACTCACTTTCACCAGTGGGACTATGGACACTAGCTCGTCTTTACACAAACAGCCACATCCAAGAGATCGACCAGAGTGACTCTACAGTGACAAACATCGGTACTGACTTCTACGTGACTTACGATCGTTTGATCGGTGACGGACAGTTCCAGTTTGATCGCAACCTTCGTATTGCACTCGGTCTTGATCCAAACGGAAACGACTTTGTAAACGTTGATGCACTTGACCCAGAAACATTCTCAATCGACATGTTCGGTGCGGATGACCTTCTAAACCAGGGTAACAACGTTGTTCTTTACTCAGGATACGACCACCACGGTAACAAGCTAAACGGACGTCCAACAATTGAAGACTTCTTCAACGAGACGAACGACCAAGGCTTCCGTACGCGTCCGATCGGAGCTTACGAGCCGATCTACATCGCTGGTTACGTGATGGACAAGTTTACATTCGACGATATCATCTTCAACGTTGGTCTACGTGTTGACCGTTTCGATGCGAACCAGCCAGTACTTAAAGATCCTTACGTGATCGGACAAGCATTCACTGTTGGTGATATCCGTACAGACTTGATCAACGACCTAGAAGAAGGAATCGAGATCCCAACGAACATTGCTGATGATTACGTAGTGTACGTTGATGACCTTGACAACCCAACAACTATCGTAGGTTACCGTGATGGTGATACATGGTTCAACGCTCAGGGATCTGAGATTACTGACCCAGACGCGATCGCTTCTACAAACGGTTTCCCTGCACCATGGTTGATTAACGGTCCTGACGAAGATTTGAACTCTGGAGCATTCAAGGATTACGAGCCACAGGTGAACATCATGCCTCGTATCGCATTCTCATTCAACATTTCGGATGAGGCGGTATTCTTCGCTCACTACGATATCTTGACTCAGCGTCCTACTTCTTCGAACCGATTCAGCCCGATCGATTACCTCTTCATCGAGGCGCGTAACGCTTTGATCTCAAACCCAGATCTACGTCCTACGAAAACGATCGATTACGAGCTTGGTTTCCAGCAGGTACTTTCACGTACTTCTTCATTGAAGATCTCAGCGTTCTACCGCGAGCTTCGTGATATGATCCAGGTACGTCAGTTCGCTGGTGCTTACCCTCGTCCTTACCGTGCATTCGGTAACCTTGACTTCGGTACGACAAAAGGATTGACTATTGCATACGACCTTCGTCGTACGGGTAACGTTCGTTTGAACACATCTTACACGCTTCAGTTCGCTGACGGTACGGGTTCAACAACCACTACTGCCCTAGCATTGATCAACGCTGGTCTTCCAAACCTTCGTACAATCGCACCGTTCAACTACGATCAACGTCACCGTATCGTAGCTAACCTTGACTACCGTTACGGTGGTGGTAAGGATTACAACGGTCCTGTATGGTTCGGTAAGCAGGTATTCGCTAACACGGGTATCAACTTCATCGCGAACCTAGGTTCTGGAACTCCATACACTGCATCTACAATTGCAGTTCCGATTACTGGTGAGGTATCACCATCTACAGAAGGTTCTATCAACGGTAGCCGCCTACCATGGCAGTTTAACCTTGATGTAAACATCGATAAGAACTTCACATTGACATTCGGTGGTGAAGGAGACAAAGCGAAGACGGCGAACTTGAACGTCTACCTATGGATTCTGAACGCACTGAACACACAGAACATTAACTCTGTGTACCGATTCACAGGAGTTCACGATGACGATGGTTACTTGGCAGCTGCTCAGTACCAGCCACAGATCAACTCTCAAAATGATCCTGCGTCATTTAGAAACTATTACAACATGTTCGTGAACAACCCATTCAACTTGGGTCTACCACGTCAAATTCGTCTAGGTGTTAAACTAGACTTCTAAAAAACGAACTATGAACATCTCAAGATATATGTCCATGAAGGCCATGAAGAATGTGATCGCGTTCGTAATAGCAGCCCTGCTTGTTGTGCCAATGTCAGCATACAAGTACGAAGGGACGCTTGTCGAAGCGAATGGAAATGAGAATGGGAATGTTGGCACTCAGCAGACACGTGCAGCAGCATGTGCTCCAGCGACAGCACTCCGAGATCTAGAGTGGAACAACGTTCGTGCCCTCATCGAAACAGGTGGTTCGATGTGGCAGGATCGCTCAACGAGCCGTGCCTCGTACGAGATTCCAAAAGATGGTGGTGTATCATCGCTATATGCAGGTGCCCTATGGATGGGTGGTATCTCTCCTGACCAGCAGCTTAAGTTGGCTGCGGTAACGTTCCGTGCAGACGGTAACGACTTCTGGACTGGTCCACTTACTACAGATGGAGCTGCTGAAATCGACGAAGCGGTTTGTGAAGAATGGGATAAGTTCTTCGTAACTGTACGTGCAGATTCCCAGCGTCACCGCCAGTACTTTGACGCATTGGCGAACGGTACTGTTGAAACAGAATTCCCTGATGGATACGTGATTCCTCAGTACTTCTACGAGTACGAAGGAAACGGTAACGTAGCACTAGGACAGGATTACTTCCTCGCTCCTTTCTTCGATTACGACGGAAACACTATTTACGATCCTAACGCAGGTGACTACCCATGGTACGATTTCCTACAGGAGATTGACTGTGCTGAGCGTCGTCGTACTGACCCAGTTCCATTGTTTGGTGACCAGACTTACTTCTGGATCTTCAACGATAAGGGTAACGTACACTCTGAGTCACAAGGTGAGCCGATTGGTATGGAGATTCGTGCGCAAGCGTTCGCTTTCTCTACTAACGATGAGATCAACAACATGACGTTCTACAACTACGTCATGATTAACCAAGGAACACAGACCCTTGGAGATACATACTTCGGAACTTGGATCGATGCCGATTTGGGTACTGCGGTAGATGATTACGTTGGATGTGACGTTCAGCGTGGACTAGGTTACTGCTACAACGGGGATGCGGTAGATGAGCCTTCTACAAGCTCACCTGGATACGGTGAAAACCCACCAGCAGTTGGTGTTGACTTCTTCGAGGGTCCTTACCAGGATGAAGATGGAATCGACAACCCATTGACTACAGACTTCCAAGATGCAGTTGACTCACTTGGTATTCCTTACCGTGGTATCGGTATCGGATACGGTGATAACGTAATTGACAATGAGCGTTTCGGTATGCGTCGTTTCGTATACTACAACAACTCAGGTAACCCTATTAACGGTGAGCCTACAATCCCTACGCACTACTACAACTACATGAACGGTATCTGGAAGAACGGTCAGAAGATGTTGTACGGTGGTGACGGTGTTGCTACAGGAGTAACAGACGTAGAAGCTGACTACATGTTCCCAGGTGAAACAGATCCTGAGAACTGGGGAACTGGTGGTACATCAGTTGAGCCATGGACAGAGCAGACAGCAGGTAACCCACCAGCTGACCGCGTTTCATCCAGGCTGCAGGTCCTTTCACCCTTCAACCGGGAGATTACAACAACATTACCGTTGGTGTAGTTTGGGCACGTGCAACTAGTGGTGATCCATTCGAGTCAGTTCGTCTTCTTCGCGAGGCAGATGATAAGGCACAGGCACTTTTCGATAACTGTTTCGAAATCGTTTCTGGTCCTGCTGCTCCAGACGTAACTATCCAGGAAATGGATCAGGAGTTGATCCTTTACTTGACGAATGAGAACAGTACTTCAAACAACTTCAACGAAGAGTACCTAGGATTCGACCCAGGTATTCCAGAAGAATTGGCTGACGGTACTTCACTTGATACATTGGATCGTTCATACACGTTCCAAGGTTACCAGGTTTACCAGCTATCTGACAACACAGTATCAGCTGCTGACCTTGATGATATCGATAAAGCTCGCTTAATCGCGACAGTTGACGTTCAGGATACTGTAGACGTAGTAGTGAACTACACGTTGGATCAAGATATGGGACTACCAGTTCCAACAGCTGAAGCCATTGGTGAGAACGAAGGTATCCGTCACAGTTTCCACGTGACTACGGATGCATTCGCTCAGGGTAACAACGCGCTTGTTAACCACCGCACTTACTACTTCATGGTAATTGCATACGGTTACAACAACTACCGTGCATACAACCCGATCACAGGTACAGGACAGGATGAGCAGTACAAAGGATCTCGTACAGCCGCTAACGGTTCTGCGATCCGCGTATTCACTGGTATCCCTCACGCACCATCTCCTGAAGCAGGAGGTACAGTTGCAAATGCAGCTTACGGTGACGGAGTTGAGTTGACACGTTGGGAAGGAAAAGGAAACAACACCTTAGACCTTACACTAACGCCAAAAACAGAAGAAGAAATCGTATTCAACACGTTCGTAAACGGTGCTACTTACATGGCAGGTCAAGGACCTGTTGAAGTGAAGATCGCCGATCCATTGAATGTACCAAACGCTGACTTCGAACTTGCACTTGCGCCAGACGACGCAGTACTTGATTCAGACTCTGCATTCTGGGTGTTGACGAACTTGACAATGTTGAACGACATCGACCCATCTAACGATGAAGCTGCCGTTTACACTTCTAAGAAAGCTATCACTGTATTGAACGAAGACCTAATCTTGGATTGGGGTCTGTCGATCACTTGGAGCCAGTACGAATACCAATTGAACGGTGGATTCACTGAACTTCTTGCTGGTGACATCCAGTTCGAGAACTCAGCTGAACCATGGCTACTCGGTATTCCTGATCAAGAAGGATTCAGCGAATTGAACTGGATCCGTGCAGGAACGCAAAACACCGAGAACGACGATGTAGAAGAAGAGGTAATCTTCGACGACTTGAAGCCTGGTGACCCACTTGATGAAGAAGAGGTTTACGAAGGTGTTGTTGGAGGAACTTGGGCACCGTATGCACTATGTGCATACACTGGTGAAGTAACGCCTGTTGGAGCTACTGAGTCAATCTTGATTCCAGCTGTTGCACCAACAGTTGACGGTCTAGAAGGTGACTTGAGCCCATTCTCTAACATCAGCGGTCTAAACAACGTTGACGTTGTATTGACTAGCGACAGATCGAAGTGGACTCGTGCCGCAGTTCTCGAGATGCAGCCAATTGAAGACTTGATGCAAGATGAGCGTGACCAAATCGCAGGTAGCTTCGACGATCCTGAGAAGATGCGTCTACGTCGTCACCCATCGGTTGACAAATTCGGTCGCACAGTAGCTGAAGGTGCTAGCGCAAGCGAAGCAACAATGGATGGAGCACAGCCAATCGGTATGGGATGGTTCCCAGGATACGCGATTGACGTAGGAACTGGTGAGCGTTTGAACATCGCTTTCGGTGAGGACTCTTGGTTCTCTGCTGATAACGGTAACGACATGATCTGGAACCCATCTTCACGTTTGACTTCAAACTTGGGTAACACAGTTTACGCAGGTGGTCAGCACTGGATCTACGTATTTAAGAATGCTCAATACGAAGAAAACACTGATAACCGTATGCCAGCGTATGATGAAGGAAACTACATCTACACTAACCTGGAAAGCGATTACTCAAGCACTAACCAACGTCGTGTATTCCGTGCATGTACTTGGGTAGGTTCTTCACTACTGAACCCAGACTTCGAATTGGCTTCAATGGAAGATGGATTGATTCCAAGTGAAGTTCGTGTTCGCCTGCGTGTTGCTAAGCCATACGAGAAGTACTCAGCAACTCAGCGTGATACTGAAGTATTTGACAACGCAGACAACTTCTGGAACCCATACTACACATTCTCTACTAGCAACGTAGCGACTGTGACAAACAGCATGGCGACGCTAGAAGATGCATTAGACATTATCAATGTTGTTCCTAACCCTTACTACGCGTTCTCGCAGTACGAGACAAGTAAGCTTGACAACCGTGTGAAAGTCACTAACCTACCTGAGGTATGTACAGTGTCTATCTACAACCTTCAAGGAACACTGATCCGTCAGTTTGATAAAGCAGATCCACTCACGTCTCTAGATTGGGACTTGAAGAACCAAGCTAACGTACCAATCGCTGGTGGGGTTTACATCATCCACGTTGATGTACCTGGAGTAGGCGAGAAAGTATTGAAGTGGTTCGGAGTACTTCGTCCAACTGACCTTGATAACTTCTAAACCAACCTAAAGAACCGATAGTCATGAAGATTTCTAAATATATCATCAGCCTTTCGACCCTGGCAGCAGTATTGTTGCTTCTTCCAGGTTCGATGTCAGCGGGTAACCCTGATCGCGCAGGTTCTGCGGGGGCAAGTCAACTACTGATCAACCCTTGGGCACGAAGCACAGGTATGGCGAATGCCAGCATGGCTTCAATCCGTGGTGTGGAAGCGACATTCCTTAACGTTGCCGGATTGGCATTCGTTGAGCGTACAGAGCTCATCTTTGCGAACCAGCAATACCTTGTTGGTACCGACATCACCATGAACAGCCTTGGTTTTGGTCAAAAAGTTGGTGAGAACAGTGTAATTGCACTTACAGTAATGTCAATGTCTTTTGGAGAGATTGACGTAACAACAGAAGACCTTCCAGAAGGTGGAATTGGTACTTTCCGTCCGAACATGTCGAACATTGGTATCTCGTATGCCAAGGCATTCTCGAACAGTATCTACGGAGGTATCACTGCACGTATCGTTTCTGAGTCAATCTCTAATGCTCGCGCTCAAGGGATTGCTTTCGATGCAGGTATTCGCTACATCACAGGTGACAACGACCAACTTCGTTTTGGTATTGCACTTCGTAACGTAGGACCACCGATGCGTTTCTCTGGTGATGGTCTTACTGCTACTGCAACGATCCCATCAACGGGTAACCAGATCACTGTTTCACAGCGTTCTGAGAAGTACGAGCTTCCTTCAATGGTGAACATTGGGGTTTCTTACGACTTCCTTTTCAGTGAAACAATGAAGCTGACTACAGACGGACAGTTCACTTCGAACTCGTTCACCCGTGACCAATTCGGATTCGGTGCAGCGTTCTCATGGAACGAGCGCGTGATCATCCGTGGAGGTTACCTATGGGAAAGCGAATTGACAAATGAAGAAGAGCGCCAAACGGCAATCACTGGTCCTGGTGGAGGTTTGACACTTCAGATCCCAGCTGGTCCTAATGGTACCGTTATCGGTGTAGATTACAGCTACCGTACTACGAACCCATTCAATGGTACGCACGCTATCGGACTCCACGTGACGCTCTGATATAAAGATTTTCTATATTTGTGTAGAGAGAAAACCCTCCATGTTGAGGGTTTTCTCTTTTTTACGCCCCCAGACCGGCCGCTTTCAGCGGCCTGTTTAATCTTAGTATTATGTCTAACATCACCTACTATACTGAGGAAGGCCTTCAGAGGTTGAAGGAGGAATTGCACAACATGAAAAGCGTGCAACGCCCGGCCATTTCTCAACAAATTGCAGATGCTCGCGACAAAGGAGATCTCTCTGAGAACGCTGAGTACGATGCTGCCAAAGAAGCACAAGGACTACTCGAAGCGAAAATTAATAAGCTAGAAAACGTCATTGCCAATGCACGTGTTATTGATGAGTCGCAAATCGACAATAGCAAAGTCTTCATCTTGAGCCGAGTTAAGATCAAGAACTTGAAGAACAATGCGATTATGGAGTACACATTGGTTGCTGAGAACGAAGCAAACCTTGCTCTCAAGAAAATCTCTGTAGACTCCCCTATCGGTAAAGGACTATTAGGAAAAGTAGTCGGTGACATTGCGGAAGTGCAGATCCCTGCTGGACTTGTAAAATTCGAGGTACTCGAGATTAACCGATAATGGCGACTATCTTTTCTAAGATCGTATCTGGAGAAATTCCTTGTCACAAGATTGCTGAGAACGACAAGTTCCTCGCCTTTCTAGACATCTTTCCTTTGGTGAAAGGCCACACCTTGGTGATTCCAAAGAAAGAGGTGGACTATATCTTCGATATGGAAGATGATCTATTAAGCGAGATCAATGTATTCGCGAAGGATGTCGCGACCCAAATCAAAAAGGCCATCCCATGTGAGCGTATCGGTATCGCCGTCATTGGCCTTGAAGTTCCCCATGCTCACATGCATCTGGTTCCGATTAACCACGTTGGTGATATCAACTTCGAAAAGGAAAAGATGAAGCTATCCCAGGAAGAACTTAGTGAGATCGCAGAAGCGATCAGAAATGCATAAAAAAAGGAGCCGCTTGGCTCCTTTTTCATTATCGGTTGATTAGTGCTGTATGCACCGATAACTTCATTCCTTCAGCCCGAGTCCATATCGGTCTCACAACCCCATTGACTGCTGCTATGTTGTTATAATCTCCAAAGAATGCAGAGGCACTTGGTGTAAACGGACTTTCACTGATTCGCTCGTTGGTCCAAGTCTCTCCCCCATCTTCACTGTAAGCTATGTATACATCCGTCTCATTGCCTTCATGATTACGACGATCATAAAACACCGTATATAAGTACCCCGTACTTTGATCCAGGGCTAACCATGGAAAGAACTGCTGCTTTCCTGGTGCATCATCGTTTACGCGAATGGCTTCAGACCATGTATCTCCTTTATCATCGGAGTAACAAATGAAAATATCGGTGTCTTCTTCTCCGTTTCGTTGATCTGCCCAGTTGATATAGATTCTTCCATCGTGCTCTCCTCCACTTCTATCCAACGCAGTGACAGGCATTCCATTCGTTCTGTTAATTCCTGGAATATGATGATCCCAGCCTCCTACTATTTCATTGGCTATTAAATCTTCTTCGAGCCAAGTCTTTCCGCCGTCAGTGCTTCGATCAAACCAAATCGTGTCGTTCAAAGCCCATGCGACGAATACATCTTCTCCTCTGCCGGCACAAGGAACTGCCCCTTCAACAGTAGCGTCTCCATCGAGGCAATTTCCAGCGTGCTGATTTAAGCGCACTGGTTCGCTCCAATTCTTTCCTTTGGGTCCGGCGCACGAGAATAGAATGTAAGTACTGTCTTTCTCCTCTTTACTAGCGTATTTGTCGAATTCGGTCCAGGTAACGTAGACATGGTCACCCGTTTCGTCGGTACAAGCCCATTCTTTGTCTTGATCTTTGGGTGGATTCAACCCAATTCCAGCACCACTACTCCAGGTTCGACCAGCGTCTTTGCTGGTTTGACAAACGATTCGATCTAGCAATGAAGGGTCACTCCATCCTTTTCCGGAAGGGTCACTTAGGTGAAAGTAGTAGAACCAACCTTTTGGAGAAGCCAATAAACAAGGGTCTCCAAAGACTCCCATTTCTGAAGTTAAGCGATCTACTTGCCATGTTCTTCCGCTATCGCGGGAAAGGTATACTTTGTCAAGGATGGCTCCTCCAATAACCACTGAAGGATCATTCAAATCGATGGCAATACTCGGCTCGCACGGAGGATACCCAAATCCATCTGGTCCGTCGATTTTCACATTCTGATAAGGCGTTTGCGCCGTTCCGCCCATGGCGAAAAGAATCAGAACCAAGAAAAAGAAATGCTTCATTAGAGCTTGTTGTCCCGCATCATCTGCGCATATTCCTTAGCAAAGTAGGTCAAAATGCCGTCTGCTCCTGCTCTTCTGATTGATAGGAGCATTTCAGGCATTGCCTTCTCATAATCCAACCAACCGTTTTGAGCTGCTGCTTTCAGCATCGCGTACTCACCACTCACATTGTAAGCTGTAATGGGCAAGTCTGTCTCATTCTTCAGGAGATGAATGATGTCGAGGTAGCAGAGCGCTGGTTTCACCATTAGATAGTCAGCCCCTTCTTCCGCATCTGCATGCGCCTCGCGAAGTGCTTCGTATTTATTGGCCGGATCCATCTGGTAAGTCTTCTTGTCACCAGACTTCGGCGCGCTGTCAAGCGCATCTCGGAATGGACCGTAGTATGCACTGGCGTACTTGGCCGTGTAAGACATGATCGCAACCTCTTCAAATCCTTCATCATCCAAGGCATCGCGGATGGCCTCAACCCGACCATCCATCATGTCTGAAGGACCGATGATATCAATTCCCGCCTGTGCTTGTGCCACACTCATTTTTTCGAGAATTGGAAGTGTCTCATCATTGAGAATCTTTCCGTCTTCCACGAGTCCGTCGTGGCCATCAGAACTATATGGATCCATTGCCACATCGCTCATGATGCTTGACTCCGGGAAACGTTCTTTGACAGCGCGAATGATTCTTAGATAGAAGTTCTCATCTGCGTAGCTATAAGTAGCGGTTTTGTCTTTCAACGAATCGTCTACTGCCGGGAATAGCACAAATGAGCGCAAACCGAGCTCCATGGCTTCATCGATATCTCTCAAAAGATTGTCTTCAGAGAAACGCGAAAGCCCAGGGAGGGACGCAATTGGAATGTTCTGATCCTTGCCATCTACCACAAAGTACGGGTAGATCAAGTTATCGAGGGAGAGTGAGGTCTCGCGTACCATCCCACGAATAGCAGGGGTACGGCGATTACGACGAGGTCTACTCAGCATAAATTACATGTTGATCGCTTCGATCTCTTTTTTAAGTTCTTCTAGTTGCTTCAACTGCTCTTGTTGGATCTCAAGATGCTCTGCATCAGACAGACCTTCCATGATGGCATTTTGTGCGTGGTCATGATCGTGATCACATTCTTCTCCTGGTGCATGGGTATGCTCGTGCCCAGGGATTTCTACCATATTCTCTTCCCATTCGTGGAACTTCGCGTGAAGTCCGTCAAGCTTTCCGTTGAGTGCTTGAAGTTGTTCTGCCATCAAGGTATCACCCGCAGCCACCGCTGTTTCGATTTTTCCTTGAAGGTCTTCCACTTTGCTATGCATCATATCTGCCACGTCACCACTCAATGAAAGGAGTGTTTCGTGTACTTGTTCTGCTTCTTTGATGGTTTCACTTTTCTCGTGTGAATGTCCACAAGATGCGAGTAGTGCTGCTGCAACTAGGAGTGAGAATAGGTATTTCATGGTTGATGTTTTTTCTTCTTTGGTACGGGGTCATAACCTGAGGTTCCCCAGGGATGGCATTTCGCAATGCGCTTCGTCCCTAGCCAGATACCTTTGATCGGACCCCATTCTTTAATGGCTTCAATGGTGTAATTCGAACATGTGGGCTCATGGCGACAGTTCTGACCTAATAACGGTGAAATGACCGCTTGGTATATTTTGATCGGAAAGATCGCGATGGCCTTGAGTACGTTCACTTGACAAAAATACAAGGTGAAACCAGAGTAAAGCACTAAAATTCAATAATTACGAGCTTTTCACCCCTTAGAATGGCCACGTATCGATGCAAAGCATCAAGGCAACACCTCCCGTCAATCCCGAGAAGAAGATGATCCAGTCGCGTTGAGTGATTCTGAAGAGTCCGTTCATGGCGAAGCTGAACAAGATGAAGATGGCAATGATTAAGAGCTGCCCGACTTCCACTCCAACATTGAAGAACAACAATGGTTGAAAGATGGATTCTTCCTTCCCAAGGATCATTCTGAAGTAACTCGAAAAGCCCATTCCGTGCACCAATCCAAAGATCACCGCAATCAAATATCGCGTTCCGTGGAAGGCGATGACTTGGTTTCCGCGAACAGTATATCGGAGGTTTGAGAGCGCCGTTATGAGGATGGTCACTGGGATTAAGAACTCGATGATTCCACCATCAGGACGAATAATATCGAGACTCGTGAGAATGAGTGTGATGGTATGACCAACAGTAAATGCTGTGGCCAACAAAACGATTCGCTTGATCTCGCGGTATTCGAAGATACTGATGAGGGCGATCAAGTAGACCATGTGGTCATAGGCTTTCGGATCGGTGATGTGCTTGATCCCATCAAGGAGAAAGTCTGACCAGGTCATGGCTTAGCGTTTTCGGTTGTATTCAATGATCGTGAAGGCGTAGTCATGCTTTTCGTCTGTCGGGTGTTCCAACAGAATTTCCGCATCCCATTTCTCCGCATCAAATTCAGGGTAGAAGGCATCCGCCTCAAACTCGGCATGGACATGCGTGATGTACATGCGGTCTACAAGGTCTTTTTTGAGGGCTAGGGAGTAGATCTGCCCGCCGCCAATGACGTAGGCTTCTTCTTCTCCAGCTTCTTTTGCTTTGGCTAGCGCTTCTTCGAGAGAATTCACGACCACTGCCCCTTCTGCTTGGTAGCTATTCGAACGCGTGATAACCACGTTGGTTCTTCCTTTCAGTGGTCTATACTTTTCAGGAATCGACTCATAGTTCTTTCTTCCCATGATGACGAAATGCCCTTTAGTCTTCGTCATGAAGAAACGCATATCATCAGGTAGATCCCAGATTAGGTCGTTGTCTTTCCCAATCGCGTGGTTTGTTGCAATGGCTGCAATGGAAGACACGATCATACCGCTACCTCCGCTTTGATGTGTGGGTGTGGATCGTAGTTGATCAACTCAAAATCTTCAAACTTGAAATCGAAGAGATCAGTCACATTCGGGTTGATTTTCATTTGAGGCTGTTCACGGAAATCTCGTGTGAGCTGAAGCTCTGCTTGTTCAATGTGATTCGAGTAGAGGTGCACATCTCCAAAGGTGTGTACAAACTCACCAAGCTCGTAACCGCACACTTGCGCCAACATCATTGTCAGCAACGCATACGAAGCGATGTTAAACGGCACTCCAAGGAAGGTATCAGCGCTACGCTGGTAAAGCTGACACGAGAGTTTTCCATCTGCCACATAGAACTGGAACAAGCAGTGACAAGGTGGAAGCGCCATATCATCGATAAATGAGGGGTTCCAAGCGGAAACAATGTGACGACGAGAGTCAGGATTGTTTTTCAGAGAATCCACCAATTTCTTGATTTGATCAGTATGGCTTCCATCAGGATTCGGCCAAGAGCGCCATTGGTATCCGTACACCGGACCAAGGTCTCCATTTTCATCTGCCCACTCATCCCAGATACGCACACCATTGTCTTTCAAGTACTTGATATTGGTATCCCCTTGAAGGAACCAAAGTAGCTCGTGAATGATCGAACGGAGGTGAAGCTTCTTAGTGGTCAATACCGGAAATCCTTCACTGAGGTCAAAGCGCATTTGGTAACCAAAACAACTGATGGTTCCGGTTCCTGTGCGGTCTTCCTTTTTCGTACCGTTGGCGAGAATATGGCGAAGGAGGTCGTGGTATTGCTGCATCTGAATAAACTTTCATACGAAGTTACTTTCAAACACTCAGAATTCCGGACAAAAAGGAAAGAAGAAAGGCACCATTTTTCAACGATGCCTTTTAATTTCTTAGTGGTTATTCACATGCAGGACACTGGGTCTGCCATGAAGTTCCGAAGGAGCCGAGGAGGACTGCTAAATCACCAGCCCCTACTGCGCCATCACCATCTAAATCTTGAGGACAATCACAGGTGACACCAAAAGCACCCAAAATAGAGGTCATATCTGCTGTTCCTACCGAGCCATCTCCGTTCAAATCTGCTTCTAAACAGGTAATGGATGCCACTTCAAAGGAGGCGGTGACATCACAATCTAAACCGTACGTAATCGAAAAATTGTATACCCCTGGCTCTGTCAACCCAGAGATTACATTTCCATTTAAGCTCCCTCCAGTAGGCGACCAGGTAATGTCACTAATAGATTCACTGAAGCCATCGGCCGTTCCTGAAACTAAAACACTTCCCTCTTGGTAAGTAGCATTTTCATTTCCAATAATACAGTCTTGTCCAACTACATCAATCGAAGCTGAGATCAATTCATCGTTCAACTGTATTGTAGCTTGCGCCGCACAACCCCATTGTGTATCTGTAACGATGACATCGTACAAACCTTCAGATAGATTATTGAATCCTACATTGTTATCATCAATGATCAACATGTCTCCAGATGTTAATTGGAAGGAGTAGTTACCGGAACTCGTTTCATCAGTGAAGAATACTGAACCATAGGCAAAGTCTCCTTGGGCATCAGCGGTTGCACATTTTTTGGGATGACTAATAATCTCGCTAAAAATTGGAGCCGCATCATCAACTACTACATCAAGGAATTGGACATCAGTGAAACACTGCTGACTTCGAAGAAAGAAGTTGTACGTACCTGGTTCAAATCCCGCGATCACTTCTCCGTTTGAATACTGAACGCTTGAATTTGAAGACTCGGTGATTTCTACGGCTACATTAGTATTAATTGTAATCGTACCACTTGCATCTCCATTACAACTTGGGGTCATTATTACTTCAGTCAGACTCTCATCAATCAACACAACTGGATCAAAGGTGTTGGTGTAGTCAAATTGTGTCCCTGAATCGTCAATAAAGCTAATAGTGACAGGGTCCGAAGTAGTATTATCAAAATAGGCCGACACCCAAATGTTATCTCCCAAAATGGTTGGTATGAATTCCGATAATTCGCAATTGGTCAAGGTAAAATCTGGTATCTCTTCGAGTTGCACCCCGTCTTCAATTCGGTCAATGACCAGAAGAAAATTAGATTCAGCAGGGTTATCACAATTTGGATCGAAGTTCCAATAGGTTTGAGCGCACAGCCCAGTGCACGCCCATACGAGCGCGAAGGTCAAAATGATTTTCATAGTGTAGTTCTTTTGTTGGGCTTAAGATAGTCAGTGACGACTAGTAGGCAAACAAAAACTACTTAGAAATAACTCGAATTGTCTCCTTTACCTGAGCCACTTTTGCAGGAAGTTCAGCCACTTCATTCGCCAAAATGGTTACGTGTCCCATCTTTCTGAAAGGCTTTGTTGTTGATTTACCATAGATGTGCGGGTAAACCCCCTCCATACGGAGCAAATCATCGAAGCCATCATAAATCACAGGCCCAGTATACCCCTCAGCCCCCACAAGATTCACCATCGCCGCCGGACGAAGCGTTTCTGTGCTGCCTAGTGGAAGATTGAGTACCGATCTCAGGTGTTGTTCGAACTGAGAGCAGATGTTCCCTTCGATGCTGTGGTGACCGCTATTATGAGTTCGTGGTGCCGCCTCGTTGACGAGAACTTCTCCCGACGTTGTTAGGAACATTTCGATGGCGATGATACCTCTAAACTCAAGGGCGTCTGCCACTTGCATCGCGAGCTTTTCCGCGCTAGCGGCAACATCATCAGCAATATTGGCTGGTGCAAAAAGGTAATCGACGAGGTTGGCTACCGGGTCAAACACCAATTCAACCACCGGGAAAGCCTTGGTCTCACCTTGCTCATTGCGCGCAATGATGACCGATAGCTCTTTTTCTATATCTACAAGATCTTCAACCACACATGGTCCGTCAAAGGCTTTGGCCAAGTCATCAGCCGAGCGAAGTACTGCCACTCCTTTGCCGTCATAACCTCCAGTTCTTGCCTTCAAGACGCATGGTAAATCATCAGCTGTCAACTCTGTTCCAGACTCGATCAAACGAAAATCACTGGTCGCGATGTTATGGTCAGCATAGAACTGCTTTTGAATCCCTTTGTCTTTGATGATTTCCAAGTGAGCTGGATCAGGGCAAACCTTCACCCCTTGCGCTTGAAGATCTTTCAAGGCTTGGGTATTCACGTCTTCGATTTCGATTGTGATCAGGTCTTTGTCGGTTCCAAATTTCATCACCGTATCGTAGTCACGGAATTCACCGCACGTGAAGCTATTTGCAAGCTCTGCACATGGCGCATCGTGTGTAGGATCTAGCACATGGATTTGAATATCAAGGCTTGCGGCCTCTTGGATCAACATTCTTCCGAGCTGGCCTCCTCCAAGGATACCGAGCTTAAAGTTCTTACCGTAAACTGGTTTCATGCGTTGTCAAATTCAATAAGTGCCGGACGTTGCGTGATCTCGTGATAACAGATCACTTCTGGTGACATGTAATGTACCACCATGCTTTTCCGCGTTAGCGAAGGATCATTCATCTTGATAGCGCCATGGATCAAATTGCCATGCCACAAGAAGACATCTCCTTTCTTTGGATATAAGGTCTCTGGCTTGATTCCGCGTTCAGCGACCATTTTCTGAATGTACTCTTCGTAATGTAGATAGGCATCCTTACCCAAGAGCAAAGAATTGCCTCCATGATCAAAGGTATCGTTCAAGACATATGGAAACTTGTGGCTTCCTGGCCAGTACTGAAGTGGTCCTTGATCAGGGCCGATATCTTCAAGCGCCACCCAAGCAGCAGTCAAATACCCCAAAGGATAGGTGGTCATGTGGATGGAATCACTGTGTGCGCGTTGCTCACTGCTCTTGAAGAAATTGATGCTTTGGAACGGCACCATATTCTTACCTAGCAAGAATTTAAAGGCATCCACGATTCCTTTGTCACGCGCTATTTTGCCCATCAACTCACCTTGACGATAAGCGAACATGATCTTCTTACCGCTGTAGTTAAAGTCAATGGTGCCGTCTTCCATCAAACGGTCAATCTCTGCGTTGGTATTGTCAATGAACTCCTCACTGAAGTACCCACGCAAAATGGCGTACCCACCGTCTACCCACGTTTCCGCGATAGCGTCTTTCACCTTTGGATCAAGCTGATCAAAACCTGCCTGCTGTCGAATATCCGTTGAGTCATCACTCCACGGACGTTCATCCGGAAGGCTTTTGAAATCGGCACTTGAAATGGGAGCGTAGACCGATTTTTTCAAACCGTATTGCTTGTAGAGCTCTTTGTTCCGTTGCAGCAAGGCACGTTTCGACATATTAAAGATGTGATATGCCGGCTTTACGCGTCGGAAGAAACCCCAGTATTTATCAAGCAACTTAGCCATGGAGCAAAATTAGAATTAGAAATAGAACTAGGGTGATATTCGGCCTGATAATTGTACTAATCATGTACCTGAATGTCGTCCGAAAGCAAAAAAGTATATTTGATTATGAAGTATCTCATTGCCGCAGCCATTTTCTTTAGTTCCATTACCGCGTTTGGCCAACGCAGTGACAATAATAATATGGCCGGACAACAGCGCTGGGTGTTTGGTGGAGATATTGCTCTTTCATTCGGAACCAATATTACTGTAATTGGTGCTGCCCCTTCTGTTGGATATCGATTTACCGAAAGGCTGACTGCAGGTGGAGGATTTCTCTATTACTACTATCGTTTCAGAGATAACCTCGGTGAATTCAGCACATCGATTTATGGACCTCAGCTGTTCGGTCGTTTCACAGCATTCCAGGATTTGATTTCTGATGGAGACCGATTATTTCTTCAAACCGACTTTTACAATATCAATACTGAGTTCTTGCAGGTCGTTGAGACTGACCCATTGACAGTGGAACAACGTCGTGATTGGGTGCCTCAGTGGTTTGTTGGCGGCGGGTACTACACTTCTATAGGGGGCAATGTATTCGCAGGACTCACGGTAATGTGGGACGTCATTGGAGATAGCCGCGCACCTTTCCAAAGTCCACTTATTCGAGGTGGAATTTCTTTTGGTCTCTGATCTAGTTTCTTTTTTCTCGATTAATTTCGCGGCATGGAAGAATTTCTCTCCTATGACCTGTGGGGTAACCCTGTGCAAGAATGGCTGATCGCTAGTGCCTTCTTCGTGGGTAGTATCGTACTCGCGAAGTTCCTTTACTGGACATTCGGACGCATCTTCAAAAGCCTTGCTTCACGCACGAAAACGAAGCTTGACGACATTCTCATCGACATGCTCGAGGAGCCGATTGTTTTCGCGATTGTGATCATTGGAATGTGGTGGGGGTATGACCACCTCGACTTCGGTGAGGGAGTGCAGGTGTGGGTGCAGCGGGTCTTCCGTATCCTGATTGCCATCAATATTACTTGGCTCATTGTGCGTTTGGTAGATGCAGTTATGAGTGAATTCCTCATTCCATACGCTGAGAAGAGCGATGGCTCTATGGATCAAGTGATGCCGGTCATCCGCAAGACAATCAAAGCTCTCATCTGGGTATTGGGGGTGTTACTTGCCTTGAATAATGCTGGTTACGACGTAGGGGCCTTACTCGCCGGGGTTGGTATTGGCGGTCTAGCGATGGCTATGGCCGCTAAAGACTTTGTGGCGAATATCTTCGGTGGTATCACGGTCTTCATTGACAAGCCTTTTGTGCTTGGAGATCGAATTAAAATTGACGGTCATGACGGAATGGTTCGTGACATTGGCATCCGTTCAACTAAGATCCAAACTCTGGAAGGGAGGTTCATTACTGTGCCAAACCACAAGTTCACTGATAGCTACGTCGAAAACGTCACAAGTGAGCCTTCTCGAAAGATGACCATTACGCTTGGTCTGACTTATGACACCTCGCACGAGGACATTAAGAAGGCCAAGACCATTCTACAAGAGATTGCCGCTAAACACAATCAAACAGAAGATCGATACTTCGTTTGGTTTGCAGGATTCGGCGACTTCAGTTTGAATGTTTCTATGATCTACTACATCGCAAAGGATGGAGATCTTTTCGATGTGCCGAATGAGGTGAACCTTGAAATTCTAGAACGATTTAATGAAGCCGGCTTGGAATTCGCCTTCCCTACCCAAACGGTATATCACTCTTCTTTAGACCAGGGTAAATAATCCTTCCCTCCTAACAGACGCATTTGCTTCTCCACCTTGTAGGCTCGATTGCTCAAGTAGCTACTCGGTTTACCAGGATTGGAACGACGCGGTTGTGGAAATGCGCTCACCATCAAAGACGCTTGTCGCCGTGAAACATCGGTGCATGATTTGCCGAAGTAATGTCGAGCAGCGGCATCCACTCCGAAGCATTGTGGTCCCGTTTCGATTACGTTGAGGTAGACCTCCATGATGCGCTCCTTACTCCAGAAAATTTCGATGAGGGCCGTAAACCAGACTTCGAGTCCCTTGCGAACCCAAGTACGCGAGGGCCACAGGAACACGTTTTTCGCCGTTTGCTGCGAAATGGTGCTGGCCCCAATGGTGCGTTCGTGGGTCTTATTGTATTCGATGGCTGCAGCTATCGCTTCTGTATCAAATCCCCAATGGCTAGGGAAACGCTGATCTTCAGCTGCAATTGCAGCAAGCGGCAGTTGGTAGCTCATTTCTTTTAAGTCTACCCACTCTCCTTCTTTCTCGGTTCCTTGCCAGATTTGAAGTGCTGTGATTGGTGGGTTCACCCATTTATAGAGCAAGACCCACGCCACCGAAAAGATGATAAATCGGATCGCGACCCAACGGAAGATTCTCCATATCCTACGTAAGAGTCGCAACATACTTTTAGCCGTTTACTCGACCCTTGAGGTCTTTTGACAAACCGTCTTTATGAAGAAGGATTGAAATCGTTTTCAATCGGAAGTATGCCATGCTGATGTACTGGTATCCGTCGTAATCGTTTCCAGTTCCCCAAGAGTTTTTGATCATGAAGTAGCGATTCCCTTCTTGGTCTTCCGCAATACCTGTGAGGTGCATCAAGTGATCGTCAGTCGTTTTGTAGTTCTCAAAACCTTCTTGACGCATTTCTTGAGTTACCGATGGTTCTTTGATGATCGTTTTAAACATCTTGTCTTTCGCTGTACCCGCTGGTGGAACGATTGCCATTCCTTCACGGAAACTGAATCCTCGTTCACTAACGTCAGCATCCCATGCCACAGTATATCCATTTTCCAAAGCGTCTACTACAGCTTGTTCAAGTTCGTCGATAGACACGTTGTAGAATGAACCTTGAGAGAAGTTATCTGGCACTTCCAAGACGAACCATGAGTTCATTGGGTGGTGCGTAAAAGATGTCAAGCTCACGTAGTCATCGGCTACAATACCGAGTTCATCACGCAATGAAGCAGGCGTGTATTTCTTGCCTTGGTATTCAAATTCACCAGGCATTTCACCGAGATAAGCATCGAGTACGCCTTCTACTGCTTCCATCCATGTTGCACCTGAAGCTGCATTTCTCTTCTCAACAACCGCTTTCACGATGCCTTCAAGAATCGCATCCATTTCCCCGTGATCATGGCGATCTGCGTTGTATTCGATTCCGTCGTATACGCTTTCTGGAACAACACCGTAGTCACGAATGGCATTGATTACATCGTGACAAAGGCTTCCTGGTCCGAACTGATACTTCCCGTGGTAGCGCACGTACATCTCTGCCTTTCTCGGGTAGGTCACACGCACGTTGAACATCTCTGAAAGGTCATGTTCTCCTTTACCCATACGAATCAACTCGCTTTCTATGAAAGAAGTCGTTGAGTAACTCCAACAAGTACCGGTGCGACATTGGTCTTTAGTAGATGTCGCATCGAGGTTAATCTTCTCTTTGAACTTGTATGCGTTTTGAGCAGAAAGGCTTGCGCTTGCCAGAACAATGATGGCAAGGAATAGAACTGACTTGAAATTCATCTTGTAGCAGGTATTATTATTCTCATCAAAGCGCTTCGAAGCAGTATGAATCGAAGCGAATGGTCACGTAAGATAGGATAAACGCCGCGCACTGTTGACAACGAAAAGCTGAAAAAAGGCCAAAAGTGCACGTCGTACATCAGAGTACGGAAAGTACTTTCACATGGAATTCGATTATGAAGAAAAAGGTCGCTGTATTAACCGGTGGGTTTTCCGGAGAAGCTGTCATCGCTGAGCGAAGCGCAGCTATGGTTATGAATAACATTGATCGGGATCGCTATGAACCGGTCTTGTACCGCATTACCGAAAATGACTGGCACGCTGAATTGGGAGATCTGAAGCACCCCATCGATAAGAACGACTTCAGCGTGACTGCAGGCAATGAGACCTTTCATCCCGACCTCGCTTTTGTCATGATCCATGGTGACCCAGGCGAAAACGGCATCCTCCAGGGTTACTTTGAATTGCTAGGATTGCCCTACACCACTGGTGATGTGTTAAACATGTCGATCACCTTTAGCAAGTCAGCAACAGTGCGTCAACTACGTCAGCTCGGCTACGCCGTGGCAAAAGGGGTCGTTTTGGAAAAAGGACAAGCCCATACTCCAACTCAGATTGTAGATGATCTCGGCCTACCGCTATTCGTTAAGCCAAATGAAGGCGGGTCGAGTATTGGGATGTCTAAAGTGAGCACGTTAGCGGAGTTGCAACCAGCTATTGATGGTGCATTTGAAGAAGATGACCAGGTACTCGTAGAGCAGTTTCTTGAAGGAAGAGAAGTGACCTGCGGGGTTATTCCTTGGGAAGGCGGATTGAAGGCTCTTCCTGCAACCGAAATCATCACAGGAAATGCGTTCTTCGACTTCGCGGCGAAGTACGAAGGTGAATCACAAGAGATCACTCCCGCTGATGTTCCATCGGAGTGGATGACTTCGGTTCAAACCACCGCAATGAAGATCTACGGAGACCTTCACTGTGGCGGAATGATCCGAGTTGACTTCATGATTGTAGGTAACCAACCCCATGTAATCGAAGTCAACACCGTTCCAGGTTTTTCTGAGGCCTCTATCGTACCTCAGCAGGCAGCTGCCGTTGGTATTTCAAAGACAGAGGTCATCTCTGCCTTGATTGAAAGTGCTTTGTCTTAATCGAGCTCTTGCGCCCAGAATGATCCTTCGATGTGCGTCTGTTGTCCGTTCAAAGTGAAGGTCGCGTCAATCTCTCCTACTACATCGTACACCCCATTCACGGTTGGCTTATCCAGTTCTAGGGTTACGGTTCCTGATGCGTTTTCATCGAAATCATCACAGAAAGGACAGTATAACTCAACAAAGGTGTCGTCCATATCAGAGGAGTATTCAAGTAGGAAAGGGAAGTTGTAGAGTCCGTGCTCTTCTTGAACCTCAGTGCTCCAGTCGGTATCCTGAACCATGTTGTAGCGAAGGAAGAAGGTGTTCCCATCGACAGAGATCCGCAACTGCTTCCAGAAATTGTAATTCAGCAGTTGTCCGCCGTCCCAACCAATCACCGTAGCACCGTTGAGCGAAGCCGTTGACCCATCTGGGTAAGTCACAGTGAAAGAGCTTCCTTCAGGTCCTGTTACTTGTCCTGTAGACGAGCCACTTCCCCCTCCGTAAGAGACGTTTTCTTCTTCTTTTTTACATCCCGCCATAACCAACGTCAAGGCGAATAGGATCAATGCAAAATTCTTCATCGGTTTTAATTTTCGACGAAGGTGAAGGTTCAGCTTGAGTGGGTGAAGTGGGATTGAGTGGTTGGTGGGTTTGAACGAGCAGTTGGCTCGCAGGCTCGCCAGGCCTATGGCTTAAGGCGTAAGGCTTAAGTTCTGTTTACTGCTTACTGCCTACCGCTTACAGTGATCCCTGCGATATGGGTGTACATTACCAGCGGAACCAACAGACCAGGTAAGAGGATGAATGGGAAATAGAGGACTGCTCTGTTTGGCTGATCAAAGGCGAATTGTTGGACAGGTAGTGGGGCAGATAGCGTTGCGTTGACAAATATGAAAGTGACGAATGCGAGTCCGATGGCGTTCCAGAGGCGGAGGGCTTTGGGGCCGACTTTGTTCTTCCAAACTAGGTAAGCCATGATGGGTGCTGAGAGTCCGATCAGGATATCGAAGTTTCTGCCTTCGAAGGTCATGAGTTCGGGAACCCATTCGGCGATAGCCAGTTGAAACAACACCAACTCAACCAGAATGCGGACAGAATGCAAGGCGGTGCTATAAACAGGGTTCACTTCTGTGACCATGAACGACCTTGTTCTCTTCGAAATAGCGCTGAAGACAAAGAGGAACATTGGTGCCATCAAGAAGACGACGCGCGGAGGCATGGCGGTTTCATTGGTGTAGAAACCTGTGGCTGAGACGATGGTTTGGACGAACAACCAGAGGTAGAGCACGATTCGCGCTTTCATTGGAGTACCGTGGGCTTTGAAGAAGACTTGAAGGGTGACCACAACCATGGCCAAAAATCCTATTTGCATCCAACTTTCAACGCCTGGTAACATCTACTTTGATTTTTTGGTTCGGCTTGGATTGTCTTTGATGTAAGCTTTCCAGCCGCTATAGCTTTTACCTAATTGAGGAGAGCTGCTCTGGAAATGATGACACAACGCAGCTGCTAGTCCGTCAGTAGCATCAAGCTCCTTGGGGAGATTCTCTTTCGGAATCTTCAATACAGAACACAGCATGGCAGCTACCTGCTCCTTGCTAGCCGCACCATTACCGGTGATGGCCTGTTTGATCTTCCGTGGGGCATATTCCGTCACTGGAATTTGGCGACTTAAGGCCGCCGCCAACGCTACTCCTTGCGCTCTTCCCAGCTTCAGCATGGATTGGACGTTTTGTCCGAAAAACGGTGCTTCTGCCGCTACCTCATCCGGATGAAATTCGTCGATCAGCGAAACACAACGATCAAAGATACGCTGCAACTTCAAGGCGTGATCATCGATCTTAGATAGTCGAATCACCCCCATCGTTAGCAGTTCAGGCTTCTTCCCTACCACGCGGATCATGCCGTATCCCATGATCGTGGTTCCCGGGTCAATGCCCATAATTATCTTTTCAGGTTGCAAAGAGGTACTTTTGATACGATCAAAGTTAACCAATTGACCAAAGGATCACCTTACCTCTTTCGGCTCTTTCAACTGATTGTCTTGTCACTGGCGGCGTACTTCCTTTACGACCGCCTGAAGGGTCAATTGTCGTTTGATGATTTGCGCTTACGCGGAACGCCCGCTGCGCTGGCTTTGGCGATTGCTTTGATGCCATTAAACTGGGGACTCGAAGCCTTTAAATGGAAGCGTCTCACCAAAGATTTCGCGGCTCTTTCGCTAGGAAAATCATTCAAAAGTGTGTGGATCGGCACCTTCTACACCCTCTTCACCCCCAACCGAATTGGCGACGGTGCAGGTCGGATGCATTTAATTCCAAAAGGCAATAAAACGCGATCTACCTGGGCCTTTTTAAATGGCAGTGTTGCTCAAACCTTGACCACTTTGCTTTTTGGTTCGATTGCACTCGCTATCGCGGAATCGTTCATCACTGACAGCGAAATGGGCTGGTGGTCTACCGCTCAAATCATCGCCATTCCCGTGTGGATTCTGACTGTGATTGTACTTCTTCTTTATGTGGAACCAGGTTGGCTCCGCATCATCAAAGAACTCGTCAAAGAAGGCACATGGGTGGGTCAACGCGTAGCAACCCTCCAAGCCTATACCCGAAGACAAAACGCATGGACTCTCCTACTCTCGGTCGTGAGATACGCCACCTTCACCTTTCAGTTTGTCTTGGTTTTTGAAGCATTCGGGTTCCAAGGAGAAACCTATGAGCTTGTTGCGAGGATATCTCTCGTTTATTTGGCCACGACGATTATCCCAACTGTCGCCCTGGCTGAATTAGGTATTCGTGAATCCATGGCAATCCTGATGATACCCGCTGTAGGCATTCCTCCAGAAATATGTTTCTCGGTCACCTTGATTGTTTGGTTCATCAACGTCCTTACTCCAGCCTTAATCGGAGCAATCTTCTTCTCGCAACTTAAATCTGCACAAGAATGATGTTCTGGATTCTCATGGTTTGTCTGCTAATTGGCCTTTACGCCATGGTTGTGATTTGGATGTCGATCTGGCCCAATGAAAAGACCCGCTACAATGCAGATCGCGTGAAGCCAGTTTCGGTCGTTATCCCCTGCAAAAACGAGGCACAGAACTTGACTCGACTCCTTCCTCTCCTCGTCAATAAAGGGGCTGAGATTATTGTGGTTGATGATCATAGTGATGATGGTACTTTCGCTAGCGCGGAATCGCTCAGAGTGAAAGCCATCAAAAACCACGGAAGAGGAAAGAAGGCCGCAATTAAGTCTGGCATTGAATCCGCCGAAGGCGAGATTATTCTCACCCTAGATGCAGACATCTTCATCTCCGAGAACTGGCTACAACTAGCCATTCAAGAGATCCAACAACAATCAGCAGCCTGTTATATCATCCCGGTTTTGATTAAGCCACTGGCTTTTCGTCCGTTCAAACTCCTAGGCAATCTCATCGAGATCTTTGACAGCATTGACATGCTCGGTCTCGCCAACACAACCCGTGCCTTTGCCAGCATCCAACACCCGATCATGGCCAACGGCGCTGCGTTAGCATTCACCAAAGACCTTTACAACGCCGCAGAAGCTCACCTCCGAACCGACATTGCCAGCGGTGATGACACCTTCCTTGTCCAGTATGCAGCCTTGAACAAACAACCCGTGGTCTATCTCCACAACCAAGATCTTCAGGTAGGTGTCCGTTCAGAACGAAACCTAGGCCGATTCCTAAAACAACGTATTCGTTGGGGACAAAAAACGAGCGCATATCCAAGTTGGCGTGCGAAAGGTTTAGCTTGGTTGATCTTCCTAACCAACCTCGTCACCATTCCTCTTCTCTATCAAGGGCTCATCGAATTTGAGCGTTGGGCTTTAATGGCCTTATTCTGTCGATTTGCAATAGACTTGACCTTCCTAATATCGGGTGTGGTTCGCTATAGAAAATGGCAACTACTGCTTTGGTATGGGATGCTCCTCTTCTATCCATTCTACATCGTCATCACCGCCCTTGCAGGATTTGTTTATCGTCCGAAATGGAAATAAACACGAACCCCTTACCTTCGAATCGTGAACCCAAGAAAGGAGAAATGGCAACGCTTTAAGCAGAATCGTCCCGCCCTAGCGGGAGCGGTCTTCATCATCATGATGATTGTTGTCGCCATTGGTGGTCCTTTTTTACGTCCTGACCCTACCCCAGACGCTAACAGCCAAGAGCTCTCGATCTCACGTCAAAAACCAGGATTCACGGTGACTATGCTTCGCACGCCACAAACCGTCGACAACCCCGGCATCTTCACATCCCTCTGGGAAGGTGGATACGCCAGAGACTATGCTCAACGTCCGGTTTCAGAGTACAACGCACAAGGCTTCACCCCATTCAACGAAGAACAAGTTCAAACCATCCCTACCGATGCTGAATTTGTAGAAGAAACCTTCCTTCTTGGAACAGACAAGTATGGAAGAGACTTATTAAGTCGCTTAATGGCGGGCACGTCCATTTCATTAAGTGTCGGTTTCATCGCGGTCTTAATCTCCTTACTCATTGGCGTCTTACTTGGTGCCCTCGCTGGTTATTTCGGAGGTCGCATTGACGCGCTGATTTCGTGGTTGATCAATGTGATCTGGAGCATCCCTACCCTGCTTATGGTGATCGCCATCACCTTGGCCTTTGGAAAAGGGTTCTGGCAGGTATTCATCGCTGTGGGTTTAACCATGTGGGTTGAAGTAGCACGTATTGTACGCGGTCAATTCCTCAGCATCCGAGAGAAGGAATACGTAGAGGCAGCCCGTGCTTTGGGCTATGGTCACTGGCGCATCATTCGAAAGCACATCTTACCCAATGCATGGGGACCAGTGATTGTGATTAGCGCCGCGAATTTCGCCAGTGCGATTCTGATTGAAGCAGGTCTAAGCTTCTTGGGTATCGGTGCTCAAATTCCCACACCGAGCTGGGGGAACATGATCAAGGAGCACTATAGTATGATCACTACTGACTTGGCTTATTTGGCCATTCTCCCTGGTGTGATGATCATGTTGCTCGTATTGAGCTTTATGATGGTTGGAAACGGCCTCCGCGACGCCCTCGACGTGCGTTCGTAAAGTTTTGTCCGACGTCTATAAAAACACCATTGACAAGCCAAAATAAAGGGTTCATCTTCGGGATGTCGTAGGCGAAGAAACGTCTTATGCTACGGCGGCAAAGTTTAGTTCAGCGACTATAAAGTTGCTATTGACAAGTTCCCCGAACCGCCCGAACTTCGACCTCGGCCGGAGTGAAGGTGGGGGAGGGAGGGCCCGCAGGGCAAAGTGTGTTGGAAGTTCTTATTTCTGGATCACGACACGTTTCGCCACTTGCATCTCACTCAATGTCAACACATAAACCCCATCTCCCAACCCCGAAACATCAATCACACTCTGTCCATTCACCAACTGCCCATTCAACACAAGTCGTCCGGACAAGTCAAATAAAGTGAAAGCACTGTTCACCCCTTCCGCGCTAGCGATAGTCAACATACCTGAAGTAGGGTTGGGGTAAACCTCAAACGATTCGAACTCGATTTCGTCAGTCTCAACATTCAATGGATTTTGCTCCCATTCGCAATCAAAGCTCTGCATATCGAACCAATCTCTGATAACCCCTACCCGTTCATCGAGATTCATGATTTCGCTCCAGAGTTCGTCTTCTTCCGGAAATGCTGAGACGTAGGCAACATCCAAGCAGAGAGTTGAACCCGCATCAAAATTAAACGGAGCAATGGCTCCCAGCATCTGAAGGGCGCTTGGGTTATTTCCAGCTGAAATCTCACTCCAATCACCAGGTTCATTTTCCCAAGGGAAATTGGGATACATGATCGTTGTAGTTACATCCTGATTGACTCCTTCATCAAAACCGTTACCTCCGTAATATATCGGTTGATCATTCTTCCATACCCCATTGAGGTAACCGTAGAATTCTTCTTTTGTATTCGGTCTCCCATTTGCTGCAGAAGAGTTGCCATTAAATCTCATTGCAGTCCGAAGGTCACTATTTAGAAAACAAACACCTTGTGCCGGATGTCTGGTTTCCAATGCGAGGACAATATCACCTTCTGCCTGTTGATTATAACCGTAGTAATAACTCTTTTCAACTGAGGTTCCGACATAATCACTTGGACCATATTCTATCTCAATGTCGCTCATGACACCTACAATGAAGTCTGAGTAATTCCGATCTGATATATTCCTCAACTCCATGTGCGCGAAGGTGGTCAGTTGCAAATCGGGGTCAGGGGAATCAAAAGAGTAGAACTCGGTTATCACTTCCACACCTGCGTTCTGACCGGCCTCAACGTAGCGCTCATCATTGCTTATCTTAAACGCGCTTTGGTCTCCTCGAATCAAAGGATAATCGCCATCCATCGGTTCGTACCACCCATCCCCGTCGACATCCTCAAACGGAAGCAAATGGGTTGATTCATTGAATTCAATTCTTCCGTTGCCAGGATAGGTTAGGATGGAGTTGGAAGGAAAGTAACCCTCATCTTGATAGTGGTTCTGATGGTATTCAATTTCTTCTTTCGACAACAACCAAACACCAAAATATCTCCAAAGGTAATCGCGATCGTAGCTGTCTGATTTGGGGCCATAAGAAACGCGAACATCGCTAGAATCAGATAATTCTAAATAGATGGATGCTCCGACATAAGTCTCTTCTTCAGCTATTCCTCCATACCACAAGGCAGAAGAATACATCAAAAAGAAAGGATCTAATACTGACTGTTCCGGATCCCATGAATTCCAACTGGGGTCTTCTCCGTAAGATTTTTCAAATAAGATGGGTGAGTAATTGGCTCGCGCCGAAATCGTTTCATTTGATAATCGTGTGGCTATTTCACGATGCGGATCGTGCCGATATAAGAGCGAACGATATCTCATGAAGTCGTAGTCATTGTTCCCAACTCCGCCGAAATAGGTAACGCCATCTTTCTCTACGACATTCGTCAATTGGAAGTCTTCAAATCGCTCCCATTCCTCTCCGTCAAAAATATGACTAACGTCGATATTCAAGTCCGCAACAACGTACATTTTACCTCCTGCCACATCTATTTTAGACCGACTAGAAAGCTGACTATAATCGTTGAAAATAGCTTCGAAATTTCCGTCTATCAATTGTGCAATCCCGAATAACGAATCTAGCGTACTGAGGTTGAGCATGAAATCTCCCACCGCGTACAATTCATATTGAAACTGCCTTAAATCGCTTACGGTATTGTCTAATCCATTCCCTACTGCCACCCAATCAGAGTCTTGGAGTTTGGCGATATTATTTACCGCCTCTCCCATATTCGTGAATGCCCCACCTACGTATAGTTCTCCATTGAAGACTTCGATGCTGTACAAAACACTGTCACAGGGACTACCCACCTGCTCCCATTCTTCGTTGATCCACCGATAAACGGCATTTCCCTCCATCCCATTGAAGGTGTTGAAGTTACCTACGACATGAAGAATATCGTCGAATAAGATCATATCGAAGACGTGAAGATCTGTATCCGCACCCAGGTCTTGCCAAGAATTTCCGTCGAAATGAAGTACATCACCTGATTCGTTGAACCGACCACACACATATACTTCATCACCAACTGGGAGTATTTCGTTGGTTCGATCCGAACCCGGAATGTTCAAGGTAAAGGGACAATCAATGGGTAGGTATTCATATCCATTCCATCTCCAAAGAGAAGCTTCATTGCCTTGATAAGACCCTGAAAACCGTCCTGCTATCCAGATATCTTCATCAACTACTTCTAGATCTCTAATTCTGGAGTATCCGGGACCATACTCCTCTTGATTTATGTCGGAACCAAGAGGAATCAAAGGAACAGCGCGCTGGGCAATTGAAAGAGAAGACATTAGGAGAACAGCACATAAAACCGCAACGTGTTTGCTCATGGTTGACTCTTGGAGATGATAACTCTTTGGGCGTTCGAACGCCCATCTACCCTTACAAGATAAACACCTTGTTCGTAAGCCGAAGCATCGAATGTCGCCCTTCCGTTTTGAAGTTGCCCTTGCAACACCACCCTTCCAGATAGATCGTACATGATAAAACTGCTGTTCACCGCTTCCGCGCTAGCGATAGTCAACTGACCTGAAGTAGGGTTTGGATAGAGCGAAACCTCCATGACCGTTATCTCAGCAGATTCCACATTCAACGGGTTCTGAAGCCACTCACAGTTGAAATTCTGCGCATCAAAGAATTGGTTCACAGCGTCAACTCGTTCATCAAGAACCATGATTTCGTTCCATTGCTCATCTGTCTCAGGGAAAGCAGTGACATAGGCGTAATCAAGGCAGAACGTCTCACCATTAGCGAAGTCAAATGGGGCTATAGAGCCAAGAATTCGCCGGTCTGCTGGAGGGTTTCCAGCAGTAATCTCGTTCCAATCATCTGATTCGGCCTCCCATGGGAAATCAGGAAACATAAAATCTGTGGGATTGTCAGGATCTGCTCCTGATACCTCATAAGCTCCATCACCTCCAAAGAGCAACTGCTGGCCGTTTTTCCAGATTCCGTTCAAGTATTGAAAGTAATCTAGAGCAGTGCTAGGATCACCGTTAATTGGGTTACCACCATTGTTATAATACAAGGATTTATGTAGGTCCTGACTTAGGAAAGCAGTCGCCTGAGCAGGCACTTCATTTCCATAGCCAGGTGAAGAGGTAGAAGGTTCATCGTTAGGATCTCCATTGTATCCATAGACATAATTACCTTCTGGGGATGTGCCTACAAAATCATCTACCGGTGTTCCAATATCATGATCGTTGAAAATACCAATGGTAAAATCCTCATAGTCACGACCTGACATGTTCCTGAACTCTGTGTTCACAAAAGTGGTGTATGCTACATTCGGGTCTTCAGAATCAAAAGAGTAAAATTCCGTAATCAACTCTATTCCGGCTTTTTCATCGGCGTTGCCGAATCGCTGGTCGCTATGAATTAAGAAGACACTTTGATCACCACGAATTAACGGATAATCGCCATCCATCGGCTCATACCATCCATCACTATCTACATCAACGAAAGGCAGTAAGTGCTCAGATTCTCCGAATTCAACACGTCCGTTACCCGGGTATGACATTATAGCTCCAAGTGGCTGATATCCATTGTCATTCACGTGTTGAATGTGATACTCAATTTCTTCTTGAGTTACTGACCAAATGCCAAAGTATCGCTCTAAATACTCTACATCATAGCTGTCTGAAATAGGCCCGTACGAGACCTTTATATCATCCTCACCATCGATATTGATAAACTTGGATGCACACAAGAACAATTCATCTTCGTTCAGCCCTCCATACCACAAACCGCTGGAGAAAATCGTAGACACCGGATTTTCGAATGCAAGACCATTATTCACTAAAGTCTCATAACCCGCCAAACTCCAAAATTTCTGAAAGTGAGCTGATTGGAAACTCAGGTATGGACTTAAAACACCATTGTCTAATCGCAACGTGGCAGCGCGATGAGGATCATGAACATACAAGGTCGATCGATATCCCAAATCCGTTTCAGACTGGTGGTATCCTGAGAAGAAAAGCCGTCCTTCGAAAATCTGAGCACTTTGGATACTCATTGGCATAAAGTCTTCGATGCTTTCACCCGAGACAATGATGCTCCCTTCACTTTCTTCATGTGAACTTAAAATGAGCTGATCCCCAACTTGAATCATTCGCCCCCAATTTGGAGCAAGACCTGTGTCACCAAGGAAAGGTTGAAAACCATCATCCGTGACAATTGCCGTCCCATTGAGTTCGGTTGTTCCGTCTCCATTCGACATAAACTGACCGCAAACGACCAGGTTTCCGTTGTAGACCTCCAATCCTTCGACACCATCAGAAAGTCCTGTACCTATGGGAACCCATTCCTCTTCTACGAGCTTCATCACTTGGCTCTCTGCTCCAAAGCTCATTGTGATATAGAGTTCGTCTTGGAAAACCTCAATGTGTTCTACAGAATCATCGATGAGTTGATCTCCAACCGGAACCCATGCTTCTCCATCGTATTTGTATACATAGTTGCCTTCGACACCATTAAACACATCAAACCTACCCACGACGAATAATTCTCCATTAAACAAGACGGCGTCGAGTAATCGGTCATCGGTATTCGCGTCCAAATCAATCCAATCTCCGTTCAATCGCTGGAGCACCTCTCCTGAGCCATTGAACCTCCCAATGAGGTAAATAACATCTTGCTCCTCAATAATCTTATAAACCCGGGAAGTCGACTCTGTATCCGTTGTAAATGGGCAGTCAAGAGGCGCATAATCCACTCCGTCCCATACCCAAAGTGATGAATATATTCCCTGATAGGATGTCCATCTAGTGGCTAACCAAAGGTCACCATCAACTTCTTCTAAATCGAAAGAACCTAGCGAGTTATTGACATGTGGCCCGTGATCTATTTGATTAATATCTGCACCCTCCGGCAACACCGGCATAGCGCGTTGCGCAGATAAAACAATGGGGTACGACAATAGGAAAATGAATAGAAGTCTCTTCATAGCTGTAGTTTCCATTTAAACTACAACCGTTTTTACACCGGTGCTAATTACTGGGGTTCAATAAGATTGATAAATCTACAGGTCTAATCAAAGAAACTTACACGTCAACAAAGCCGTGTCATCTACAAACGGCTCATCACCGCGGAAGTCATTGAAAGACTTCAAAATATGGACGTTCACCAATTCCGCGTTAGCGTTGATATGCTCACGACCTAAAGTGGTCAAACGCTCAATTCCGAACTCTTCTTGCGCACTGTTTTCTTGCTCTACCAAGCCATCTGTGTAACAGATCACCATCGAACCGGGATCTAGAGTTAACTGTCCCTCTTGAATGCGCGGAATCTCTTCGAACATCCCCAATCCAATAGATCCCAGCGAAAGCTGTTCTGCTTGTCCGTTCGGGTGGATCAACACAGGTGGGTTATGACCACAATTGATGTAATTCAACTTGCGGGTCGTACGATCGAAGGTCCCGATAAACAGAGTAATGTACTTCTCGCCCATGGCGCTCGACATCACACGCTCATTCAGGTTGTGAACGACCTCTTGCAAGCCAAGATCCATGTACTTGAAAATGGCCATGAGGTAGGCCTGGAAGTTCGACATCAAAAAGGCTGCACTCACTCCTTTTCCAGACACATCAGCGGTACAGAACATCACACGACCATCTTTCAATTCAATGAAGTCGTAATAATCTCCTCCCACCTGCTGGTGAGGTTTGTACACCGCAGACACATCGAAGTGCTCGTCTTGAGGCAAACTATTAGGCACCAACAAACTCTGCATTTCTGCCGCGAGCTCTAACTCCTTGCTGATTCGCGCTTGACGCAGGTTTTCCTCAGCCAAACGCTTGTTCTGAATCGCAACCAAGACCACATTGGTAATGGTCTGAATGAACTTCATGTGCTTGATGACCGGACTGGTCCCCACCTTGTCTTCTTCCTTATCTCCTACCAAGATGTAAGCAATAGGAATATCATCGTTGGTCACGGGAATCACGACATCAAACGACTCCGTTCCTCCACGGGCCAATCCGAATGTCATTCCACTGGTCGACTGAAATGCTGCGGTATCTTCTACATCAGGTGGATCACCTTCGACACCGAATTGCAGAATTGCATGCCACTTGCCTTGATGCGCATAGAGCACCAATTTCTCAATGCCAAGATCTTTCTCTAGGATACGACGATAAAGGTCGAGCAATACATCAACCGTGCAGTTGCTGTTGATCGTGTGTGTGATCTCCAACAACGCGTCTACCTTGAAATCTTTTAATTGAAGTCGCTTATTTCGCGATCTGCTTTTTTCAGCCATAGTACTGCACCGAAGTTAGCGCAATTTCTTCACGAGTTCAGGGATCTTTCTGATCATCGCCAACTCTCTGAATTTGTGGCGAGCTTCCTCCGCCGGACTACCAAAATAGGTCACTCCGCCTTCGAGGTCTTTGGTTACTCCACTCTGTCCGAGAACAACCGCACCCTTGCCTATCGTAAGATCGCTAGGTACTCCTACTTGTCCCCAAAGTGTTACCTCATCCTCTATCTGAACACATCCAGCAATTCCCACCTGAGCGGCGAACAGACAATGCTGTCCTACCAAGGTATCATGACCGATGTGTACTTGATTATCGAGTTTTGAACCACTTCCTACGCGGGTCACAGCTGAAACGCCTCGGTCAATGGTACATAGCGCACCAATTTCAACCTTGTCTCCGAGCTCTACTCCACCGCAGGTGTGCATCTTGTCATATCCTTCTGGACGACGCTTGTAGTAAAATGCATCACCCCCGATGACGGTATTTGCATGGATGATGCAATCGTCTCCGATAACGACATCGTTGCTAATGACTACCCCTGCTCCAATCACCGTTCGTTCGCCAATCACAACACGTTCTCCAATCACAGCCGTGCTATGAATCTGCGCAGAAGCAGCGATGGCTTGTTGCTTACCGCGAAGGTCAGTAGAGAAGTTGTTCGGACGATAATGACGTGCGAGCTTGTTGTAGTCACGGAAAGGGTCGTCTGAGATCAGCAACCCCTTTCCTTCAGGCACTTCCACCTCCTTATTGATGAGCACGGTAGTTGCGGCGCATTCCAAGGCTTTGTCGTAATACTTCGGATGGTCTACAAAGACCAAGTCTCCCTTTTCTACGCGGTGAATTTCATTCAAGCCTGTGACTTGATGATCAGGATCACCGAGAAAGGAAAGCCCAAGTAGCTGAGCCAGCTCCTCAAGACGAATTGCTTCGGGAAATTGCATGCTTACTTTTTCACGCGCTCGGTGTACTCACCTGTGCGCGTATCCACTTTGATCCAATCACCAGTGTCAACAAACAAAGGCACGCGTACCTCAACACCTGTATCAGTAGTAGCCGGCTTTAATGTGTTTGTTGCAGTATCTCCTTTGATTCCAGGCTCTGTGTATGTAATCTCCGTTTCAATGTGTGAAGGTAGATCACAAGAAAGCACTGACTCCTCTTCTGCGTGGAACATTACCTGACAGATCAAACCGTCTTTCAAGAACTGAGGAGCGTTGATTTGGTGCTTCGCAATCTGCACTTGCTCGTATGTCTCATTGTTCATGAAGTGGTAACCCATTTCATCGTTGTAGAGGTACTGGTAATTACGTGTTTCGATTCGCACCGGTTCGATCTTCGCACTCGCGTTGAAGGTGTTGTCAACCACTTTTCCGTTGTTGAGGTTCTTCAATTTCGTGCGGACGAACGCCGCTCCTTTTCCTGGTTTAACGTGTAGAAATTCTACTACTACCCATAGATCGCCGTTGTGCTTAATGCACAATCCGTTGCGGAATTCAGATGTATTTGCCATCGTAATTTTCGTTGTATTCCTGCAAAAATAGAAAATCGAAGCACTAGAAGCGCAGGCGCAACTGTGCTCGGAATTCACTCTTCGTATTCCCGTTGATTTCGTTCAGTCCGCTATTGATGACATCGCGGTCTGTGTACAACCACTGCGCATAGCGCAACCAGAGCTCCACGCCTTTCTTAATGCGGATTTTACTAATCGCGTAGAATCGCGAGCCCCTGTTGAAATAGGCAGGAATGCTGAAGAAGTAGAGTACGTCGTTCTCATAGGCGTACAAACGCGCATTGTAAGAATCAGTATCGAACAATGCATAACGCAAGGTCAGGTTGGCCGGGAACATCACCTTTCGGAAGACGATATCTTGATACAATAAGAATCCATTCTCGGCCGGATTTCCTTCCAATTGATAGCGCGTGAATTCAACTCGCGTCTTCAATTTCACATTCTCATGCACCTGATATGCTGCGTGCACGCGGAAGAAATGTTGTTCCCAAGGAACCGGCTGATCAATCGGAGAATCGATGATGTTGTTGCGGTCTTTGTTTCGCTTTCGCCAACGGACATAAAACTCACTTTTCCGACTAGGCTTATGCGTTAATTGTAGTAGGTATTCATGTCCGGATGATGGTGCATCTACCAAGAAACTCAACCATTGCGATCTAAAGTGATCGGCGTAACCTGAGACCTTCCATTTTCTTGCTGGGGTGAACTCCATTCCTAGGTAGAGACCTTGTTCGTTAATCGGTCTGCTTCGTTCCGCGAAAGCGTTGGCATACAAGCTTTGAAAATCGCGGTCAAAGTGACGATGCAAGGCCACAATAGAGAGCTTCGGATCAAGCGCAATCAACACTCCATTCACGAATCCCACTCCTCCGTTCTGGCTCATGCTAGCTTCACCGAAGAAGTTCATGTTGCGCAGCACCAAGTTGTAATCGACACCGGCAACAAGATTCTCGTTATCGCTAAACTCAAATTGATTGTAGAGTTGAAGATTCCGCTCCAAATTCGCATCCCACTGCGAACGCATGGCAGTCAACCCAACGGAGAGCTTACGACTCTTGTAAGCTAAATTTCCTCCAATATGGCGTTCGCGAATCGCGTCTTTATCGAACAGCTCGGCGTTGGTGCGATGAAAACCACTCAACTGAAACGAGCTCACACTCACCTGCTGATCTAGACCAGTATCAGAGGTATCCGCAATCGAAACGATGTTGGCATCAATCTTCTTATCGCTGTATAAGAGCGTCAGTTCAAATTTGCCTGCGCCTAGTGTGACTGCGCTACCGCGGAAAAAGAGGTTTTCGTCTACTGCGGTATAAGGTCTAATCCCTAGCGGGGAACGCTTCGCTGAAGCTATGAATGGTGACTTACCAAATCCAAGACCTGACCACAGCGTAAGCCCTTGTCCGAATTGTGCTTGATAGTCACCGACCACTGCTTTTCGCAGCCATCCTTTGTCTTCGTAGTAGGCATGTGCACTGTAGAAATCGAAGCCGTTCTTCTGCGTTCCTTGGAAGAACTCCTCCCCAGCATCCTTCTCCGCGGTGAAACCAATACTGAGGTTGTTACGGTAACGGAATCGATAGCGCGCATAGAGTTTATCAGGTGAACCTAAGAATCGGCGGTTCGGATTCTCAGCTAGTTCTTCTTCGCTGATGGGCGCGAAGCCCTCTTGTTCTTCCAGCACGCGTGTGTAACGAAGGAATAAATCATGGCTTCCTTCTTCCAAAACGTCCTTGATAGTCCAACGCTGAAAATCTAGCGGCGCGTCTACTTTAATGAAAGGAAGCAAAAGGTAAATCGTTGTTTGATCCCAACCATCAATCGCCTGCAATTCATAGATCTCACGAAGTGGACCATTCTTAGCAATGTGTAGCTCAAGGTTATTGATCTGCACATCCGTCAACAAGTACAATTGACGCAGATCAGCTGCCGTTGCCTTATTCAAATTCAAGGGACGTTCGAGGTAGTAATCTAAGACATCAAAGAGGGTGGTGTAGTCAAGTTCTACTTCTTCATCCAGTCCTTCAACGATGGCTTCGATGCGCTGTTCGATCATGCGCTGTCTTACCAAAGGGTCGTCTTGTTGCGCTAACGCGGAAACGCTCACACCAAAAAACAAAAGCAGGAAAATCAACCTGATCATACTAAGCGCCAAAGGCGCACTAATCACGCTATCCGCCTGAGGCGGACTAATCATGCTATTTCCCATGATAAGTGAAAGATAGCTGAGGAGAATATCCTAACACCTCATTATAACCAGCCGAGATATCGAGTTGCAATGCTCCAAGACGGTAGCCTGCTCCGAATGCGAATCGAGATGGTGCCCCTGAAACTCCACCTCGGAGGAAGAGATTTTCAATCAGCTCGTACTCCAACCCAATCGCCAACGACGGATCGTAATCGATGTGCTTTCTCACCTCTCCACGAATAGCCACCCTTTCTGAGAAAAGGTAACTCGCTCCTGCTCGCAACACCACCGGCAAACGTTCATCATTAAACTCAGCCAATGCAGCACGCACAGGGTTAAACACGTGGAAAGCGATTTCAATTTTCTCAGAAGCTTGGTAGATCGCTCCTCCTTGAAATGTGAATGAAGAAGAACTCCCATAGCTCCCTCCAAGAAAGATTCCGATGTAATCAAACTGGACGCCAACATCCAGCTTCTCCCCCAAGGTTCTCGCATAAGCCAATCCCACTCGCTGCTCACGATAAGCCGTATAACCGTATCGTACGTATGATAGCCCGAACACGCCACCTGCCGCTGGAATGGCCGCACCGAAACCGGCAGTACTCAATTCTTGAAGTGAAAATCTCGATTGATAAAAGGCCCCACCACCAATAGATTCCATACGCGCAATACCCGCTTGGTTATGGAATAGAGACCACGTTCCATCCATGGTCACCGTAGCATTTCCCATTCCCTGTGCACGTGCACCGTACTCAAGGGGCTCACCACTGCTCTGTGCGAAAGACATCACATTGAACAGACAAAAAACAAGGGTTAAGGCTAGGGCGTTTTTCATCGTTCACGAAGATAAGTTCTTCCTGTGGAAATCGACATATCGATAAACAAGAATCGATAACTAGGTGCTTACGTGTGGTGCGTAGTTCGTGGTTCGTGGTTCGTGGTTCAAACCTATTCCATTCCACGTTCCGCAATCCGCGATCCACTTTTATGGAATTCATCAACCAAGTGCATCTAATCAACAAACCCCACGAACCACGCACTACGAACCACCAACCAACCACAGATGAATCCCGAAATCAACCACCTCAAATGCCCAGAATCCTTCGCAGATATGAAGGAAGGAAGTTTCGGTCGCCATTGCACCAGTTGTCAAACACCAGTGGTAGATGTGACTGATAAAAGTTGGGATGAGATCTATGCTATGCGACTGAAGCACGGAGATCATTTCTGTGGTGCGTTTACCGATGATCAGTTCAGAGACATTGCGCGTTTTCGTCGGCCGATTTCGTACGACCTGAAGAAGGGATTTATCATGACCTCTATCTTCCTGGCCTTAGGCGCGCAGTTACGTGGTGATCAAGGACTCGGGGATTTTGATCTCTTGAATCACTGTGCTTCGGATAGCGCAGAAGTCAAGCAAGAGTGCACCACACTGGTCGGACGAATCCATAACGACAAAGGAGAGCCGGTGGAAGGAGCGCACATTTGGCTGAAGAGTAACCGCAACGTGAAGGCGGTGACCAACGCCATGGGTGAGTTTGTCTTGCATACAGAAAAGATATCCAAAGACCTCATTGGCGATGTATTGTGGACCCATGCCCCTGGACTGATGAGTCCGGAAATCATCTTGACCGAAGAGAACGTGAAACATGCGCGCTTCATGATTCACATGAAACGTTTGGTTGAAATATCTGAAGCGGTCATTGTCACCAATTCAGAATATAACCGCACAAGTTTAGCAGGGGTACCACCAAAACCACCTTCAAGTTACGGGGGTGTCGTTTCGTTGGAAGCGGAGAAAATGGACCGGAAGAGTGCACGGGAATACCGGAAGAACGAGAGAAAGAATAAAAGGAAGAGTAAGAAGCAAAGACGAAAGGAGAATCGGAGAATGCGGAGGGAGAATCGTCGAGGAGAAGGATTGCAAAATGCCATTCACCTTGATTTCACCTCTGTAAAAGTCCATGAGCAAAAAGCTGTCCCTAACAAAGTCATCACCGGATGTGTGTTCGACGAAACAGGCGAGCCATTGCCATTCGCTAATGTCATTATCCGTGAGTTCAACTTAGGAACTGTCACTGATTTTGATGGAAACTATCGTTTTGAACTCTCCGAAGAAGCAATCAAAGCAGATTCAATCATCGTCGAAGTGAGCTATGTTGGCTACGTCTCGCTAACGCAGACGTTAACAGATTTGGAGGCTGTCAACCAATTAGATTTCAAAATGGACGAAAACAACGCCCATATCTCCGTTGGTGCGGTGGTTTACATTGAACCAACAGTCGCCACGCATATATGTGGAGCTGGCGCAGGCCCAATCGACTTTATTGAGGGTAACTTTCTACTGCCGCAACCGGCTACCATCCCAGCCAAAGCAATGACCGACTTCAAAGAGTTCAAAGAAGAACAATACCGCAGCTTCATGCGCCAGTCTCTCTATAGATAGGCTAAAACACATTGCCGTTCGTCCCCAAGGCAACAAACGGATGCATTAAGGACTCTCGAAATGGAAGGAGAGTCCACGCATCCGTTAAGTAGACAAGAGACCAAGGAAGAATAAATAATGAATTATAAATAGTGATTAATGAATTTGGGGCATTCGTAATTCATGATTCAAAATTCACCGCGTTCCGCAATCCGCGTTCCGCCTTCCTCGTTCCACATTCCACGATCAACGTTCCACGAACCACGCACCACGCACCACGCACCACGCACCACCTACTTAATTTTTTTTGTGTTGTAACCTTTCTCCTTTTTGTGCGACCTTGTATTTGATGAGCACACCAACCACATCGAAACAGAGTGACTTCATGAAGGTTTACGAGCCTTTGCATGATGGATTTGTTCGGTTTTGTAGCGCTAGAAGTTATGGCGTGATTGAGACTGATGATCTCGTGCAAGAGACGATCCTCGTGGCCTTTGAGAAGTTCGAAACGATTCGAGACAAAAAAGCCTTGCTCGCCTTTATGATGCGAACGGCTTCGAATATCGTGGCAAGCAAAGCACGGAGATTGAAATTCCGTGGTTACTACGATGAAGAGGCCTTTGAACGATTGAAAGGCGTAGCTCCTTCTGCCGATATCGCTGCAGACATCCACATTCTCTACCAATCATTGCGCAAGCTTCCGAATGATATGCGGGAAGCGATTGAATTGTTTGAGATCGTTGGGTTCTCCATTAAAGAGATCGCAGAAATGCAAGATGCGAGCGAAAGCGCTGTGAAAGTTCGTCTTCACCGTGCACGCAAGAAGTTGAAAGAAGAACTCGCCCCGGTGAGTTCGCTTGAACAGGTGACCGCCTCACTGGCTATCCTGATCGGGTTGGGAAGTTTATCATAAAAACGAATTAAGATGCAAGTCGACATAGACCCTTTGTTCCAACATGTCCGGAAGCTTCCGCCAGAAGTTTCGTTAGAGCAAGTACAAGGGTATTTGGCCACCCCGGGCATTCCTGCAGGATCCAATTCATGGTATCACACATTAAAATTTAAGATGATGATCGGATTGATCCTGGGAGCAGCAGCATTGTTGTTGCTTCCATCACAACACAACGAGATTGGTGCTGTAGAGCCCGAACTCACCCCTGCTGTAAACCGCGTTGCTACTGTTGATCCTATTACACCGATCCAGGCGCAGCCACTCTCCTCTGCCACCCCACCAACGGAACCAACTTATCAGGAACCGGAGATAAAAGAAACCCCGCTCATGGTTTCTATGGAAGAAGAGAAAAAGGAGACGATTCGCTACGGTGAACACAACATTGACCGTAATGAAAACGACTACTGGAATAGCAACCCTGATCTACCTACCTATGATGACGGACTCAATCCGCCATTGTACACTGAACGCAAACTGCCGGTAACGCAAGAGTTTAGCTTCAAGATCAACGCCACAGATGATGAAGACCATATTGGCGCAACGGTAGGTAAAGGACGAGAGTATGACGTGCGCATCTCGCGCAACAAGCTCCGCTATCGTGACGATAAGGTGAAGCACCTCAAACTGGAATTTGCCGTTCCGGGCTGCGGTAGCTGCAACTGGAAAGAATTCAGAACGGTTGATCTCAAGGGCTTCGAGACCTATGAATATGGCTGGAAGATCGACGAGAATGGAAACATGCTGGAATTCTGGGATCGCATTGATAACGGAGAGGTAAGCAGACTAGAGAATCTCACCCATTGCTGCAGTGAAGTAAAGGTGAGAAAGTAACCCGCGCTTCTCTTGTAGAATCATTTGGTTTTCAACGATTTCCCCAATTCCGCGCTAGCGAAAAAGAAAAAATGACCTTTTCTTTCAGAAAGCTTGCAAGGAATAAAGAGAATAACATATCTTTGCAGCCCCAAATTCGTGGGAATTAATGCGGGTGTGGTGAAATTGGTAGACACGCTAGACTTAGGATCTAGTGCCGCGAGGCGTGGGGGTTCGAGTCCCTCCACCCGCACCAAATCGAATCTCAGGAAAAGACGGCAGGCAATTAAGCCTGCCGACTTTTTAAGAAGCAAACCCAACGCATGGAGATCACGCGCAACCAAGTAGACGATCTAAACATCCGATTGTCTATTACCCTAGAGAAAGAAGATTACTTCGACAAGTACGAGTCTTCATTGAAGCAATACCGTAAGCAGGTAAACATGCCAGGATTCCGTCCTGGAAAAGTGCCGCTCGGATTGGTGAAGAAGCAGTACGGTAAAGCCATTCTTGCTGAAGAGCTAAACCGCGTACTGAACGATAAGCTTTACGAGCACATCGTAACAGAGAAGCTCAATGTTCTAGGAAATCCTATTCCGGTTGAGAATGACGACATCCAAGGAGATTGGAATGAGCCAGACAAATTCACTTTCGAATACGAAATGGGATTGGCTCCTGAAATCGACTTGGAGAAGGCGATGAAAAAATTGCCGGTACGCCATACCGTGAAGATCGACAAGAAAATGATGGATACACACGTGACTGACCTTTCACGTCGTCACGGACAAGTTTCTGATGCTGACACAAGTGAAGAGAATGATCTTCTACTTGGAACGATGATCCAACTGGACGAAAACGGTGAGATCCTCGAAGGTGGTATCATGAACGATGCAACCATCACCCTCGATAGCGTTGAAGACAAGAAGACTAAAAAAGCGCTGACTGGCGTGAAGAAAGACGACGAGATCGACGTAGATCCGCACAAGGTTTCTCGTAACCACGATGACCTTGGACGTATGCTGAACATCTCACATGATCAAGTACACGACTTGAAAGGAAACTTCAAATTCCGTGTGAACGAGATCAAGCGTCTGACTCCGCACGAAGTGAATCAAGAGCTTTACGACAAAGTGTTCGGTAAAGACGAAATCAAGGATGAAGAAGAATTCCGCACGAAGCTTGAAGAGCAATTGGCTAGCATGTTCGAGCGTGATTCAATCAACCTTTACAAGCGTCAAATGAGCGAGCACATCATCGACAACCTCGATGTACAGCTTCCTGATGCCTTCCTGAAGCGCTGGATCCAACTTTCAAATGAGAAGCCAGTCACGGCTGAACAGGTGGAAGAAGAGTACCCAAGCTACTCGCGTTTCTTGCTATGGCAATTGGTAGAGGGCAAAGTGGTTGCAGACAAAGAGATTGCTGTGACTCCTGAAGAAATTAAAGATCAAGCGAAAGCAATGATCGGTTCTCAGTACGCTCAATACGGAATGCCACTCGACGAAGAAATGCTTGAAAACTTCGCGAATAACGTACTTGGTGATCAGAATGAGCGCCAGCGTATCAACGACGTTATCAAGGAGAATAAAGTACTCGACGCACTCATGGAGCAAGCGAAAATCAAGGAGAAAGCCGTTTCATACGAAGATTTCCTTGAGCTCGCTAACGAACATTCCCACTAAGGCACGTTAATAAGCCGAGGAATCTTTGTGGCGATCTGCGCTTGTGAAGCTTTAACTTTTCACGGTGGGAATTGTTATCTAATTTCCCACTTAGAAACAGATAATCAGAAATGATCAATCGTAAAGAATTCCTCAAATACGCCGTGCATAACCACGGCATCAGCAGCCACACGGCTGATGATTACATTAGTCACGTGTACGGTCCTGAAAACATGACCCGCACCGTGATCGAAGAACGTAACATGCCTTTCCGCGAAGTAGATGTGTTCTCACGCCTCATGGCTGACCGCATCATCTTCCTAGGAACAGGTATTGACGACTACATCGCCAACATCATTCAAGCACAGCTGCTCTTCTTGGAGTCTGCTGATGCAACGAAAGATATCCAGATCTACATCAATTCCCCTGGTGGAAGTGTATACGCAGGTCTAGGTATCTACGACACCATGCAGTACATCCGTCCTGACGTAGCGACGATCTGTACAGGTATGGCAGCGTCGATGGGCGCGGTGTTGCTTTGTGCAGGGCACGCTGGAAAGCGTACAGCATTGAAGCACTCACGCGTGATGATCCACCAACCACTTGGTGGGGCGCGCGGTCAAGCTTCTGACATCGAGATTACAGCTCGTGAAATCCAGAAGCTGAAAGAAGAGTTGTACCGTATTATCAGTAACCACTCAGGTCAATCATACGAGAAAGTATGGGATGACAGTGACCGTGATTACTGGATGAAGGCTGATCAAGCCAAAGAGTACGGAATGATCGACGAAGTTCTTGAGAAGAAATCATAAGTTTCCAAGGGTACAAGGGGCCTGAATAGGGCGCCTCACCCTAAAAACGTATCTTTGAAAGCTGTACATTATGTGCAGCTTTCTTTTTCTTTTCGCCTAACGGCGGAAGACTAAAAGAGTGAAAGACAGTTCTATGGCTGAAAGAGAGATTAGTTGTTCCTTCTGCGGAAGAAAGAAAAGTGAAGTGAATATCCTCATTGCAGGGATCACTGGTCACATCTGCGATCATTGTATCGATCAGGCGAATAATATCGTCCGCGAAGAACTAGCTCAAGAGAAAAATTCTCAGGTGGAAGCAAGCCTCACGCTGCAGAAACCAAAAGACATCAAGCGTTTCCTCGATGAGTTCGTGATCGGACAAGATGAAGCGAAGAAAGTCTTGAGTGTAGCGGTGTACAACCACTACAAGCGCCTCCTTCAACCCCCTGCAAAGAGCGATGACGACATCGAAATCGAAAAGTCGAATATTGTCTTAGTAGGTGAAACCGGAACGGGTAAAACCCTCCTCGCGAAAACCATTGCGAAGATGTTGAACGTACCTTTCTGTATCGCTGATGCAACCATCCTCACCGAGGCGGGTTACGTGGGTGAAGATGTGGAAAGTGTACTCTCACGTCTGCTTCAATCAGCTGATTTCGATGTTTCAGCGGCTGAACGCGGAATCGTATTCATCGATGAGATCGATAAGATTGCTCGTAAGAGCGATAACCCAAGCATTACCCGTGATGTGAGTGGTGAAGGTGTACAGCAAGCCCTGCTTAAGCTTCTTGAAGGATCTATCGTGAATGTGCCACCACAAGGTGGACGTAAACACCCAGAACAGAAACTCATTTCAGTGAATACCAAGAACATCCTCTTCGTTTGTGGGGGTGCCTTCGACGGTATCGAACGTGTGATTGAACGCCGCGTGAAAACGACAACCATCGGTTACGGTTCGAACGACGCTGAAATCGATATGTCAGGAAGCCTTCTACGCTTCGTGGCACCAACAGACCTGAAAAGCTTTGGATTGATTCCAGAATTGATCGGTCGTTTCCCGGTGCTCACGCACCTCAACCCATTGGATGCCGACACACTACGTCGTATCCTCACTGAACCGAAGAACGCACTGATTAAACAGTACGTGAAACTCTTCGAACTCGACGATGTCAAGCTTAGCTTCGAAAAAGAAGTACTCGACTTCATCGTAGAAAAAGCAGTCGAATACAAACTCGGTGCCCGTGGCCTGCGCTCAATCTGCGAAGCCATCATGACCGACGCCATGTTCGAAATGCCAAGCGGCGACGGCGGATCATTGAAGATCACGCTTTCGTATGCGGAGGAGAAGTTTAGTAAATCGAAGATTTCTCAACTTAAAGTCGCTTAACGACTTTAAAGGCGTTAGGCGTTAGGCTTTAGGCTATAGGCGTTAGACTTTTGCCCGGCGTCCGGCATCCGGCGTCCGTTTTTTTGCTGTGCCTTTCATTCCACGGTCCACGTTCTACGTTCCACGAACCACGAACCACGGTCCACGAACCAACTATCGAGGCATGCTTGCGTGCCCTTAACCGACATGGTGGTTCTTTTGTAGCGGACGGATTTTATCCGTCCCTCTCGGGGGTATTGGCTGTGGGGTAACGCCCCATTCATTCTACGTTCCACATTCTACGAACCACGAACCACGGTCCACGGTCCACGGTCCACGGTCCACAGTCTACAGCTTGTCGAAATCATCTCTTAACCAGCCACTTCAGATCCCTCTCTCCCTACTTTCGTGAATAACGTGTTAATAACCCCAAGCACCTCAAATTGTCAAAAAACGGCATCCCCCCTATTTTCGAGATGCAATACGAATTTTTACATGATTTCTGGTGGGCTGCCGTTTCGTCAATGATGCGGCGGCTCGCTTTTTTTAGGACCATTCCTTCCCCCATATGGCTGGTAGTAAAACAGCATCGAAGAAGCCGGCGGAAACGCCGTTGATGAAGCAGTACAACAAGATCAAGTCTCAGTATCCTGATGCCTTGTTGTTGTTCCGTGTGGGTGATTTCTATGAAACATTTGGGGAAGATGCGATCAAGGCCTCACAGGTTTTGGGCATCGTATTGACCAAGCGAAAGAATGGTGCAGCGGCTTATGTCGAGCTCGCCGGATTCCCGCATCACAGTCTTGACACTTACCTCCCGAAACTCGTTCGTGCGGGGAACCGTGTGGCGATTTGTGATCAGTTGGAAGATCCTAAAACCACAAAGAAAATCGTGAAGCGTGGAGTGACTGAATTGGTGACTCCAGGAGTAGCCTTGAACGATAAAGTGCTCGAGACGAAGTCGAACAACTTCTTGGCTGCTGTGACCTTCGACAAGCGCGCGCAGCAGGCTGGAGTGAGTTTCTTGGATATCTCCACTGGTGAATTCCTGGTTGCTGAAGGAAGTACCGTGTACATCGACAAGCTCATGCAGAGCTTTAAGCCGAGTGAGGTGCTGTACCAGCGCAATACGGATGATACATTCAGCAACGCTTTTGGCGATGGCTTCTACACCTACAAGCTCGAAGATTGGGTCTTTACGGAAGATTATGCAGAAGACTTGCTCTTGAAGCATTTCCAAACATCTTCATTGAAGGGGTACGGAATTGAAGAGCTTTCGCTGGGTGTCATTGCCGCAGGTGCTGCCTTGCACTACCTCGGTGAAACGAAGCATGGCGATACCGATCACATTCGTTCGATCAGTCGCATTGCCGAAGATTCGTACGTATGGCTTGATCGTTTTACGATCCGAAATCTTGAGTTGATCAACTCGCCGCATCCTGATGCCACCACCCTTTTCGATGTGCTTGATCATACTGTTTCCCCAATGGGAAGCCGCATGCTGAAGCGTTGGATGGTGTTGCCATTGCGTGCGAAGAAAGACATTGAGTCACGTTTGAATACGGTGGCTTTTTGGGTCGCTAACGCGGAAGCGGCAGAGGTCATCTCTCGTGAAGTGAAGAGCATTGGTGATCTGGAACGCTTGATCTCGAAAGCAGCGACCGGAAGAATCAATCCACGAGAAGTGTTGCAGCTGCGTGATGCGTTGCAGGCGATTGAGCCCATCCGTGAATTCTGTCTCGACCAAGAAATCGAAGAACTTCGCCTCTTGGGTGACCAACTCAACTTGTGTTCGGTTATTCGTGATCGTATCACCGCTGAAGTATTGGAAGAACCACCGTTGCTCGTAAACAAAGGTGGTGTGATGGCTGATGGGATCAACCCAGAACTCGATGAGCTGCGTTCGATCTCTGCCAATGGCAAAGATCACCTCATGGCCATCCAGCAACGCGAAAGCGAGATCACGGGTATTCCATCACTTAAGATTGCCTATAACAACGTCTTTGGTTACTACCTCGAAGTACGTAACGCGCACAAAGACAAGGTGCCTGAGACATGGATTCGCAAGCAGACCCTCACACAAGCTGAACGATACATCACTGAAGAGCTCAAAGAACTCGAAGCGAAAATCCTCGGTGCGGAAGAGAAGATCAGCGACATCGAGCAGAAGCTGTTTGCAGAGCTCGTTCAGGCCATCTCTGAATACATCGCTCCAATCCAGCTGAACGCACAGTTGATCGCACGCTTAGATAGCCTGATCTCCTTCGCCAAGGTGGCTATTCGCAACGGATATGTTCGTCCGTCACTTCATGAAGACCATGTCTTGAACATCAAAGATGGTCGTCACCCAGTGATCGAACAGAACCTACCGCTTGGAGAGAGCTATGTAACGAACGATGTTTACCTTGACAACGAGCAGCAGCAGATCATCATGATCACCGGTCCAAACATGTCTGGTAAGTCTGCCTTGCTCCGTCAAACAGCCTTGATTACCCTCATGGCGCAGATGGGATCATTTGTTCCAGCAAAGAGTGCAGACATTGGCTTGGTCGATAAAATCTTCACCCGCGTAGGAGCCAGCGATAACATCTCAAGTGGAGAATCAACCTTCATGGTAGAGATGAATGAGACGGCTTCTATCCTGAACAACCTCACTGACCGAAGCCTTGTCCTCCTCGACGAAATCGGACGAGGAACCTCAACCTACGATGGTATCTCCATCGCTTGGGCGATTGCAGAATACTTGCACCAAAACCCAAAGTCGCGAGCGAAAACGCTCTTCGCTACGCACTACCACGAGTTGAACGAGATGGCCGGAACTTTCGAGCGCATCCACAACTACAACGTATCGGTAAAGGAGCACAATGGGAAGATTATCTTCCTCCGTAAGCTCGTCAAAGGAGGCTCAAACCACAGCTTCGGTATCCACGTAGCCAAGCTCGCCGGAATGCCTGTAGCCGTGATTGAACGCGCCTCGAAAGTCCTTAAACAACTCGAAAAGAGCCATGCCGGTGAACTCTCAGGCAAAGCCAAAGAAATCGCTGCCGACAACGACATGCAGCTCTCTTTCTTCCAACTCGATGACCCAGTCCTCGAACGCGTCAAAGAAGAAATCTTAGCAACTGATATCAATACGTTGACTCCGGTGGAGGCGTTGATGAAGTTGAATGAGATAAAAAAGGCTGTTGGCGGTTAGCCTTTGGCTAGGCGTTAGGCTTAAATCCGGCGTCCGGCATCCGGCATCCGTTTTTTGACTCTAAACCCTAGACTCTCGTCCCTCGACTAGATAGTTATTATTTCTTGATCACAAACCTCACGTGCATTCATACTTATATTGTAGTCACGGCATCAATCGCTCAGCAAAGTGAATTATCATTCAACCATCATGGATTAAAGATTCCCTAGACTCTAGACCCTCGTCTCTAGACTAACTAGTTCTCGATTATAATCTATTGATTATCGATTCCCTAGACCCTAGACCCTCGTCTCTCGACTAACAGTTTTCGATTATCGTTTCCAGATTATCGATTACCCCGGGTTGATATACCCCCCACGCAGTCTCACCAAATTCGCATTTGTATCTAGCAGATTCTTTAGGGCTTCGATGCGTCCGATAGCGGCGTTGAGGTACGCTACTTGTTGGGTACGGTAATCGAATGAATTGATGACCCCGTTGTTGTATCGTTCTTCGGCGATATCGAGGGCCAGCTTTTGGTTGGCTACGTTCTCGGCAGTCAGGTTGTAAATTCCGAATTGTGCGTTGTAGAGCTCTACTGCATTACGCAGTTGGGTGCTCACGTTCAGCTGGAGGTCGATTTGGTTGTAGTTGGCAATCTCTTCGCTGATTTGCGCATTCTTGATGGCAGTGCGTGTCTTACCTCCGTTGAAAAGGTTGAAATTGAGCGTGAAGGTTCCGAAGTAGTTGAGGGTACGACCACTTCCTGAAAGTTCTCCGGCGCTGAAGTTGTTATCACTTTGGTTGATTCCCGCGTTGAAGCTCACCACTGGGTACATATTCGCTTTGGCTGAGCGCAATTGCTGTTCGCTGAGCAACTTATTGGCCATGACGTTTCTCAGCTGTTGGTTGCTGTTTTTGACCTCATCCCAGAGGGTGTTGTAGTCGTATGATTGACCTGGAGAACTGAGATCTGTGGTCAACTCCCATACGGTATCGCTGGTTTGAAGCAATAGGTTGAGGTTGCGCATGGCATTGTCAAGCGCTAGCTGCTGCAGGAGGTAATTCGTGCTGTCTGAAACGATGGCGTTTTCAAACTGAAGGATCTCGAAGGTGGTGCTGGCACCCAACTCTTTCTTGAGCTCCATGTACTCCAAACGATCGCGTGAGAGGGCAATGACTTCCTCCAAGACGTCGAGCTTTTCTTGTTGGACTTGGACATCGTAGTACGCCAAAACGATGCCCTGAACGGTGTTTTCAATCACTACTGCTGCATTCCCTTCGCTAAGCGCTTCAAGCAATTCGAGCTGGCGTTTCTGAGCGAACATGCCGAAACCGTCAAACAGTGTCCAGTTCAAGTTGGCACCGTATTGAACGCCTTCTGATTCCAATTTAGCCTGAATGAAGCTGGTCGGGTTCTCGCTGTTGTCTGTGATATTGAGCGAGTAAGATCCCGTCAAATTCAATGAGGGCAAGGCGGAAGTTTGTCCCCACGAGTTGTTGTTCTCTGCGATGTCTGTATTCAGCTTGGCGATTTTGATCTGGAAGTTGTTGTCCAATCCAAATCTGATCGCGTCTTCCAAGCTTAAGTTTTCTTGCGCTAGCGCGGAAAACGTTCCGCCGCAGGCGAGAAAAAGAAGGACTAAAATCAACTTATTCATCTGCCTGGAAATTATCGTTCTTCAATACTTCTCTTAGTGCAGGTTCCCTCTCATTTGGTGGCGGGAAGGTTCCCTTAATCACCCACTGCCACAAACCGTGGAGCCAGTTAGCCCAGATCATAAAGGCCGGAAGGAGCACCAGGATTATCAAGGTTACAAACAACAACCCGAACGCTACCGCGATAGCCATTGGGATGAGGAACTGCGCCTGGAAGCTTTTATTCAAGATGAGTGGTCCAAGTCCGGCGATCGTCGTCACAGACGTCAATACAATCGGACGGAATCGACTCATCCCTGCTGCCCAGAGGGCCTCTCGGAAGTCCATTCTGTTCTTGATATTGGTATTGAACGCGGCGACAAACACCAGCGCATCATTCACCAGGATACCTATCAAAGCGATCATGCCAAGCACACTGAAAAGAGAGATCTGTGCATCAAGCACCCAGTGACCTAAGCTCACTCCGATCAATCCGAATGGAATCAAAGAAACCACTACTAATCCTTGAATTGGCGAGCGGAAGGTCAACATGATGATGAAGACCATGATGGCCAGAATCAACGGTAATACCTGCCCGATACTCTGCTGAGACTTCAACTGCTCGCGGTTCTGTCCTTCGTAGCTTACTGATACACTCGGGTAGTTTGAAAGAATCTCCGGAACTACATTCTCGCGAATATCGCCATTCGCATCACTGGCTGACACATTCGCATCTGCCAAGTCGGCACTCACTTGCACCTCACGCTTTCCGTACAGACGATTAATTGCTACTACTCCACGCTTGACGTCGAGTTCAGCTACTTCATCTAATGGCACTTCCAATCCTGTGACGGTTCGAATGCGAATCTTTGAAAGGTCGCCCACACTTGAGCGATCATCTTCAGAGTAGCGCAACCATACGCGCACTTCGTCTTCTCCTCGTTGCAAGCGTTGCACCTCAGAGCCGAAGTATCCTTGACGTAATTGAGAGAGTACTTCCTGCTCGTTCAGTCCAAGTAAGGTCGCGTTTGGCTTCAAGCGGATGTTGACCTCTTTCAACCCCTTGCGGTTGTTGTCGATTACATCCTTCAGATCATCCCGCTTTTCCATCTCTTCACGCAAGGCGTCTGCTGCAGCGGTCAATTCATCAAGGTCATTTCCAAGGAGCGAAACCGAGACCGGTCTACCGAAGGGACTAAAAGTCGCGAAGCTGATGTTGTCAGCGCCGTAGATTGGACCTACGCGTTGACGAATCATATCGGTCACCTCCAACACTTTCATGTTGCGGGCCTCTCCGTCGAGGAGCTGAATATTGATCGTCCCCTGGTAGGTTGAAGGACCAATACGCTTATCCACCGCTAAGATTAATTGAAGCGAGTCATCACGCTGGGCGCTGAGTTCTTCGCTTACTTCCCACGCCGCTGCTTCGATGCGGTCGAGGGCTTCCGTGGTAATGTAATCACGGGTTCCTGAGCCCATGGTCAAGTTCACCGTAATGTTATCTCCCTCAATGAATGGGAAGAAGGTCGTCTTGACAAAACCTCCACCAATCATACCAGGAACCGTAATGGCAAATACGGCGACAACGATTCCGAAGGTGATAAAAGGGAGCTTCATTGAGAATCGAAGCACCGGCGCATACAGTGTGTTGCGCAGCCAGTCCATCACCCCTTTCATGGTCTTCTCCAGCTTGTTCTGCTTTCGGTCTCTTGCCAAGGCTTTACTGTGACCAACGTGGGCTGGAAGAATCAACGCACCCTCTACAAGAGAGAACACCAAGGTCACCATCACCACAATGGCCATCTCACGGAAGAAATCTCCGAGTCGACCTTCGATGAAGAAGAACATGGAGAAGGCTACCATGGTCGTGACAATCGCACTGAATACTGCAGGAAGAACTTCCAAGGTTCCTTTGATCGTAGCATCATAGCGTGAGTATCCTTCTTCGTATTTCTGATAGATACTCTCAGCTATGACAATCCCGTCATCCACCAAAATACCAATCACGAGGATCATTCCGAAGAGCGAGATCACATTGATGGTTACGCCAAGTAAACCAGCGAATATGAACATCCCAGCAAAGCTGACAGGGATGGCTAATGCTACCCAGAACGCCAACCTTGAATTCAGGAAGAGCGCCAGAAAGAACACCACTAACAAGAACCCCACGATTCCGTTATTCACGAGGAGGTCAATACGTTGGTTCAGCACCACCGATTGATCGCGAATTACGTGCAAGGTGACATCTGAATTCTTAGTATTAAAGTCGTCGATGTATTGGCGCACTTTTTCAGTGATGCCAATGATGTCTTCTTCAAGTAGATTGTTCACCGTCACTACCGCTGCCGGTTGTCCGTTAAACCAATTTCTCGACGGGTCATTGTCACTCCAACGATCCGTCACTTCAGCAATCTCACCTAAGCGAATGACACGTCCGTCTGCCTCGGCACGCACCACGATATCTCTTAGCTCATAGGCACGGTACTCCTTGAATCGTCCACGAATCAATAGTTCTTCGCGATCTGTGCGAATCTTACCACCGGTCGTCTCCAGGTTGGCCGCTCGGATAGCGAGGGACACCTCATTGAAGTTGATACCGAGTTCTAGGAGTCGTTGTTCATCGACGGCTACTTGAATCTCTTCATCAGGGAAACCGCTGAGCGATACCTGAGAAATTCCGTCTTGCGCACGGAGGTCTGATTCGATCCCACGTGCTGTTCGTTTGAGATCGGTCAAACTCAAATCACCCGCCACCGCAAACGAAATGGCAAAGCCGATGGACTCTTGCTTATAGATGATCGGCGGTTCCATGCCGACCGGGAACGAAGAGATGCGATCTACCGCATTCTTAACGTCTTGTAGTTTCTCATCAGTCTTCCCTTCATCTAAGACATCGATGGTAATGGTTGCTGAGTTCTCGGTACATACCGACTTCACTTGGTCTAACCCAGCTACCCCTTTGAGGTTGTCTTCAATCTTGGCCACCACCCCTTCTTCGATCTCTTCAGGAGAAGCACCTGGGTAGACAATCTGCACAGAGATGGTCTTGGTTGGTGTTTCCGGGAAGAAGTTCGAACGCAGGTTGAACATCCCGATGACACCTGCCAAGAGAATGGCAATCATCACCAGGTCACCAGTGATTGGAAACTTGATGAAGTATTTGATCAATGAATTCATGGGCGCTGCGCTTTCACGATCATACCGTCGTAAGCTCCAGGAATACGCTCACTGATGAGCTCTGCATTGTTGGATAAACCACGAATCAACGCATCCTTAGACGAAGCATAAATCACTTCTACCGTCTTCGCTTCGAGAATAGAATCTTGCTCCAAGACAAACACCGTTTGATCATCCAGCAACAGGTCTAGCGGAATACGTGTGACATCTGCTACTGATTGCGAATACACCTTCCCTTCCAGGTAAACCCCATCTCGGAGGTTGTCATTATTCACTTGGCAGAAGATCTTCGCCGTTTGTGTTGTGGGGTCAATGCTCTCTGAGATCCGCGTCACCTTTCCTTTGATGATGCTACCAGCTTGCATGAATTCTACGGAATCGCCCACTTGAACCACTTGAAGTGCATTGCGCGAAATGGCTGATTCTACTTCAAATCCTCCTCCACTCACGAGCTCTCCAATTTTTTGTCCGACCCGAACTAGTGATCCAGGATTCACAGAACTCATGGTCACTTCTCCAGTAAACGGAGCCGTCAACACGTACTTATTAAGGCGTTCCTCTGACGAACGAATCGAGTAGAATTGATTCAAGATGCCTCGGTTCGACAAGAAGAACTTCTCTTGATCTGAGGCCGGACTAGGCATATCCTGCAAACGCGATTCCACATCGAGGTTGGCCGTGTAACTCCTCCATGTTTCGTAACGGTCTGGGTAATCGATTTTGATGTCAGCCAATGCCCCTGTCAATAGCTGAAGGAAGGCGCTGCGTTGAGCGATCAACGACATGCGTAGCTCGCTCCCATCCATGCGAAGCATGACATCTCCACGGCGGTATTTTGTTCCTGCTCTGAAGTCCTTTTTTGAAGACTGCACTACGCCAGACACTTCTGCGAAAATCTCGATTTTGTCTAGTGCCGTGACACGTCCTTGCACATAGGTGACAGGTGCTTGGGCTTGCACAGAGGCAGGCACGACTTCAACTAATCTTTTTGCTTTGGGAGGACTACTCACCGGGGGCTCCGGCTTCATTCCGATTAAGACTGAGGCGACAAATCCGCCAATTGCTATGATGACAATTCCTACTAGAATTCGAAGGACGACCATGGGCTGTGTTTTAACTCGATTGCAAAACTACAGCATTGTCTAGGTCAAAGTTCACGAAGAGATCAAAAACCTTCAACCTGTACCAGTGTATTTAAAATTCATTCTCGATTTCGTAGCTTTTGTTACAAATCACACGAGATGACTGAAAGAACTAGAAAGATTGTAGTCATAATCATCACCATCCTCCTCGCTGCATGGATGATCTTGGCCGGTGTAGGAAAACTAATGCAACCAGAAGAAGTACTTCAAATGTGGGACAAATGGGGATACCCAGCCGCATTCATGATGTTCATCGGCGTCGCTGAAATCGCTGGTTCGATCGGTTTATTCATCCCCAAATTCCGCAAACTCGCCGCCCTCGGATTAATCATCATCATGATCGGCGCCGTAGTCACCCACGGCATCAACGACGAATACTCCAACTTAATGGGGCCTATTATTGCGATTTTTATGTTGGTGTTGACGATTGTACTAAGGCGACCTATAGCTCAGGAGGAGTAGCTTTCCGGCGTCCGGCGTCCGGCATCCGTTTTTTGTTTCGCCGTACTGTGGGCTCGCATGCGCGCCCTTAACAAAACTTACGCCTTAAGCCATACGCCATAAGCCTAGCGAAGCGAAGCTCGCTACCCTATCTCCGCAATCTTCCCATTCACCAACTCCACATATGGAACCAAGTATTCTGGAATCGCGTTCGTGGCTTGATCAATGCGCCATTGATAGGTGACTTCGTTGACTACGTATTCAATGAAAATCCCTCCTTGGTCTGCGCAGTCTGGACAGCCGATTTCTTCTGATTCTTCGTTTAGAAGTTCTTGAGGTAGTTCCGTCAAGACGGGAAGTGCGCTGATGTATGCTTCATTCGAAAGCAAGACAAACTCGTAAGGGCCTGCACCGGGATAATTGTCGGCAACATCTTTATACAAATTGGAACCTGTCAGACGGTAGGTTTCGACGCAACCGTCGCCGGCACATTCACCATAGAAATGTCCGAAGGTAATCGACTCTACACGGGTGCCGTCGCGTGAATCATCTTCACGGCTGCAAGAAGTAAGAGCTAAAATTCCGCCAAGGAAAAAGAGCGTAGCGAGTTTCATGAGTACTGTTTTGGTAGTTTAGAAACGAGCTAGGCTCGTTTCTAGTATGCGGTAGGCTGTAGGCAGTATGCCGCTTACATGCAGCATACAGCTTACAGCCTACTGCGTACGTCGCGAAGCGATCACCGAACTACTCGGAGGCTTTCGAGCATGCCGTCTTCGCGTTGTACTGAGAGAATGTAAACGCCAGGAGGCAGAGCGCTTACGTCGATCTGAGTTTGTCCTTTCAGGGCTTGCGCTGTTAGGACGAGTTGCCCCGTAGCGTCGAACAGACGGATGATCTGATCTTTCGCTTCGAAGTCCATTTTCACAGTTAGAATTTCTCCAGCTGGTTGTGGGAAGGCACTCAGGCGGTCATCCAATTCCGCGTTAGCGTTAGGAACACCAACCACGCCATCAAGAGTAATAGTTCCAGTCACAGAACCACAGTCATTGGTAAGCGTGAGCGTCACCTCTGCTGTTGGACCTGTTTCGAAAATGTGGAATGGGAAAGGATCAGTGCTGGTGGTACCGTCACCGAAATCCCAGAGGTATTCGTCTGCTTGGGAGATGTTCCAGAAGCTGAAACCATCACCCGATGGTTGAGCTACAATACTGATACCTGGAGGAACACAACCGAAACACTGCTCTTCGAGCGCTTGGATATCCTGAGAGAATTCAAGCGCATTCTGTGCCGCATTCAGCGGACCTTCGCCTTCATCAGCAAGCGCCCAGCAAAGGACAGAATTCGTACAGAACTCCATTCCTGGGGTCAGTGTGAATGGTGCCGTAGAGCACATCACACGGACATCTGAAGGCGCTTCATCGATCGTCTCTGGGATGCCATCGTGCTGGAAATTCACTGTCACCCCGTTTTCTTGGAACTCTTGTCCGTTCACGAAGTAACCCGCCATCCAGTTGTAGTAATCCAAGCTCTGGCTCGGTAGAATAGTGAATGGATCATCGATCAATCCATGGCCTAACCCTAAGGTCTCATTATCCACGATTCCGTCGTCGTCATTGTCTACTCCGTCGAAATCCATCGGAGGTCCTTCTAACAATCGGAAAACCAAGGCAGGAGTGTCATTTCCGAAGCCGCCTGAGCCCTCATCAACCGCATCACCGTTAAAGGCAATCATGGCATTTTCTTCTGGCACGAATACCGCGTAATCATCGGCAAAGTTCCCCAAGTCTGGATCGAGGAAATGCCCGATGTAGGTATCTGACAGGGTTTGTGTGCCTCGGTTGATAAACTTGGTGCGATGGAACACTGCGTTAAAGTATTCCTCAGAGTAGTAACGGTAGACCATGTGATGAATCTCCATCCCAATCATATCACCACCGGAAGCCGTGTGCACGTTTCCTTTATCGTTCATGATCCACACATAACACTCGTCCCCTTTCAAGGTATTACAGCAATCATCTTCGTTTCCAAAAAGCGGGTAATCACCCCCTGTAGGGTCGTAGAAGTTGTTCTGATCGTAATCGAAGTAAGGGAGCAAGTCGAATGCTTGTCCTTCATCCACATTGCCATGCGCTGGGTAGGTGAAGAACTCTTCTGGAATGACATACCCATTCGGGAACATCATTTCCTCATCGCAATCTGGATCGTTCAAGCAATCAAAGTAAGCGCGATGCTGTTCTGACCAAGAGCGGAAAAGACGAATGATCACATCATACTGACCACAAGTCTCCAGACTCACCTCAGCCGTCCCATCCGCCGTCAGCGGACCTGGGTAAAAATCAGCACCATCAGTTCCGTAGGTATCCGCAGCCAGCTTTAACTGTTGATCAGGAGTAATCCCTCCAATCCATTGAGACATCACATAAAGGAGCGGGTTCTCATCCCCAAAATCTCCTATTCCTAATGCCGGGCTAGGCCCCAATGAATTCAATACGGTACCGCTTGTACCTTGAGAATGTACCACTCCGCTACTTGCAGAAATGATACCTGTTGTTCCTTGCTCGCATTGCGCCACAACTAGGCCAGGCAGGAGCAGGAATAAAATGTAAAGTTTTTTCATAGCTCTGTGTTTTATGGCAGAGCGAAGTAGAGCAGTGGGTTTCAAGGTCAATATAGAGGTTGTGGGTGGGGTGGCCTATTGTTTGATTCCTAAAAGGATGGAATAATAACTATTCCATTTAGGCTTATGGCTTATGGCATAAGGCTTAAGCCCAGCACAGAACCAACTTACGCCATAAGCCTTACAGCCAGCACAGAACCAACTTACGCCATAAGCCTTACAGCCCAGCACAGAACCAACTTACGCCATTGGCCTTAAGCCTTAGGCCAGAGGGCGAAGCGACCTATCAGACATCGTCCTACAGACCTCTATGCAACCTGCACGTAAGCAGGGGTAATTAATTATAATCTGATGAAAACGTTTTGCACCCTTCTTGCAGGATTTCTCCTGTGTTTTAATGCTTCTGCTCAATGCATGGAAGTGAATACAGTGGCTTGGTCTGATGACGAGTTTACAATTACCGTTCAGGTGAGTGATCAAAACCTTGAAATTGTTCAGCCTGATGGTTCCATTACTTCGGCAGATGAGATGAGCATGATTTACTTCACGGCAGAGATCGATCGATCGGGAGATACCTTCGCTTGGTTTGTCAATGGCGAGGCGAATTCTTGCACCTTATTCTTTGATCCAGATGAAGCCACTATTGTGTTTGACTTCGCAATTAGTACGCAAGAGCCTGGTGAGTGTGAAGGGGCAGACGGAAGCGTTTGTGTCAACCTCAACGGCTATGATGATGTGGCCTTCTCTATGGGTGCTACAGAAGCGGTGAATGGATGCATCTCAGATCTCGAAGCGGATGATTACACCTTGACTTTCGATGACATCATAGGAAATGATGGGGTGCGATATATGAATAGCAATAAAGACGTCAGCATTGCGGCTCTTCAAGTTGTGCTCGCTAGCGCGGAAGGAAATTTGACTCCAGAGATCGATGGAGGTTCTGGAAATTACTCCTACGTATTTGACGGGTATGGTGAAGATGAACCTATCCTATCGTTTACTGAAGGATGTTTCACCGTGGAGGTGACTGACCTTGACACAGGTTGCAAAACAACACACGTTGGATACGCCACGCCTTCTATTCTAGGCGACTTTAAAGACGCTTTCAATATGGACGGTTACGATGCACGTGTAACGGCATCTGACTTGATGGCCACGCTCGGACTTTACGGTACGATGGCCTCAACAAAAGCTGACTTTAATTGCAGCGGACATACAGGAATCGAAGACCTACTCCAGTTTCTTACAGCATTTGGCACTGGTGTAGAGTGATTAAATAGCAGAACGACAAAAAAACCGCCTCGAGGGGCGGTTTTTTTTATCTCTTAGAATCGGTCGAGATCCACAGGTCTCATGACACCGAACCATTTCAATACTTGCTCTCCAACACCTGGAACATCTACGTGAATTAAGTAGACTCCTCCGGCGATTGGAACATTCGCTTGGTTCTTCAAATCCCAATCCAACGAAGTCAGTGGGTCTGCCTTGTTGTATTGACGAATCAAGGTTCCGTTCAAGCTGTAAATCGATACTGTACAAACCTCTGGTAGGTTCGTAATCTTCACACGGTTATCTAGCTTGCTATCCTCGTACTGAGAGTAAGCGTAGTATGGATTCGGCACCACATTGATTTCATCCAACACTTCCGTTAGCACAGAACCGTTGGTGGTTTGAGTTGCCACTCCACGCGTGCTGAAACCGTAGTATGGGTTCCAGAAGTTCGCGTCGTTGCCATACACTTCGTAATCACGCTGGCTTGGAGAGTATTTCTCGTAAGCTTTAGCCACACGAAGGCTGACACGGACATCAACTGGGATCAATCCTTCTTCTACCGATAGCATTTCGAAATCAGGATTCACCAAAGAAGAACCTACCCAAGTACACGCACGGAATACGCGGCGCTGGTTCGTGCTTGAGTAATCACTTTCCAAGTTGGTGTAGATGTAGTTTCCTTCATCGTAGGCCGGCATGCGGTTGTCTGTGTTCTCTTCGTACTGCGCATTCTTGAATACGTAGATCCAGTGCTGTCCACCTGCGTAAATGGTATTGCCTAGGTTTGAGCTGATACGCGACGATGGGTTCCAGATCATGTCGTTCCCATTATCTGCTGAGAACCATGAATCTTCACCGAACGCCATGTTCAATCGTTCCCCTGTTCCCACATCAATGGCGTATCCAGGGAACCATCCCATACCAATCGGCTGCGCTCCATTCAAGGTGGCTTCGCTTGCGCTTCCACCTTCGGCTACGGTGCGTCCATTCTTGTCAACAGAAGCGTGACGACGTAAACGCATCTTCTCAGGATCATCAAAGTCTCCTCCGATTTGATCACGTTCATCTTGGATCAACTCTTCAATAGGCTGCATCTCGAGCACCGCGGCACGTGTCCACTTGCTCTTGTCGCTCGTCAGCACGATGTCTACGTTATTCAGTCCGCTGATGTTTGAGAATGGACTTAAGTCTCCTTCCAATCCATCAACTGTTGGGGCTACCGCCGGAATCAGTACCGATTCAGTCGCTCCCACTGGAGTCACTTCACCTGTGTATGAACACAAGGCATACGGTGCCCATGTTCCTCCGATAACTCCTTCGTAGACTTCCTCTTCATCCAATGGATCACCTGGCTTGAGGTCATCGAAGATCACTTCTTCTTCTACGTCGTCGTTTTCGGTGTTCTGTGTTCCTGAGCGAATCCAGTTCAACTCGCTGAATCCTTCCTGATCAGGAATTCCTAGTAACCATGGTTGAGATGCGTCTGCAAACTCTATGCTTCCGTCAATGAGATCCGTGTAGCTTCCGTTGTTTGGATAATCATACTGTTCCCAGGTGATGGAAATACCCCAATCGAGCAAGAGCTGTTCGTTCTCAATATTGATCGCACGTGACGACAACTTCGTAGCGCGTTCATCATTCGATGGATCGTCATCCTCCAACATCGTTAGGTTGGTGATCTCCCAGAAGGCAGAATCACTTTCCAAGCCTTGATCTTGTGGAGCCAAGCGCAATTCGAAATCAGCAGCTGGTACGTTGAGTGGATCAACCACTTTCACGTCAACTGGTCCTGCCCCACCTTCGTAAGTCAGGTTGCTGGTGAAGGTATTGGCAACAATGTCAGCTTCACTCGCCGCTGTGATAGTCAAATTCAACGTACCGTTTCCTTTTCCTTCGTAACGGGTCAATTCGATACCATCACCATAGGAAGCGAAGGTAGACGTCCCTCCTGCCTCAGGTGCAGGTGAATGAGGAATTCCGGTGTACACCTTAATCGCTGTACCTCCTGCTGCCGAGCGGCTTGCCTTGTACTGTTCGTCTTGTCCGGTAAGAAGAATAGGATTGTACTGCTCGTAGTTGTTGTAACCGTAAGCCAAGGCCATGAAGTAGTAGGTCTTGTGATTCACCAGACGGTTATCTCCTTGGGCAAAGGCATCGTTTAAGATGCGGAATGAATGACGAATTCCTTCGTTCTCTCCGTTCGCCATCAAGGTTGGAACAGGAATACCGAACTCTGCATTCAATGGTGTATTCACCACCACATCCACCGTGTCTTCCAAGTCAACTGTGTATAACAAGCGTGCACGATCTGGGTCTTCCAAATCAGCCACAGATACTGTTGCATCTGACAATTGGTAGATCTGGTATCCTTGGAAGCGGTACTTGCGTTCATCTACAGTCAACTGCTCACCAGAAGTGGTAAACTCAGGAATCGCAGGATCAAAGGCTTCGTACTCTTCGTTGAAGTTGTTTGAAAGGGCATTGTCATTCGACAAGTAGAGAATCAACTCCTTATCTAGTTCCTGAATTGTCACGTCCGGAGCATCTGGACCAGAAACGATCTCGAAACAGTTATCGAACAGGGCCTGCGCTTTGTCATCTGCAATTCGAAGCAGGTTCACTGATTCAAATGGATCACCACCCGTAGCGCGAGCATAAACTACCCCAACGGTAATGTTGTTGTAATCTCCTGGCTCCAGGGTAAATGGACCTGCACTCTGCATGAATACACGGTCACCTGGAGGGTTACCTGCCGTCTGTTCTGTCCATGGCTCTGTCGCCTCCCCTTCTGTACCCCAGTTATAAGGGTCGGTATCTCCTGGGAACATGTAATCGGCTTCAATGGTCAAGTCAGCTCCAGTAGCTTCACTGAAGGCATCTCCACCGTAAGCCATTCGCTGTCCGTTTCTCCAGAAACCACGCATGTAGTTGTAGTACTCAATCGCTGTCGTCGGTGCACCGTTTTGTCCACCACCAAAGTTGTGGTAGAGGAACTTGCGCATCCCGAAACGCTCGTTGTCGATGATATCATCTCCATATCCGATTCCAATACCTCCGTATGGGATACCTAAGGAATCAATCGCGTCGCTAAAGTTGATCGTGAGCGGGTTATCTACACCGTCTTCATCTTGGTAAGGACCTTCAAAGAAGTCAACCCCCATAGCAGGTGGGTTTTCACCGTATCCAAGTGAGATGGAACTTGGCTCATCCACGGCATCTCCGTTGTAAGCGTATCCAAGTCCGCGGCCCACGTCACAACCTACGTAGTCATCTGGGAAACCACCAATATCACAGTCAACCCACTGAGCGAAATATGTATTCGTCAGGGTCTGCGTACCCTGGTTGATCATGACGTAGTTATAGAAGGTCATGTTGTTCACCTCATCGTTGGTCGAGAAGGCAAACGCTTGTGCACGAATCTCCATTCCAATCGGCTCTCCTTGGGTCTCCGAGTGGATGTTTCCTTTATCGTTTTGGATCCAGAAGTAGTTGACGTCTCCAAAGAGCGGTACCGCATCTTCACGACGACGTTCAGCACAGTTGATTTCCTGAATGAAGTCGTACCAAGGGTAATCTCCCTGTCCCGGATCGTAGAATCCATTCCCGTTGTAATCAAAGAATGGCGCGAGGTAAAAGTCTTGGCTCAGCGAAACATTTCCGTGCGCTGGGTACTCGAAGAAGTATGACGGGATCGCATATCCAGCGAGGTCATCTTCGAGCTCACAATCAGGGTCTGCTAAACAGTCAAAGTACTGACGATGACGAATTGCATCTGTGCGGACCGTACGGACAAATCCGTCGTACTCTTCACAAGTGGCTTCGTCAATTTCAGCTGCTCCGTCGTTGGTCAGTGGTCCAGCCCAGAAGTCGTTTCCGGTGGCACCATAACGCATGGCCGCGAGTTTCAACTGCTGGTCAGGAGAAATCCCTCCCATCCAGAGTGCCCCTCCGTACATCACACTAACCTCCCCACCGATAGGAACCTCATAGGCTCCTACACTTTGGGCACGGTCATGCCAAAGGGCGCCATTGGTTGACACCAAGGCACGCACATTATTCCATTCAAGGTCGCGGAGGGCAGTAGCAGGAGCACATGCCGCAGCACGTGTCTCATCTAAAATCGAGGGCTGTTCTTCAGCGCGTTGCTGTCGCAATGCGTCAACGAACTCTGCCTTCGTTTGCCCAATAGAGCATAGGGTGAGCAGCCCCCCAAGGAGGGTGCAAATCAGGCGCAAGGATCTCATGTTTCAGGTTTGGACTCCCAAAGTACGACTGCGAATTGGTTCATGCAAAAGGGTAGTGGTGAAAGGGGGTGAATTCTTTCGATTCTACGGCTTTGGTTTCCAGGAAGTCGTATTCCGGCGTCCGGCGTCTGGCGTCCGTTTTTTTTCTGCGCTTTGGGCACGCATGCGTGCCCTTAACCCACCGCGATCTGCGATCCGAGTTCCGCGTTCCTCCTACACCTTCTTCACCACCGCCTCATCCGTATACAACAACCACCCCTCTACCGGTAGCTCTGTCATGCGCTGGCATACGCCTACGTATTCCGCTACTTGATCGTGGTGTTTCTTTTCTTGTTCGCCGGTTTTGTAATCGATGACTACCCATTTGTTTGGGTAGATGACGATGCGGTCTGGACGTAGCTCATTGCCGCGTTCGTCGATGAGGGCGCGTTCGTTGTAGACGGTGCCGGTGCCGTCGAACCAGGGTTGTGCTTCTGGGATGTTGAGGACCTCTTCGATGCTTCGAAAAATGCTTTGCCATTCGTCTTCCGTCATGCGTTGCCATGGGGTGGGAAGGACTTTCAGGCGTGGAAGGTCAGCGTGCGATTCGATGCGCGCGAGTAGGGCGTGAACTTCTTCGCCTCGGGCTCTTGGGGAGAGGTTGTCTCCTTCGGCGCGGAGGTAAGGATCGTCAATGCCGATTTTGAGGCGATCGTCTGCGGAAGCGTGTTGGAAGCGCTTGATGATTTGAACGCCTTGGTCTTCGTCTTGTTCGTGGGTTGGGGTGACGGGGGAGCCTAAGGCCGGTGCGCCTTGCCATGGACTTTCACCGATGACCTGTTTTACGGCTTCGCCGAGATTTCCGAGTAGGTTGTCTGCCCCTTCGTTTGCTTCGAGCAAGATGTGCAATTGATCTACCGCTCGGGTAAGGGAGACATAGACCACATTGAGTTCATCAAGCTTTTCGCGTTCGCGTTCTGCCTCGTATTGATTCTCGACGCTAGTGTTCTTCATCTTGGATAGCGAGAGCACACCGAAAGGCAATCCTAAATTCATCCCTTCGAGGTTGACATGCATCATGGAAGAGGTGCCGCCCCCTTTGGGTTGATTTAAGACAGAGATGACTACCGGGAATTCCAGTCCTTTTGACTTGTGGACGGTCATCACACGGACACCATCTACATCTTCAGGTATTGAGATGCTTCGCTTTTTTCCCTTTTGATCCCATCGCTCCAAGAACCCCTGTAGGCCTTCCGCATCGTCTACTTGACTTTGCAGGGCCATGTCCATGAGTTTTTCGGCGTACGCCGGGAAACGGGAAGAGACACCGAGCAGGTCACTGAGCATCGCTACTAGATCATAGAGCGGCTGTTCAATGAGCAACTCAGGAAATTCAATCTTGAATTCATCCTTTAGGAATCGATGTAGATCGATGCGTGAACGACCACGAACCTTACCCTCTTCATCAGGCTGCGGGAATTGCGTGTATTCACCCAGCAAGGAAACCAAATCGTAGTTTGGATGTAGCGCGGTAAACGCCTGGAAGAACTTCGCATGACCACGTTGATCATCGTTGCGGTTAAGCGCTTTGAGCAGCTGAATAACAGCGAGCGGTGCTACATGTCGGCCGAGTTGTAGACTCTCTTCCGTGATCGACATGATGCGATCGCGATCTGGATCGTCTTCATCGTTCAGTAGGAAACGAGAAATCTCACTTCCGATGCTGTTTGACCTGACCAGGATGGCAATATCTCGGTAGGCAAACCCTTGATTCCGAGCGTCAGCGATTAGATCATAAATACGTTGATGGCGCTCAGGAATGAGCTCTTCATTCTTTTGGAAATAGTAGCCTTGCGCCGTGACATAACCACCGTCTTCGCCCTTCACTCCCTGAACCAAATGATCATAAATGGAACTGTGCTCATCGCTCAGGTGATGTTGCATCAACTCGAAGACCCCGTTATTGAATTCAACAACATTCTTGCGCGAACGCCAGTTGTTTTCAAGCTCATTGGAACTGTAATAACGCACCAAGGCATCTTGACGCTCTTGCATCACACTTCCCTCCTCAACATGTCCGAGCAGGTAGGGTAGGCGTTGTAGCTGGCGCACATCTCCATTTCGCCAACGGTAAATCGCTTGCTTTCCATCCCCTACAATGAGGTTGAATTTCCCTTTAGCGAGGCTGTTTTCAATGAGCGGGAGGAAGTTCTGCCATTGCACCACCGAGGTATCTTGAAACTCGTCAATCATGAAGTGGTGGTAGCGCTCTCCAATGCGTTCGAAGATGAACGGTGCTGGGGAATTGCGCACCAATATTTCAATGGTTCGGTTCAGGTCACTGAAGGTAAAGACGTTGCCTGCAGCTCGCACTTCATCAAGGTTTCGTTCCAATTCACGCAGGGTCGCGAGTTGGAACATGGCTTTTGACAGGTTCAGCTTGAGTCTTGCTTGCCTTCCCTTTTCACCCTCTACAAAACCCAGTACCTCTTCATAACAGGCGGTCAACTGCGGCATCAATGCCTCCACTTCGTGAATTCTGTCTTCATTCTTTTTTGCCACAAGGGAAGCCTCCCCATCGAACTGCTTTCGAATCGTGGCGCTCGGTTCCTTCCATTCTTTCCCTACCCAGCGATCAAAGGCCTTCGGAATATACTGGCTAGCAAAAAGCGCTCGCACTTGGTGATTCTCTATCAACTCAAGGCCGCGCGCTGCCGCTTTGGCCGCTACCGATTCCGCGCTAGCGTATTCAGCCCGGAAAGAAGCCTGCAGACCTAAGAAATCAAACTCTTGTTCTTTGAGCTTGCGCACGATCGGACGAAACTCTTCCTTGAACAATAGCTCACCGAACTTGAGGAGCTCACGCTGCGGATCCCAGCCATCTTCGTCTTCAATGCGTTGCAGGATGAACTGCTCGAGAATCTTTGTCAGCTCTTTTTCTTGAGGCCCCACCTTGTTCAAGAGCAGATCTACCGCATCTACGATCAAGGTTGACTCGTCTAATTCAAGGCGGAAGTCGCCATCAAACGCCAGTTCACGGGTAAATGAACGCACCAAGCGGTTGACAAACTTGTCGATGGTCATGATGCTGATCATGCCGTAATGCGTCATCATGTGATGGTACATGCGCTTGGCCCGACGAATCAATTCATCGCGTGGAATCTTGAGATCTTGGGTCAAGGTCTCGATGTGATCACCTTCACCCGTAGCCAGTTGGCGCATGGCCTTCAAGACACGCGATTTCATCTCATCAGCCGCCTTATTGGTAAAGGTGATGGCGAGGATGTGACGGTAATAGTCTTCCTTCTCCTCGCTCAAGGCTGCCGCTAGGTAATGCTGGACCAACGAGAAGGTCTTTCCGGAACCCGCGCTGGCGCGCAAGACTTCGAAAACAGCTGCTTCAGCAATATGTAAGGAAAGGTCAGACATAGGTAGGCTACAAATATGGACGAATTTCGTGATGAAAATCACTTCTTCTGAGCGCCTCTAGCCCTTAACTTTGAACAGCTTCGGGCAAATGCCGTTGAGATTGTAACAGATACAGAAACTTAGAAGATGATGAAGCACGTAATGATGTTGGCGCTGGCTGCAGCGATGATCACTTTTATCGGGTGTGAAGATCCGGAACCTATTGAAGGAACTCTTCGCCTGGGCGCAAAAGCGATGTACGATGGAAACTCAATGATTATTGGAGATGTCTACACAGACAACAATGATCGTCCGATTAACATCGAACAGTTCCGAACCTACATCTCAAGTATGAAGGCGGTGAAAGATGATGGAACCATCGTGCACATCAAGGCGATAGATCAAATCAACTTTGCGGAGAGCTGGTTCTTCGATGCGACGCTTCCTGCAGGAGATTACTCTGCGATTACCTTCGGAATTGGTGTTCCAGAATCAATCAATGCAGATCAAGATCCGGCACAGTACCCGAACGATCACGTACTTGGCTTCACCGGAAACAACGGTATGTTCTGGTCGTGGAACTCTGGCTACATCTTTACCAAATTTGAAGGAAAAACTGCCTTGGACGGAGATGAAAACAGCATGACGGATCCATACGCATTCCACGTGGGTACCGACAACTTTTACGAAGAGTTCACTTTCAATGTAGACTTCGAAATTGATGAAGCGCGTACCGATGTCGACATAATCTTCAACTGTGAGCAATTCCTTGAAGGCACGGATGACTCTATTGATCTAGCGACAGACAACATCACGCACACCGCAGATAATATTCCGTTGGCGGAACGCTTTATGGCGCTCTTCCGCGACGGCATCAATGTGGAGCTAGCGAATTGAAAAAATGGTCGGCATACCTCGTGCTTGGTCTTGTAGCGTTTATTGCTTGCAAGGAAGAACGCGTATTGCCTGATCAAAATGCAGAAGCCGACTTCGAATATATCGAAGTGGAGACACCAGCAGGTTTTCCGGCCATCGATTACCCGATGGAAAACAGACCGACCACAGAACGCATCGAACTGGGGCGACTCCTATTCCACGATGCGCGATTGTCACGTGACAATACCGTGAGCTGCGCTTCGTGTCACTTGGCCAGTCATTCATTTGCAGACAATGAGGCACAGAGCGTGGGTGTGGACGGATTACGCGGTGATCGAAATGCACCTTCATTAGCCAACGTCGCATACCATCCTTACTTCTTTATGGATGGAGGAGTACAGACCCTCGAACGCCAAGTCATTGCACCCTTAGACAATGTCCTTGAAATGGATCACGACATCGTTGAAGTCAGCGATGAACTGGCCCAAGATGAATTACTCAACACTCTTGCGCAAGCCGCTTATGGAAGAAACCTCGATCCTTTCGTATTGACCCGATCGATTGCCGCTTACGAGCGTACATTATTGTCTGGTGATAGTCCGTATGACCGCTATTTGCAGGGTGATCAATTCGCCTTGACGGCGGAAGAAAAAGCGGGCATGGAGTTGTTCTTTTCAGAACGCACCCAATGCGGCAGTTGCCACAGCGGATTCTTGTTGACAGATTTCAGCTTCAACAACATTGGGTTGGAGGAAGAATACCTAGACAAAGGACGTCGCCGCGTATCTGGGGATGAATCAGACAACGGCAAGTTCAAGACACCGAGTCTTCGTAATGTCGCCTTAACGGCACCTTACATGCACGACGGAAGTCTTCGAACCTTGGAAGAAGTGATTGATCATTTTAACTCAGGCGGTGTCGACCACGACCTGAAAGACGATCGCATACAACAACTAAACCTCACCGAAGAGGAACAGTCTCAACTCAAAGCATTTTTATTGGCACTGACGGATAAGTCGTTCGTGACCGAGGCTTTGACTGCAGGAAACTGATTCTCTGTAGATTTGTAATAGCACTATGCAACGACGCATTCTACATATCGTACTGGCATTTATCGGGATTACTATCACGATGGCCAGCTGTAAGCATGACATTCCAGAAGTGGAAGAAGAGATTGTGATGGTTGGGACTCCTTACAATTTGGAGATCCCTCCATTCTTCCCTCCGATGGACATCCCTGCAGACAATCCATTGACCGTGGAAGGTGTAGAATTGGGTCGTCACCTTTTCTGGGAGGTAGCCCTTTCAGGAGACAACACGATGAGCTGTGGTTCATGCCATTTCCCGGAACATTCCTTTTCTGACCCTGCACAATTTAGCGTCGGCATCACTGGAGCTGTCGGCACACGCCAATCAATGGCCCTACTCAACCTCGGATGGGCCCGTGATTACTTCTGGGACGGGCGCGCACCAACGCTCGAAGAGCAAGTACGCGAACCGATTCCGAACCCAATTGAAATGAATCAGTCGTGGGAAGACGCCCTCGAAAAGCTGCGCAATATTGACGCCTACCCGCCGATGTATGCCGATGCCTTTGGAACAACCGAGATCACTGAAGACCGCACCGTTAAAGCCATTGCTTCTTTCTTGCGCACCATGATCTCAGCTAATTCGAAGTTCGATCAGTGGCGCCAAGGCGACTACATCATGACCGACAGCGAATGGCGCGGTTACGAGCTCTTCAACAAAGAAGGCGGTGACCCCGAAGAAGTTCAAGGCGGCGAATTCGGAGCAGACTGTTTCCACTGCCACGTAGAGGCCGGACTACAGTTCACAGACTACCTCCCCCACAACAACGGACTCGACAGCATCTTCACCGACCTCGGCTACGGTGGTGTCACAGGAAATCCACTGGATTACGGGAAATTCAAAACCCCATCACTGCGCAACGTAGAACTCTCAGCCCCCTACATGCACGACGGTCGTTTCGAGACCCTCGAAGAAGTCATCGAACACTACAATTCCGGCGGTGTCGCTTCCGAAACAGTAGACCCGTTCATGAAGTACACCACAGGCGGCCTCTCCCTACCACCCCAAAGCAAGGAGGACTTGATCAATTTCCTAAAGATGCTCACGGATACGAGCTTCACGACGAACCCTGATTTTCAGAATCCGCACTAGACGGTAGACGGTAGACGGTGGACGGTGGACGGTGGACCGGAAGAATAAATAATGAATTTGAATAGTGAATGGTGAATTGAAGGTACTCCCCGAAAGTTCATTATTCAGTATTCATTAGTTATTAATCATTATTCGAGGAGGTACGTGGTTCGTGGTTCGTGGTTCGTGGTTCGTGGTTCGTGGAGACTAATCATCCTATCCGCCTCAGGCGGACTAATCATGCTTTCAGCCTACCGCATACCGCATACTGCCTACCGCCTACAAATAGGGTAAACCTCACTCTCTCTGTATGATTATTAGATATCGTAAATCGATGCTGTTGATTTAACTCACCGGAAGACATTTTCGAAATCTTATTGCCAATCTAATCATCTGACAAACTCCATCTGCTATGAGAATCGCCCTCTCTCTCACATTCTTGTGCGTTGTTCAATTGCTTAGTGCTCAGTATAAAGGTGACGACTTTTGGTTTGCATTTGTTCCGCAACCGGAAGATGAAGCCGATAGTGAATTATCCTTAATTATTGGTTGTGACGAAGAAACCGTCATTGACATTTCTGCCCCTCACTTGCTTTGGGACACAACTCTCACTGTTGACGCGAATTCAATCGAAGCGTTTGTCTTCCCCAATGATTTATTGCTTGACGAATATGACGGAGCATCAGTCTCCATGAATGGAATTCACGTAAATAGTTCAGCACCTATTTCCTTGCAGACAGGATCTAGTTACTCCTACAATGCAGGAAGTGTCAATTTATTTCCGTCTAGTTTAAACGGGCAACACTATATCCACGAAAAGTGGAATGGTGCGGCCATTGGAAGTGAAAGTACTCTTCTGATGGTAGCCAATGAAGATGATACTCAAGTATCCGTATTGCAGACTGATGGTTTCAACAACGAAGAACAAATCTTCTTTTTGGAGGAAGGGCAAGTTGGATATGTGCACTTAGAATATCAGGAGTATGATTGGTTTGAGGTCGACGCGAACCATCCAATCAGCGTATACTCGGTAGCCAGTTGCGTTCAACTTCCTGTTGGGTGTGGGGCATGTGACTTAGTAGCCTATCAAAATCGTCCGAATCAGCTTTCAGGACTAGAATTCATTGTGACAATGCCTCTCGGATCATCGTCGACCGGATACAGCGTGCAAGCAACGCAAGACGACACATTTGTCCAGATTGGAGATCAATTTTTCGTGCTACAACAAGGCGAATCATATTCAGAAACAACAGAGGAATCAACGCTTGTTATCTGTTCAGACCAACCTATTCAAGTCAAGCAACATTATAGCGGCACAACCTGCGCTGGATTTGGTGATCCTGAGTCGTTCTTTCTTCCGGATATGACTATTGGCTTCAGTGAGGCAACCTTTGTTATCGAGGAACAAGTTGACTACGACGACCAACACGCGATCCATGTATTAGCATCCACTGACCATTTGGATGAGATCTTCCTCAATGGGCAGCCAATCGATAACAACGAATTTTCAGCTACTGAGAATCCCGACTATTCATACGCAGAACTACCGGTACCTCCCGGGAGTTACTCAATAACTTCCAGTGAACCATTCCAAGCTTGGTCTTATTGGATGGATTTCGCAATTTCCTTTCAAAGTTATCCTGGCAGATACACCTTGTCTGAGGGTATCGGATGCACAGATCCACTGGCCTGTAATTTTAACCCCACAGCGTCGATCGATATTGGTAACTGCGAATACGCAGCACCCTTTGCCGATTGTAACGGTAATTGTCTCTTTGATTTAGACCTAGATGGAAACTGTGAAGGTACTCTCGGAGATTTCTTAGAAGACGGTCAGGTCAACATTGAAGACCTCCTAGAAATGCTCAACTTCTTTGGCTGCACAGAACCACAATGTCCAGGAGATCTAAATCAAGACGGAATCACCAACGTACAAGACTTGATTGCCTTTCTAACGCTTTTGTAGCGGAACAATGGTAAATGACTAATGGTGAATTGAACGGGTGACCCAACAGTTCATTATTCAGTATTCATTAATTATTAATCATTATTCGAGGGGGTTATTGGTTATTGGTTATTGGTTATTGGTTATTGGAAACTAATCATCCTATCCGCCTTAGGCGGACTAATCACGCTATCCGCCGCAGGCGGCCTAATCACGCTATCCGCCGCAGGCGGCCTAACCATGCTTTCAGCATACCGCATACAGCCTACACTTAAGCCTTAAGCCATAAGCCCTACGCCCAAAACATTCCCTAACTTTAGGTCTACCGTTTTGAAATCATTCATTAACATAATATTCTGTCTGCTGACCTGCATATCTGTGCATGGTCAGCAGACTTTTAATAAAAACTATGCGCTTGGCACCAACTCTCTTGCTTTTGGTCTAATTGAGACAGAAGAAGGATATCTTGTGACCTGTGATGTTGTAGATTCAATTCACACAAATTTCATTATTAAGCTTAACAAACAAGGCGAAATTGAATCGCTGAACGAATATTCAAACTCTCTTAGTATCGAAGGGCACTATTATCGAACATTCAGGAGACATAGAGATGATTTAATCCTAGATGTCTCGTTCTCGATAAATGAGGAGAACAAATACGAAAATCACTTGATGTGGTTTTCACTAGATGGCGAATTAGTAGAATTTACTTCCGAACAGAGTCCCTACTATTATGATGATCCAACTTCGGTCTGGGATATCCCTGATGCCTATAGGACGTTCGGTCTGACTACAGACGACCATTATAACATTTACACAACAGCATATTTGAAGCATCCATGGGTCAAAGTATCAAAATATGACAAATACGGTAGTGAGATTTGGAGTAGACAATTCTCAAGCAACTTCGGAGCTGACCAGCCTCAAATTGGTTCCATATCCTATCAAGACAATCTCATCTACTTTGGCAAATTGGAACTCTCACAAAATTTCGAAAATCACAACTCCATTATAATCCTTGATAGTGAAGATGGATCATTAGTTGACTCGATACCAATTTCTGAAAACAGACCTGTCCAGGACATATTTATACACTCAAACTCTGACATCTTTCTTCCGATGACCTATTGTGATAACGGCTGCTACTCTTCTATCCTGGCTATAGACTCAACTGGAACAGAAAAGTGGCAGCTCACATATGGAGATGGAACGTTCTCTGTATTTGACGCATGTTACAAAATCATACCTCAGAAGGATGGAACTTTTGTTAGCATCGGAGATTTCAATGCGATAGCTACTGACAACATAGAGCTAAACGGAAATTGGAATAATGATGTGGTTCTTTTCAAGTTCAATGATCAAGGCGAGGAAATTTGGAATCGAAAATTCCGACTCATTCAAAGCCCGGAAGATGACCATGTCGTTGCCGATATTATCCAAACATCCGACAATGGCTTTGCTTTCTGTGGTTACACCGCCAACTTGGATCCAGAAAGCGTATCCTTCGAACTTCCTTTTCAAAGAATGTGGCTTGTCAAAACAGACCCCTGCGGCTGCCTCATCCCTGGATGTGACCCAGATTGTAACGCCTACCCCATGGCACCTATTTCTGAGGATGATTACCTCATCCTTGGTCCTTCGCCTACTACTGGGCCATTAAACGTTTACCTCAAACCCCTCGAAGATCCAAACCTCGAACTGCTAGTTCATGACATGACGGGCAGAGTCATCCACAGCATCTCTCAAGCACAAACTGACATCACCTACATGATGGATCTATCAAATCAGGCAGAAGGTGTCTATTTGGTGACACTCCGCTCTGAGGAAAAGGTGTTGCAGATGGAGAAGGTGGTGGTTACTCGATAGAGTAATAAATAATGAATTTGAATAGTGAATGGTGAATTGAAGGGGCACCCAGAGAGTTCATTATTCAGTATTCATTAATTATTAATCATTATTTGAGGGGGTTTTTGGTTTTTGGTTTTTGGAAACTAAACATGCTATCCGCCGCAGGCGGACTAATCATGCTTTCAGCCTACCGCATACAGCCTACCGCCTACACTTAAGCCTTAAGCCATACGCCCTACGCCCAAAACATTCCCTAACTTTAGGTCTACCGTTTTGAAATCATTCATTAACATAATTCTTTGTCTGCTGACCTGCATCCCCATGTATGGTCAGCAGACTTTTAACTTCCGATATCCCTTAACGAATGCAGGAGTATCACACGGATTAATCCAACTCGAGGACGGTTACCTTATTTCAGGTGATCTTTTCGATGAGATCCGGAACTACTCGTTAATCAAATTGAATAGCTCCGGAGAAATACAATGGATCTCTGAGTTCTCGGATTCTCTTGATGTACGAGGCCGTTTTCTAAGAACTTTTCAAAAGACGAATAATGACTTAATCCTTGATGTTGCATATTCGATAAATGAGGATGACAAACATGAAAATCATCTACTGTGGTTCGACTACCATGGAAATCTCATCCGGCACACTTCGGAGATCAGTCCTTTTTACTACGACGAACCTACTTCAAACTGGGATGTCCCAGACTGGTATAGAACTGTTGGACTAATTCAAGATGACGATGGATTTATTTATTCGGCGTCTGTTTTGAAATACCCTTGGATTAAGATCTCAAAACATGACTCTTTGGGACAGGAAATCTGGACGGAGTTTTTCAGGGGTGATCTTTCTGGGAATCAAGCCGGAATTCGGGCCATTACTTTGCTTGAAAACCAATTGTTTTTTAGTAAACAAGAACTTTCAACAGACAATGGGGACTTTAACTCGCTAATCGTATTGAATAAAGCAGATGGTGAACAAGTGGACTCAATCCCGCTCCCACATAGATTTGAGATTAAAGACATTCATGTAAACTCACCTTCGGATATATTTCTAGCTACAACATTTTGCAGTGAAAGCGATTGTTACTCAGCAGTTGTGGCTATAGATGATGAAGGTGAAGAAAAATGGAGACTTACCTATGGAGATGGGCAGCCCACTTCTTGGACTGAGGCGGCTTATAAAATCCTACCCCAGGAAGACGGCAATTTTGTTTCCATCGGAGACTATCATGAAACTGTTACAGAAAACGTCGAAGAAGAAGGATACTGGAATAATTACATCGTACTCTTCAAATTCAACGACCAAGGAGAAGAAATTTGGAACCGAAGGTACCGACTGGTTGAAAGCTATGACGATCGCCACGAAGTAGCTGACGTAATCCAAACATCTGACAATGGCTTTGCATTCTGCGGCATCGCATCCGACCTAGACTTAGAAAACGAAAACTTCGAAGCCCCGGCTCAACAAATCTGGGTCGTCAAAACCGACCCCTGCGGATGCCTCATCCCTGGGTGTGACCCCGATTGTAATGCCTACCCCATGGCTCCTGTTGCCGAGGATGATTACCTCATCCTTGGTCCTTCGCCTACTACCGGGCCATTAAACGTTTACCTCAAACCCCTCGAAGATCCAAACCTCGAACTGCTAGTTCATGACATGACAGGAAGGGTCATCCACAGCATCTCGCAAGCACAAACTGACATCACGTACATGATGGATCTATCAAATCAGGCAGAAGGTGTCTATCTGGTGACACTCCGCTCTGAGGAAAAGGTGTTGCAGATGGAGAAGGTGGTGGTTACTAAGTAGACCGTGGACCGTGGACTGAGGACCGGAAGAAGAATAAAAAATGAATTTGAATAGTGAATGGTGAATTGAAGGTACACCCAGAGAGTTCATTATTCAGTATTCATTAATTATTAATCATTATTTGAGGAGGTTATTGGTTATTGGTTATTGGTTATTGGAAACTAATCATCCTATCCGCCGCAGGCGGCCTAATCATGCTTAGAGCCTACTGCCTACTACAAAAAAGGAAACCCCCAATCTTGGAGGCTTCCGAAAAGAATATCTAGAAATTCTTATAGCTTTATTGCCTTCTTCACCATCTCAACACCATCTACCGTTAGCGCGTAGTAATAGATTCCTGAAGAAACGTTCGTCGCATTCCACTCAACTGAGTAGTCTCCTGGAGATGCTTGTCCTTCAAAAATTACATCAACGATCTCACCCATTTGATTATACACCATGATCTGGGCAGAACAGGCGCACCCAATTGAGTAGTTGATTCTTGTTGTAAACTGGAATGGATTTGGGTAATTCTGCTGAAGTTCGCTTTTGAACTTTTCTTCCATTTGAATTTCGAATTCCGAGTTATCCATTGATTTCACATCAGATTGACAACACGCCTCCACCATTGACATTAACTCATTGATTTGTTGTTGTTGGTTGTCAATTATTGACTGCTGCTCTTGTGTAGCTTTAATCAACATAGGGATCATCGCTGTGTAATTCACTCCTAGATGCTCCATGCCTTCACTAATTACTTCTCCTGTATCAGGGTCTGTAAGAGTTGGCTTCTCTGCTTGGGTCACGAGATCCGGAGCTATTTCTTGGAGCTCTTGTGCCATGACACCATATTGGACGGTTTCTGGAAAATTGAATGATGGGTACTCTTCTGTTTTGAAGTTGTAGCGCTTCGGACTGATTTGTAACACAGTTTCCAAGCCAGGAACCTCATCGCTCACATTTTCCTTGAATGTGGCATCCGAAACGTTAATTACCGGTGCGTTGGTCCAAACAGGCCCAGCAAACCAGCCAGCGATCAATCCTTCGCCGTAAACACCAACAAACTGATTTCCTGGTGTACCTCCAAGTGCCAGTCCAGCAACTCCAATCGTGTGATCAGTCCCAGATTGTGCCTGACCTAGGACACCAATTACTTTTTCACCTGCAACTACACGAGCAGTCACACCGTGATTTGTGGATTGCGTTGCTACACCTTGGCTTTCTACGCGAACACCTCTTGAGATTGCTGTACCGGCATCAGCGTTTGCGGACACCCAAATAGAATTAATTTCATTCCCTCCTATGGTCTCAATTCTAGCATTCGTGTTAAGACCATCAGCAGTGTTGGCTTGGAAAGAATGAAACTTGCCAGTCGGAACATCTAAACCAACGCCAACTCGTCCTTCATTACATGCTCCTACATAGCCCATGACAAGGTCTGCAGAACCTCCATTGTCAATCTCATTCCATTCGCACAAGTCGTCTCCATTAACCCATGTTCCATCACCCGCAAGAAAATCAGTGTCATTGCCCGTGAACTCCAAATAGTCTAATGCGTAATCACCTACCTCGGTTTGCTGAATCCCCGTAATCAAGGCATCTGGCGTTAGCCCTGGCATGATGCGTAAGCGTGCCGTTCCTTCCACATCTAACTTCTCTGTAGGAAGGCCTTCTGTCGGATCAAAGCCAACAGCCATATTCCCCGTTGGGATCACGTGGAAATGACCCAAATTGCTGGTCTGTAGATCGGTGTAGAGGTCGTTAATCGGACCATAGTCGTAGGTAAGCCTCAACTGAGGATCACTACTATCATCCCACACTTCCAGTGCCCACACAGGCTGGTCATCATTGCTAAACAACGTACCGATTCCTGTATGTCCTTCAGAAGTCATACGAGCAACCTCAAGGATTCCTGGACCCGTACCAGTTGACCAGTTAAACGTCAGGTTATCTGGGCCGTTCTGAGATGTAATCGAGTTGTCACCCCAAGCAATCACAGCATCGGTAACATCATCCCCGATTCTACGGGGTCCGACATACATCATGTCTTGATTATGGGTGAATAAAATCCCGTAGCGCATCCAATCTCTAAAGCCTAGTTGCTCAGGGAATCCATTGGGGTTATTTCCATTAAGATGAAGCTGTGTAAATGGAGACTGAAGCCCTAAATTGAAGAAAGTTGGATCTTGGCTCAGACCAAGAAATCCATTTCGATTATAGGTATATGTATTGACGGTTATGTTTCCACTATCCATTAAGCGCAAATGCGGATCCCCATCTGTTATAACTGTAACAGGCTGACCGTTGTTAGCTCCTAAACGATCTAATGGACCAAGTACATTGCCACCAGTATTCCAGTCTTGGCTAAATGTAATTGAAGGAAAACATAGAATAATTAACACTAATATTTTCGGATATCTCATAATCAAACAATTACGATCTACCACTTCAAAATCCTCTCAATATATTCTACATTATTTTCGAAATAAATGACGATTAAATAGAAACCCACATCCAAATTTGCTGTATTGATTCGATTATCGAATTTCGAATTAATCAAATCCCCTTCCAAAACAACTACACCTTTCGCATCATAAATCTGGAAAGTTTCAGCACCAAAACCGTTAACAGTTAACGAACTCTGAAAGGGATTTGGAAAAACCCTCACCCTTTCAACAATATCTTCAGAAACAGAAACGGGCGTTTGACCTATGTAAACATCGTCGATATAATAATATGCATCATCATCAAAATGATTCTCATCAATTACATCGGAAGGAATCGCGTTGATTGTTGGTGTTTCAGAATTTGGAATAAAATTCCCTATATACAAATATCGCTCTCCACCCTGGGCAACATACTCCCACTGAAGAAGAGTCCAATCATCTTTTTCATCAATAAAGTTACTAGGGGTATTTGAAAGAGATGCAGCCACCGGGATCGTTGAGTTTAACCCAGAGTATTGGCTTAACAATGAGTCAACTAGGAGAACCTGAATAGCACTTGTCGCTTTTGATGACCTCTCCGCCAAGCTAAGGTAAAATCTTATATAATAGACTTCACCTTCATTCAATACATCCTGAAGCTCTACAGCTAAATACTCAGACCAATCATTCCACGCTTGCGGTCCTGGCGAATAAGGTAAAAACCCAGCGTAACCATCACCACTTCGTGGTTCTTGGCATCCAAAGGCGCTTACAGGCACTCCAAATAGCCACGGATCTAAAGTTTGATTTTCAGGGTAAGGACAATCATCGTCCAGAACTACCGTGCAACGATGATATACATCAGGAGTTGCCATCGTAGCGCTAAACCAAGGTGGAGCATCATCTAATTCCCCATAATTCGGATCACACTCATCGCGCTCTTCGAAACTCGAATTCGGGACTAAATTATCCACTTGTGCTCTCAGAGAACAAACTACTAGCAGAAAAACGAGAGAAATACTGAAGCGATAAATCACTTATATAAATATCATTAATTCGATTGGCATACGGAGGCCAATTTTCTCCTGCACTTTCGCAGCATACGCGCATTGCATTAGGTTATTCCCTAAGTTAATGAAGATGTTCTTGTTTCGCTCGCCTACAAGCGAACTAAATCGGGGGTAGAATCGGTAGACCGTGGACCGTGGACTGTGGACCGGAAGAAGAATAAATAATGAATTTGAATAGTGAATGGTGAATTGAACGGGTGACCCAGCAGTTCATTATTCAGTATTCATTAATTATTAATCATTATTCGAAGAGGTTCGTGGTTCGTGGTTCGTGGAGACTAACCATCCTATCCGCCTGAGGCGGACTGATCATGCTTTCAGCCTACCGCATACTGCATACCGCCCATACATCTGTAACATCATCCCCAATTCTACGGGGTCCGACATACATCATGTCTTGATTATGGGTGAATAAAATCCCATAGCGCATCCAATCTCTAAAGCCAAGTTGCTCGGGAGCGCCATTAGGGTTGTCACCGTTGAGATGAAGTAAGGTGAAAGGTGATTGAAGCCCTAGATTGAAGAAGTCAGGGTCTTGGCTTAGTCCAAAGAAACCTGCTCGGTTGTACGTGTAGGTATTAACGGTGATGTTTCCATTGTCCATCAATTTGGCTCTGTTGATATCATTGGTCCGGAAATCTATAGCTTGTGCGGCATCAAAGCCGAGAAATTTATTTCCTCCAGGAACATTATTCGCTGTGGTGGATTGTGAATACCCTATCGAGCAGATCAAGAGTAATGTAAGGGTTAAAAAGAGATACTTTCTCATTGTAAAAAAAGCTTGCGTGATATAACCTCTTCCCCGACTACAGCTTGAACAATAACAATTCCATTTGAAGGTAAATCCTCAAATATCACCGATGAATCATTAGACTCTCGGTGACTTAGGAGTTTACCTTCTACAGTATAAACGGAAATCAGAGAATCTTTTCCGTCTAACCCTGAGATCATCAACTGACCAGTAGAATAGATGAAGTTCAAATCCAATGAAGAGGATTCTACAACATTCACCGGGTAACAAGACGGGAATTCACTCTTCTGTACGCAGATGGCATCGATATAGTAGAAAGCAACAGCATATCCTGAAGAGTTAATGTTCCATACTTCGGTGTTCTCGTCATCAAAGAAGTTCCCAAAGGCGATGTAATCATATGGTTGATCAGCTGTGAAGAAAACTTCAAGGGTCAACCAATTGGTCTGATCTATCACAAGGGTATCGATGTTGAAGTGAGCAAAGTTATCTGGCTGCAGCTCATTTAATTGGTCATAATCAGGGTCTTGAAAGAATCTGAAGCCGATATTATTCGTCGCTGCTAGATTACCAGATTTCAGGCCGCCATCGACGAAAGATATTGAGAACTCAATTCTATATTCTTCTCCCACTTCAAGCGGACTTGTCAAAGCTGTAGCCATATACTCCCTAGATTCATCAATGGTCTCGTATGTTATAAAACATGCGTAAGCCGAACCATGAAACGCCTCTTGAGAACCCCATGCATTGTCGGGTACACCTGCATTAACCTCCCCACATTCATGAAAGAAATCAGGAGTCAACTGCCATGTCTCCCACGGAAGACAGTTTGTAGCTAACTCAGTTGTTGATACAGGACAGTCTATAAACTCCTCAAAGCTCCCATTAGGAACGAGGTTTTCTTGGGTATAGACATGAAGGCTAGTGGCTCCAAAAGCCAGTAACAGAAGGAAGCGGTACATCACTTGTTTATTTCAAAAAATTAGCGCTGTTAGCATAAGGACACTAACAATCCCTGCACTTTCGCAGCATACACGCATTGCATTAGGTTATCTCCTAAGTTAATGAAGATGTTCTTGTTTCGCTCGCCTACAAGCGAACTAAATCGGGGGTAGAATCGGTAGACCGTGGACCGTGGACTGTGGACCGGAAGAAGAATAAATAATGAATTTGAATAGTGAATGGTGAATTGAACGGGTGACCCAGCAGTTCATTATTCAGTATTCATTAATTATTAATCATTATTCGAAGAGGTTCGTGGTTCGTGGTTCGTGGTTCGTGGTTCGTGGAGACTAATCATACTATCCGCCTCAGGCGGACTAATCATACTATCCGCCTCAGGCGGACTAATCATGCTAACCGCCGCAGGCGGCCTAACCATGCTATCAGCCTACCGCATACAGCCTACTGCTTACACCCCATCAGTAACATCATCTCCAATTCTACGGGGTCCGACATACATCATATCCTGATTATGGGTGAATAGAATCCCGTAGCGCATCCAATCTCTAAAGCCTAGTTGCTCAGGGAATCCATTGGGATTATTTCCATTAAGATGAAGCTGTGTAAATGGAGACTGAAGCCCTAAATTGAAGAAAGTTGGATCCTGGCTCAGACCTAGAAATCCATTTCGATTATAGGTATATGTATTAACAGTTATGTTCCCATTATCCATTAGACGAAGATGTGGGTCTCCGTCGGTTATCATTGAAACAGGTTCGCTATTGTTTGACCCAAGTACATCTGTTGGACCAACAAAATTCCCCCCAGTTTGCCATTGAGCTTCTGCTACTTGGGTAGTTAATAATATTACACTGAGACAGAGTAGGTATTTTATTTTTTGAAACATTTGTTCTCATTGTTACAACCTACCGCTTCAAAATTTTCTTCTTTATTATCTCTCCGTTATCAAGTTGGAGAAGGCAGTAATATATCCCTGAAGATAGACCCTCTGTTTTTACGTCTACTGAATTCATAGGAAAAGGAAGTAATACTTGCTTCACTAACTTGCCTAATCCGTTATAAATGACAACTTGCTCAATATTCTTCCCAGTGATCTTCAGATTATTCTCAACTGGGTTAGGAAAAAGAGCGAATTCTGTATTTTCTTCTTGCCAAATTGATAACGGTGTTTGACCAACGTAAACATCATCTATGTAATAGTAAGCCATATTCTCATAATGGCCTTCATCAATAACATCAGAGGGGATAGCATTAATTGATGGAGTGTCTTCATTCGAAGTAAAGTTCCCTATATACAAGTACTGCTCATCTCCATTAGCAATGAACTCCCATTGCAATAGAGTCCATTCATCTTTGTCATCAATATACGTTTGGATATCATTAGCCAATGAAGGCAAGATTGGAAGGGTAGTGTTAGTAGCGCTGTACTCCTCTATATTGTCAGGGGATAATAACACATGAATTGAGCTTATCGCTCTCGAAGACCTCTCCGCAAGTGATAAGTAAAACCGAATATGATAGACTTCACCTGCAATTAATGGTTCAAGCAGTTGTGTTTCCAAATATTCCGACCAATCGAGCCAATCCGACTCTGAAGGAGCATAAGGAATAAACCCACCATAGCCCATACCTGAGTGAGGGGATTGACACCCAGGACCATTTGTAGGGACTCCCACTATCCAAGGATCAAGCACTTGGCTTTCTGGATACGGACAGGGATTATCATTGACGATTGTACATTCATGAAATACATTTGGGGTCGCCATCGTGGGTGACTTCCAAGGGGGGGCATCATCTAATTCCCCATAATTGGGATCACAGTCGTCACGCTCTTCAAATCCTGGATTAGGAACAAGATTGTCCTCTTGAGCTTGAACTGAAGTAATCGTTGCGATAAATAATAAAAAAGAAAAGAAGCGGTAAGCCACGATTTCAGATATTAATATTTAACTCTATTGGCGATAAGGAAACCAATAAACCCTGCACTTTCGCAGCATACGCGCATTGCATTAGGTTACGTCCTAAGTTAATGAAGATGTTCTAGTTTCGCTCGCTTATAAGCGAACTAAATCGGGGTAGAATCGGTAGACGGTGGACCGTGGACCGTGGACCGTGGACCGTGGACCGGAAGAAGAATAAATAATGAATATGAATAGTGAATGGTGAATTGAAGGTGCACCCCGAGAGTTCATTATTCAGTATTCATTAATTATTAGTCAATATTCGAAGTGGTTATTGGTTATTGGTTATTGGTTATTGGTTATTGGTTATTGGAAACTAATCATGCTATCCGCCTCAGGCGGGCTAATCATGCTAACCGCCGAAGGCGGCCTAACCATGCTTTCAGCCTACCGCATACAGCCTACCGCCTACACTTAAGCCTTAAGCCCTACGCCCTACGCCCAAAACATTCCCTAACTTTAGGTCTACCGTTTTGAAATCATTCATTAACATATTAATCTGTCTGCTGACCTGCATATCTGTGCATGGTCAGCAGACTTTTAATAAAAACTATGCACTTGACACCAACTCTCTTGCTTTTGGTCTAATTGAGACAGAAGATGGATATCTTGTGACCTGTGATGTTGTAGATTCAATTCACACAAATTTCATCATTAAGCTTAACAAACAAGGCGAAATTGAATCGCTGAACGAATACTCAAACTCTCTTAGTATCGAAGGGCACTATTATCGAACATTCAGGAGACATAGAGATGATTTAATCCTAGATGTCTCGTTCTCGATAAATGAGGAGAACAAATACGAAAATCACTTGATGTGGTTTTCACTGGATGGCGAATTAGTAGAATTTACTTCCGAACAAAGTCCCTACTATTATGATGATCCAACTTCGGTCTGGGATATCCCTGATGCCTATAGGACGTTCGGTCTGACTACAGACGACCATTATAACATTTACACAACAGCATATTTGAAGCATCCATGGGTCAAAGTATCAAAATATGATAAATACGGTAGTGAGATTTGGAGTAGACAATTCTCAAGCAACTTCGGAGCTGACCAGCCTCAAATTGGTTCCATATCCTATCAAGACAATCTCATCTACTTTGGCAAATTGGAACTCTCACAAAATTTCGAAAATCACAACTCCATTATAATCCTTGATAGTGATGATGGATCATTAGTTGACTCGATACCAATTTCTGAAAACAGACCTGTCCAGGACATATTTATACACTCAAACTCTGACATCTTTCTTCCGATGACCTATTGTGATAACGGCTGCTACTCTTCTATCCTGGCTATAGACTCAACTGGAACAGAAAAGTGGCAGCTCACATATGGAGATGGAACGTTCTCTGTATTTGACGCATGTTACAAAATCATACCTCAGAAGGATGGAACTTTTGTTAGCATCGGAGATTTCAATGCGATAGCTACTGACAACATAGAGTTAAACGGAAATTGGAATAATGATGTGGTTCTTTTCAAGTTCAATGATCAAGGCGAGGAAATTTGGAATCGAAAATTCAGACTCATTCAAAGCCCAGAAGATGACCATGTCGTTGCCGATATTATTCAAACATCCGACAATGGCTTTGCTTTCTGTGGTTACACCGCCAACTTGGATCCAGAAAGCGAATCCTTCGAACTTCCTTTTCAAAGAATGTGGCTTGTCAAAACCGACCCCTGTGGCTGCCTCATCCCTGGGTGTGACCCAGATTGTAACGCCTACCCAATGGCACCTGTTGCCGAGGATGATTACCTCATCCTTGGTCCTTCACCTACTACGGGGTCATTAAACGTTTACCTCAAACCCCTCGAAGATCCAAACCTCGAACTGCTAGTTCATGACATGACAGGCAGAGTCATCCATAGCATCTCGCAAGCACAAACTGACATCACATACATGATGGATCTGTCAAATCAGGCAGAAGGTGTCTATTTGGTGACACTCCGCTCTGAGGAAACGGTTTTGCAGATGGAGAAGGTGGTGGTTAGTAAGTAGACCGTGGACTGTGGACTGTAGACCGGAAGAATTATAAATAATGAATTTGAATAGTGAATTGAAGGGGTGACCCGGTAGTTCATTATTCAGTATTCATTAATTATTAGTCATTATTCGAGGGGGTTATTGGTTTTTGGTTTTTGGTTTTTGGTTTTTGGTTTTTGGTTTTTGGTTTTTGGAAACTAATCATGCTATCCGCCGCAGGCGGCCTAACCATGCTTTCAGCCTACCGCATACTGCATACAACCAACACTTAAGCCTTAAGCCATACGCCATAGGCCTAAGGACATAGTCCATCGTTTCCTACCTTCGCACCATGCCCCGCAAACCCCACCCCACCAAAGACCTTTTCAAGCAACTAAAACGTGTGAAGGATCGTGAATTGGATTCCTTGTTTCATGAGGCGCATGAGGAGGTGTTTGCGGTGACTGACTGTCTGGAATGTGCAAATTGTTGCAAAACAACGAGTCCGATTTTTAGGGATCGGGATATTGATCGACTGGCGAAACGGTTGCGGGTGCGTCCTTCTCAGTTTATTGATCAGTACTTGCGGATGGATGAGGATAACGACTATGTCTTGAAGTCTTCTCCTTGCGCCTTTCTCAATGAAGACAATACGTGTAGCGTGTATGAAGACCGTCCGCTGGCGTGCCGAGAGTACCCGCATACGGATCGGAAAAAGATGTCGCAGATCCTTGATCTGACCTATCGAAACACCATGGTTTGTCCTGCTGTGGAACACATTGTTGAGAAAATCAGAAAACGCCTACAAGCGAGGTAACTTCATCAGGGTAAATTTGAATGACAGTTGGATTGTCCCATTTTGGGTAGCATTCCACGATTAGTTGGTCAAAACCCTATAAAAAGCGTATCCATTTGCCCGATGGTTACGTAGACCTATGCATGGGAAGTGCAAGGAAAACCATATTCCACCCTTGGCTTGTCGTGCTGCTGTTATTGCCGACGCTGAACATGTTCAGCCAGTGCCCGGAAGTCTTCGATTTCTTCGGAAATACCGTTGACAACCCGTATTGGTATGATTGTTCAGGCGGAAACTACACGCTCAATCTGCAATCTCCAGACGACTGGGGAGAGTACACAATTGATTGGGGTGATGGTAGTCCGGTAGAAACAGGAGCATCATGGACATCGCCTACGCCGATACCTCACGTGTACACGGCCGTAGTCGACACATTCATTGTGACCATTTCTGAAGTCAACACTGGCTGCTCCCTCGAAGGAGTCGTCGTGATGGAAGAGGCTACCAGCGCCTCCATCCAAATCCCGATTGGTGGATTGACTCAGGCCTGTGCGCCGCAGGAAATGGAGTTCATCAACTCTTCAACGAACGTATCAGAAACCACCGTATTTACGTGGGATTTTGGAGATGGATCTCCGCCTTTGACCTTCGACTATACCAACTGGAACGAGGTCATTTCGCATGTCTATCAGCAAAATACCGTCGACTGTGAAACCGAGGTCTCGCTGAGTGCGGAGAACTATTGTAACACCATCCAAGGAGGGGCCAGCGAAGCTACCTTCAACCCGATTCGAATCTGGGATTTGGATGAAGCAGCAATCACAGCTTCCGCCACGGTCCTTTGTTACCCAGACACCACGGTGACTTTTACAAATACCACCGAACGAAACTGCCTCTTCCAAGGAAACATCTACCAGCGTTACGAATACTGGAACTTTGGAGACTACTGGGGTGAAGGAACCGACTCGATTATCGACTGGACCCCTTGGCCACCAACCTTCCCGAACACAGTGGCCTACCCAGGAATTGGAACCTATGAAGTGCAGCTGCTCGACAGTAACTTCTGTGGAATCGATACTGCGAATTTGACGATTACGATTGTGCCTCCTCCGGTGGCTGATATCGTAGCAAGTGAAGACACGATCTGTGTGGGTGAGCCAATCACCTTCTTCCAGCAAGCTACCGGTGGTGCCGATCAGTACCAGTGGAACTTCGATGATGGCATCGGATGGCTTCCAACCGGTGGTGGGAATATCACTTATGTCTTCAATACCCCTGGAACATACAACGTCTGTAGCGCTGTAGGCATTCAATCTGCCAATGGCGGATGTGCGGATACCGCCTGCGTTGAAGTGGTTGTTCTTCCTTCGCCAACAGCAAACATCGGCTTTGACAACCTCAATGGTTGTGATGCCTTGACGGTGAACTTTGAAGACCTCTCCGTAGGCTCAACGAACTCTACGTGGACCTTCGACGTGGCCCCATTTACCTTTAATGGAGCGAACCCTCCTCCAGTGGATTACAACTCCCCTGGAACCTATGTGGTGAACCTCCTGGTTGAAGGATTGAACGGATGTCTTGACAACGACCAAGAGCTCGTCAATGTCTATCAATCCCCCCAGGCCGACTTCCTCGCAGACAATGTCTGTGAAGGGACAGAAGCTGAATTTACCGACTTGACCATTCCTGATCCAGGTGATCCTATCACCGGGTGGCAATGGGATTTTGGTGATGCGGGAACCGCGTTTGATCAAAACCCAACGCACGTCTATGCCAACACAGGCAGCTACGATGTGACCTTGAATGTCAATACCGCCAACTGTTCTTCTTCGGTGACCTATCCGATTGAAGTGGAGCCGGCGCCGATTCCGAATGTCACAGCTGACCCAACGGAAGGATGTTCACCACTCGAGGTGACCTTCACGAACAACACAACGGGAGCCGCTTCATTCCAATGGAACTTTGGCGACAACAATGGTAGCAACGATCAGAGTCCGACGCACGTATTCCAAAACTTGACGCAGACTGACACCACCTACACGGTGGTCATGAGCGCCTTCTCAACCTTTGGATGTGCCTCCACAGACACGCTCTACATTACGGTGTACCCTGGTGCACAAGCTTCGTTCACAGACAACAGCAACCCTCCGGGATGTGCGCCATTTGACGCCGTGTTCATCAATACTTCGGTAGGGGCAGACAACTATTTCTGGGACCTAGGCGATGGCTTTACGACGACCGATGAAAGTCCGACCCACACCTACGTGAATGAGACTGGTTTCGTAGAGACCTTCGACGTGACCTTGATTGCCTATGCGAACAATGGTTGTCACGATACCACCATGACGAGTGTGATCGTCTACCCAACAGCGAATTTTGATTTTGAGTTGACACCAGATTCGGCGTGTAGCCCATTGGTGGTGACCATGCCATTCATTCAAGGAGTCAACGAATACGATTGGAACTTCGGTGATGGCACAGGATCTACGTTCCCAACGCCTACGCATATCTGGGAGAACTTTAGCACAGACCCTGCTGAATACACGGTGACCTTGATTGGTACCTCAGCCTTTGGTTGTGTGGATACAGCAAGCACGGATGTATTCATCAATCCGCAGCCGCTGGCTCAATTTGCGACCGACATTAACGCGGGCTGTTCGCCATTGACCATTCAATTGGAGAACATGTCGATCCAAGCTGATAGCTATCAGTGGGTCTATGAACCAGGAGACACATCTTACACCGATGCCCTGGCGCACTCGCACACCTTTGTCAATCTGACAACGGAAACAATTACCTACCAGGTTGAATTGACAGCGATTTCAGATGACGGCTGTACCCATACGTTCGTGGTTCCAGTGGATGTCTACCCTGAAGTTCAAGCTTCCTTCGAAGACCCTGGAGATGGTTGTCATCCGTATGCGGTTGACTTTAACAACACGACCATCAACGGTGACGACTTCCAATGGGATTTCGGAAACGGATTGATTGCCTTAACGGAAGATGCAAGTTCGATTTTCCAGAACCCATCGGCTATTGACTCCACGTATACCGTGCAGCTCTACGCCACGTCAGATGATGGATGTTCGAACCTATTCGCACTCAACCTCGTGGTTCATCCGCAGCCAACCGCTTCGTTTGATATGAGTTGGGATGAAGGGTGCCATCCTTCACCGGCCATCTTAACGAACAACAGTACCCTCGCCACAGAATTCCTTTGGGATTACGGCGATGGTTTCCAAAGCGACACGGTGGCGGTAGAACATGCGCATACCTTCTCGAGCACTTCGGGAGACCCGGTGACCTACACGGTTTCATTGACGGCGATCACGGAATTCGGATGTACAAATGTTGACACTGCTCCGTACACCGTATTCCCTGATGTCACGGCTGCTGCAACGAGCATCGCGAGTGGATGTTCTCCGCTCGAAGTAACCTTCAGCAATCAATCGCTCGGTGCTTCGCAAGGCTTTGAATGGGAGTTTGGTGACGGCGGCATGTCGAACCAGAACAACCCTACGCATGTCTTCATCAATGAAACAGGTCAAGACACGATCTACAATGTGCAGTTGGTAGCAGAGTCTATCTATGGTTGTACTGACACGACCTACATTCCTATTGAGGTCTTCAATACACCTATCGCTATCGCGGAATTGGACACTACCATTGGTTGTTACCCAGTAGATGCGGTCTTCATCAATAACTCCACCGGAGCTGATAGCTACCAGTGGGTATATGGAACAGGTGAAGTCAGCGATACAGCGGCCGTAGAACACACCCATACCTACTACAACCTGGGCAGTTCTCCGGTGATTTATAACATTACACTCAACGCATTCACAGCAAGTGGATGTCAAGCTTCAGACGACCTCAGTATCGAGATCTTGCCACTGCTACAAGCAGATGGTGGTGGGAACCTTCAAGGATGTAGTCCGTTGACCGTTGAGTTTGAAAACTACAGCCAAGGAGCCCTTTCTTACGAATGGCAGTTTGGTGATGGCGACTTCACCAACGTGGCGGAGCCAACCCACACCTACGAGAATGAAACTACAGAAGATGTGGTCTTCGAAGTAATGCTCGTAGCTAACTCATTCTTCGGATGTGCTGATACTACCTTCATGGATGTGGTTGTTTTTGCCACGCCAATGGCAGACTTCAATGCACAACCTGAGGTGCAAGCTTTCCCGAATTCGATTGTCCAACTTGGTAACGAGAGTGTGGCTGGAGATGTGGCAACGTACAGCTGGGACATGGGCAATGATGTCATCTTAGAGGGTGAAGATCCTGGTCCGTACGACTACGGAACATGGGGAACCTTTACCATCGAACTTCTCGTAAGCAACGGTTTCTGTGCGGACACAGCCATGCGTACCATCGAAATCACTCCGCCTCCACCAGAGGCTGGCTTCCTTGGTCCGGCAGAGGGTTGTGCGCCATTGACTGTGAACTTCCAAGACTTAAGTGACTACGTTGTCGGTTGGCAATGGGACTTTGGAGACGGAGGTGAAGCCAACGTTTCTGATCCAGTTTACACGTATTACCAGCCGGGAATTTACACGGTGACCTTGACGGTCGAAGGTATCCTTGACGGAACTTCAGATGTGGCAGTGCAAGAGGCATTGATCAATGTTTACCCAACTGCGGTGGCGGCCTTCACGGTGACTCCGCAAGAGGTATCGGTTCCTGGTGATCCGGTGTATACGATCAACCTTTCTGAAAATGCCAGTACTTATTTCTGGGATTTTGGTGATGGTGCCACTAGCGTGGACACGAACCCGATTCATTATTACCAAGAAGAAGGAATCTACACGATTTCCCTCACAGCGAACAACCAGTACAACTGTCCTTCAACTTACGTGTTTGAAGATGCCGTATATGCAGAATCGGATGCCTTTATAGACTTCCCGAATGCCTTTACGCCAAACTTGGCTGAGGCGAGCGATGGTTTCTATAACCCGGCGAACTTTGACAACGACATTTTCTTCCCAATGCAAACGGGAGTGATTGAATACCAACTACAGATCTTCAATAAGTGGGGCGAAATGCTCTTTGAAAGTACCGACGTCGCCATGGGCTGGAACGGTTACTACAAAGGCGAAATCTGTAAACAGGATGTATACGCTTGGAAGGTGAAAGCCCGATTCTCCAACGGCGAAGAAATCATCAAAGCTGGAGACGTAACCCTTTTGATAAAGTAAATGAAAGCCACCCTGATTACCATAGCATGTTTCTTCCTCCTTCTCGCCACACAGGCGCAAGAGGGCTGGGGACGTCGTGAGCGTCAGGCGTTCAAGGATGCAGACTTTGCATTCTATCAGGGAGATTATGGCTTGGCGTATGACAACCTCGAAAAGCTGTACAAGGTTGATAGCACCTACCTACCTGTTCAATACGAACTAGGAGTCATCCTACTCGATTGGAAAAACGATAAGAAGCGCGCATTGGAAATGCTGAGCGTTCCTGCGCTAGCAGATTACAAAGAAGCATGGTTCCCATACGGAAGAGCCCTTCACCGCAACATGCGTTTCGAAGAAGCCATTGATTGGTTCAACCGATACCTTTCAAGCGGCGACGAAGCACATGATTACCGTGAGGTGCAACGCCACATTCAGATCAGCAAACGCGCCATCGAGGCCATCAGCGACCCCGTAGATGTCAGCATCAACAACCTCGGACCGAAGGTGAATACAGAGGCCAAAGAGTACGTTCCGTTGGTAACGCCTGACAACCGCCAGCTGTACTTCACGAGTCGTCGTGGCGACAGCACGGCACGCTTGAAAGACCCTAACGGGGAATACTTCGAAGACATTTACCAATCAACGACGGGTCCGCAAGGATGGGCGGAGGCTGTGAACTTGGGACAACCAATCAACAGCGAAACCCACGATGCCACGGTAAGTATTACGGCCGATGGCAAAACGATGATCTTGTACCGTACCAACCGAAACTTGACGGGAGGTGACTTATACATCACCAACTTGAAAAACGGAAAGTGGACGGATCCAAAGAAGCTTCCAAATCAGATCAACTCTGATTACCAGGAAGCCTCGGCTACCCTCTCCCCTGACAAACGCATGCTGATCTTCAGTAGCAATCGTCCGGGTGGATACGGTGGAAAAGACCTCTACCGCGTGAAAATGCTCCCGAACGGCGAGTGGAGTCTCCCGCGAAACTTGGGTCCATCGATCAACACCCCATACGATGAAGATGCACCACACCTCGACGTAGACGGACTCACCCTTTACTTCGCATCGCAAGGACATTCAACCATCGGAGGCTACGACCTCTTCCGCGTGGAGATGATGGAAGGTGAAACATGGAGTGTACCTGAGAACCTCGGTTTCCCAGCGAATACAGTAGACGATGATATTTTCTTGTCGCTCGACGCCGGTGGACGAAGAGGCTACTTCTCTTCTGCTCGTCCGGGTGGTTTTGGTGAGCAAGACCTTTACAGTATTGACTTCATTTACCGTCAGCAGCAGACCTTGGTGATTCAAAGTGAAGTGCGTTCGATTAACGGTCTTCCGTTGAGCGCTGTGATCACTGTAATTGATGAAAAGACACGCGAAGTTCAAGGTATCTACCGTAGCAATGCGAATACCGGGAAATTCATCTTGGTGATCAACCCACTGACCAGCTATAAGGTGGTGGTGGAAAGTCAAGAATATGAAACCGTGAGTGATGAACTCTTCTTCCCTTTCCCTGAGGAAGACGAAGACGAGATCAAGATTGCTCCTTATATGCTACGCCGGAAATGAGAAGGTTGATCATTGCCATATCATTCCTGGTAGGACTGTCTGCTTCCGCGCTAGCGCAAGACACGCAGTTCACGCAATTCTACGCGGCACCAACCTACATGAACCCAGCGTTCGCAGGTACCACGGTGCAAAGTCGTTTGAGCGCCAACTACCGCAACCAATGGCCAGCCATTCCTGGTGCCTGGGTCGCATACAACGCGTCATACGACCACTATGTACCAGAATTCAGCAGTGGATTCGGACTCATTGCCACCCGCGAACAAGCCGGTACCGGAGCACTCCGAAGCACTACCGTTGGTTTGCAATACGCCTATGAAATCCAGTTGAATCGTGAGTTGTACATCCGTCCTGCCCTGCAGTTCTCGTACAGCAATCGAAACATCAGCTTCAGCAACCTCACTTTCAGTGACCAGTTGATTCGCGACAATGCCGCGACTACCTTGGAGGATGTTCCTGAACCGATCAACTTCTTCGATATGGGTACAGGGGTGTTGTTGTACAGTCCGAAGTATTGGATTGGCGCAGCGATTCACCACTTGAACCAGCCGAACGAAAGCATCTACCCAGACAAGACATCTTTGATCCCACGTCGTCTATCCCTCCACGGAGGATACCGCATGAAGGTGGGCAAAGGCGGCCTCTACCGCAAGCAAGGAAACGCGATGCTTTTCGCTTTCAACTACCTCCAACAAGCAGAATTCAGTCAGCTCGACCTCGGAGCCTACCTCGAACTTGAACCGATCGTCATCGGCCTCTGGTACCGCGGACTCCCAGGCATCAAGAGCAACAATTACGGCTACATCAATCACGACGCCATCGCCGTGATGCTCGGCTACGGTACCCACCAATTCCGATTCGGGTACAGCTATGACATCACCCTCTCCCAGCTCAGCCTCGGCATGACCGCAGGATCTCACGAGCTCTCCATGGTCTACGAATGGGCAAACAAACGCAACGGAAGACTGGGGAAGAAGAGGATTATTCCGTGTGCGAAGTTCTAACCGTAGGCTGTAGGCCGTCAATAAAACGGGCGCTACCCCCATACCACCGAGAGGGACGGATAAAATCCGTCCACCCAAAGAACCACCTTGACAGTTAAGGGCACGCATGCGTGCCCCGAGAAGGACGGATAAAATCCGTCCACCCAAAGAACCACCTTGACAGTTAAGGGCACGCATGCGTGCCCCTAAAAGACGGATGCCATCTGATCGCATCGCCCACGGTGCAATCCCTACCAAAGAACAGGTATAAAGAGAAGGCTTCACCTTGCGCAGCCAAAATCGGACGCCGGACGCCGGACGTCGGGCAAATCCCAGACCCAGATGGATTTCATCCATCTCTACATTTCACTCTATCAACATCAAAAACAAAGGCGCATAAATGCGCCGCTAAAGGACTAGAAGAATAATAAATAATGAATCGTGATTAGTGAATGGTGAATGTGCTCTGAGCCCGAGTTCATTATTCTTTATTCATTCTTTATTAATCAAAGCGGCTGCGCAAGGCGCAGCCAAATTCGGACGCCGGACGCCGGACGCCGGACGCCGGGGTAAAACATGCCTTAGGCCATATGCCCAATTCCCATTTCGCCATTTAGCCTTTTCGCCAGTTCGCCCTTAAAAAAACGGACGCCGGATGCCGGACGCCGGACCCCCCAGGCCGTAAGCCATAGGTCTCGTTAAACCGAAAAACCTATCTTCACCCCTACACCAAAACGAAACGAATGGCCTTCTCTTATACCAAAGCATTGACCGCTTTGCAGAAACTCTCTGAAGTTCATGACATTGAAACCTTATTGCAGAAACTGAATCCGACGGAGACGCCTGACGTGGTTCGTTCTGGATTTCCTTCTCGTGATCTATTGAACCTGCATGCGATGGATGCACGGGTGGAGTTTTTAGAAGAAAATACCGGCGCTAAGTTGGATCTCTTGGCTCGAAATAAGCCGATTGATGACCTGAATGTACTCGAAGGGAATATCGAAAACTACATCGGGATGAGTCGTGTTCCGACCGGGGTGATTGGTCCGATTAAAGTGATTGGCTCTGCGGCGGATGGCGATTTCTTTGTACCGTTAGCAACGAGTGAAGGAGCCTTGATTGCGAGCTATCACCGTGGAGCGAAAGCTACCTTCTTGGCTGGTGGAGTGCGCTCTGTTTGTTTGACGCAGGGAGTTCAACGCGCGCCTTTGTTCCGATTTAAGAACCTAGGTGAACTGGGTACCTTCTTGCTTTGGTTGCTCCCGTTGGAAGATAAATTCCGCGAAATCGTTTCACAGACAAGTCGTTACGCGCAACTGGATGACCTTAGTACGAATATCGAAGGAAACCAACTGACCCTTTTGTTCAACTACATCACGGGTGACGCTTCAGGACAAAACATGGTGACCATCTGTACGGATGCGATTTGCCAGTGGATCATTCAAAACTGTCCGGTTCAACCGGAATGTTGGTACGTGGAAGGAAACTTCTCGGGTGATAAAAAAGCTACAGCGCAGTCTTTCCTCAATGTGCGCGGAAAAAAGGTGACTGCTGAGACTGAATTACCGAAAGAGGTGATCGAAGGGGTCTTGAAAACCAGTGCCGACAAGATTGCTCAGTACTGTCAATCGTCGACCTTAGGAACGATTCAAAGTGGAAGTATTGGGGCGCAAGGACATTACGCCAACGGACTCGCAGCACTATTCATCGCCACAGGACAAGATGCCGCTTGTGTTTCAGAAGCCGCTGTGGGGATCACGCGTATGGAAGCACGAAAGGATGGCAGTTTGTACGCTGCAGTGACCCTGCCAAACCTCATCGTGGGAACCGTTGGTGGAGGAACCGCCCTCCCAACGCAACGAGAGTGTCTTGAACTGATGGATTGTTACGGACCGGACAAGGCACGAAAGTTCGCGGAAATTGCGGCTGCGATGGTCTTGGCTGGAGAGTTATCGATTGCCTCAGCATTGAGTGCCGGACATTTCACCAGTGCACACGAACGTCTTGGACGGAAGAAATGAGCAATGAAAAACCACTGATCGGTCGATTCCTCACCTATCAAAAGGAACGGTTTCCCTTCCTGACGCATGGGATCCTGATTGGTGCGTTTACTTTTAGTGCCATTGCCTATGCCCGACTGAGCGCCGGTTTCGATGACTTTATTGAATGGAAACGTTTCGCTGTTTGCCTCTTCAATACGATCGGTATTTTCTTCCTCCTGAGAGTCTTCGACGAACATAAAGACCTCGAAGATGACCAGCGCTATCGTCCTGATTTACCTGTATCGCGCGGTCTGATCTCACTACCTGAACTACGCATCTTTGGAATCTCCTTTTTCGTGTTGATGGTGGCGATAGACCTGTGGCTCTATCCGAAAATCTTGCTGCCCCTCGGCTTAGTAATGGTGTGGATGATGCTTATGGGCAAAGAGTTCTTTGTGGCGGAATGGCTGAAAGCACGGCAATTCTGGTACGTGGTTTCGCATATGCTCATCATCCCTTTTGTAGACGTGTTCGCGAGTAGTTTTGATTGGTATATCGATGGACGTCAAGCACCCATCGGACTCGCCATTTTCTTCGCAGTGTCGTTCATGAACGGCATTGTGCTGGAAGTAGGACGAAAATTACGCGCACCCGACGAAGAACGCGAAGGCGTGCTCACCTACTCTTCTATGCTCGGAGCGCGAAAAGCCATTCACTTGTGGATTGCTTGTCTCTTTGCTACCGCGGCGCTGGCGGCATTTGCATGCATCTATGGTGGTTTTCATCCGGCCTGCTTGATTGTGTTGAGTGTAAACCTGCTGCTTTGTTTGGTTGTTGGACTTCGCTATCGCGGAAACCAAAGCTCCAAGAATGCGAAGACCATGGAAGTGATCTCTGGAATCTGGAGCATCATGATGTACCTCACGATTGGTGGACTACCTTTTCTCTTAACTTGATGAGGAATGGGTAGTCAGGCTCAAAAGACAGATATCGGCGGAAAGGCTTGGCATCTTCAACAGATGAAGGATGCCGGACTTCCTGTACCCGATTTTATGGTCATCGCGGCAGATGACTTTTTGAATCCGGAAACGCTTGACGCGAAGATTCAAGAAGTTCAAACCCACTTTCAAGGAACGTCGTGGTTAGCCGTGCGCTCTTCGGCTGCTGATGAAGACGGCAGTGACCACTCGTTTGCGGGTCTCTTTGAGACCTTGCTCTTTGTCGCACCCAATGACTTAAAAGAGGCCATTCAAAAGGTTCACCGTTCCGCGAACAGCGAAAGAATTAATACCTACCTAAAAGAAAAAGGCATTACTCAGGGAATGCGCATGGCCGTGATCATCCAAGAAATGATCGACGCGCGAAGTGCCGGGGTGGCCTTTGGCATTGACCCGGTTTCGGGTGAAGAACACACGGTGATTAATGCAGTCTATGGGGTTGGTGAAGGACTGGTAAGCGGCGCATTGAATGCTGATTCTTTTGTGGTGACCAATGGTGATGTCAAGGCACAGCTCACGCAGAAAACCCATGCGTTTAAACTGGATCACGAGAACGGAGGCGTAATCGAACAAGCTATAGATGCATCACTACAGGAAGTAGCTTCGATCTCGGATCAAGAAGCACGAGACATTGCGAACCAAGCGGCCAAGTTAGAAGCGCTCTTCGGTTCGCCCCAAGACGTAGAATGGGCAATCGCAGGAACTCAACTGTACATTCTGCAGTCGAGACCCATCACCAGTGTGCGCAAAAGAGACCGCACCGAAATGATTGTGTGGGACAACAGCAACATCATCGAATCCTATCCCGGGTTGAGTAGTCCGCTCACCTTTTCTTTCATCAAGAAGATGTACTCTGCGGTGTATCGCGAAATGAGCTTGATCATGGGGGTCACTGCCAAGGAAATCGACGCGAACGCCTTTGTATTCGACAACATGCTGGGGCTCCTGAAAGGACGTGTGTACTACAACCTCCTCTCGTGGTACAAAGCCCTGGCCTTACTGCCGGGCTATGACCTCAACGCTGAGTTCATGGAGCGCATGATGGGCGTTAAAGAACGCTTTGAACTGCAGGGTCATGTGCAGACATCAAAGTGGAAGGCCTACCTGCGGGTGGCTCGTTTAGTGGTCATCATGATTCGTAACTACCGCCGACTTCCGCGCGAGCGAAAAGCATTTCAGTCACATTTTCAACAGGTACTATCAAGCTACCATGTCCTCGCGTTGGATGAGCTTTCGGATACCGCATTGATGCATCACTATTTGGCATTTGAAGAACGCTTGACTAAAAACTGGCAAGCGCCGTTGGTGAATGATTTCTTCGCCATGATCTTCTTTGGTGTGACGCAGAAGTTGACGGAGAAGTACAAGCTCCCTGAAGGCATTCACAATGATCTGCTGAGTGGGTCGAATGATATTATCAGCACAGAGCATGTCAAGCGAAGCATGGAGATCATTCAAGCGATGGATGAGTTCCCTGAACTACCCAAGCATTTCGCGTCGTTGCCAGCGGAAGAGGGAATGGAACACCTCGAAAAGTACCCGAAGATCAAAGCGCTTGTCAACGATTTTCTACGTGATTTTGGTGACCGTACCGTCGGCGAACTGAAGTTGGAGACGATCACCTTGAAGCAAGCGCCAGAAAAATACATCCGCATCCTTCAGAATTACTTGCGCTCTCAGGTTGACCCCACTGATCAGCTCGTGCATGGTGAACGATTGCGGAAAGAAGCCGAGAAGAAACTCGCGCTGGCCTTGAAAGGAAAGTGGTGGAAGCGTAACGTATACCGATACTTCCTCAAGCGCGCACGCACTTTGGTGAGTGAACGAGAAAACCTCCGCTTCGAACGCACCCGTGGATTTGGGAAGGTTCGAGAGTTGTTCCTAGCCATTGGAAAACGGTGGGAAGAGCAAGGACATCTCCATGAGCAACGTGACATTTTTTACCTGAAAATGGAAGAAGTGTTTGATTTCATCAATGGTACCGGACATTCACCGGAACTGAAGGTGCTCATAGATCAACGCAAGAGAGATTACGAAGTTTATGACTCTCTGTATTTACCAGAACGCATTGTCACCTATGGGGCCGTGCACGAGAATCAATTGAGTCAAGCGCCACCCGTCATTGCGGAAGAAGGAGACCTTCAGGGCATCGGGTGTTGTCCGGGAGTGGTGAAAGCGCGAGTGCAAGTGATTCATGATCCGTCAGAAGTAGACAGTTTAAATGGAGACATCTTAGTCACCAGCAGCACCGACCCAGGATGGATTACCTTGTTCCCAGGAGCCTCTGCTATCATTGTCGAACGTGGGTCACTGTTATCTCACTCGGCGATTGTCAGTCGGGAAATGGGCAAGCCCTGTATTGTCGCCGTCACCGGTTTATTAAACACCCTGAAGACTGGAGACATGGTTGAAATGGACGGCTCTACGGGAGTGATAAAACGGATTCAATGATGCCAGATCAATATTATGCTGAGCTATTCTATGCACCCCAATTCAAATGGATGTGTCTTACGCTCTTGATATTTTTTGTCATTGGCGCGATGGGCCTTTGGCATGTGAACAAACGCAAGAGCGACGAAGACAAGAGAGAAGCTTGGAAAAAGTACTTCTTATATCTTTTGATTGTCTGGCCCTTGTTGTTCCTGTTTAGGCACTGGGAATCAATGCAAATGATCATGCTAGGGTTCAAAATCGCTCTGGCGATTGGGGCCGTGATTGAGGTAATAATGGTAACCAAAGACAAGCCTCAGTTAAGAGCCGTATCTCTCATTTTCTTACTCCTCGTTCTTACTTTATTCGTTGGTAGTAGTTCACTCGATTTCAGCTTTGCTGTTATCTTCTTCGGGGTGGTCATCTTTGATGGCTTCTCTCAGCTGACCGGTCAACTGATTGGCGGACCAAAAATTCTACCCAAAATCAGTCCGAAAAAAACCATTGGAGGCACCATCGGGGGTACCGTCATTACCTGTACTACCTTATACTTCATCATCGGAGACATTCTTCCGTTGACATGGATGTTATACCTCTGTGTCTCTGCTTTCTTTGGCGATTTCTTCACCTCACTTCTAAAGCGCAAGGCCGAAGTCAAAGACTTCAACAACTTGATTCCCGGACATGGTGGCCTTCTCGATAGATTTGACAGCTTCATCTTCAGCGTTGCGGCATCGAATTTGCTCCTAATAATTCACTCGATACTGAGCACACCATGAAATGGACCATTCCCAACATACTGTCTTTGTACCGCTTGTTGATGTTTCCTGTGTTGCTCTGGATCATCTATTTGGGAAAAGAAGACCTCTTCGCCATCCTCTTTGTGGTGAGCTTGATCACCGATATTCTCGATGGTTTTATCGCCCGTCGATTTAACATGGGCAGTGAAATCGGCATCATGCTTGACTCTTGGGCAGATTTCGGCGTGATGATTCTTGCGGTCGTTGGCATGGTGGTGTTTCACCCCGTCATACATGAAACCCACGCGATTTGGCTCTGGCTGTTTGTCGGGCTTTACTTGACCCAGCTAGTCATTGCCAAAGTCAAGTTGGGTCTATGGGTAGCGGGGTGGCATGCCTACAGCACAAAAGTCGCCGGATACACCCAAGGAATCTTTTTCGCCGTACTCTTTGGAATCGGCTTTTTCCCGTGGCTCTTCAAGTTGGCCGTGATTCTGGGTATCATTACCCAACTCGAACTCATTGCTTTGTGCTTCATCGTACCCGAACCAACGCACAATGTGAAAGGCGTTTACTGGTACTTAAAGCGTAATAAAGAACAGTAATGGCATCCATCACCAAACGTGCTGACTTTAATTTCCTGCGTTACGCGAACGTTTGGGAAGATGCGGATGTCTTAATGCACGCCTTAGGAGGAGCTCCAGACAGAAAATTCTTGAGCATTGCGAGCGCGGGTGATAATTCCCTGAGCTTGTTGACCCTCGACCCCTCCCTAGTGGTAGCGGTAGATGTGAGTCCGATCCAACTTGCACTGACCGAATTGAAGGCCGTGGCAATCAAAACGCTTTCGCGAGAAGAGTGCATGGCATTCCTTGGATTCCGCGCTAGCGAGAAAAGAGAACAGACCTATCAACAATTAAGAGGCGCACTATCTCCACCGGCACAAGAGCTGTTTGACGCGCACATCCCCTCGATTGAAAGCGGGATTGTACACCGAGGTAAATTCGAAGAGTATTTCCGCATCTTCTCTTCCGTTGTCCTGCCCATGATTCATCGAAAGAAAACGGTGCGGCAATTACTCGAAGAAAAGTCGGCAGAGGACCAAGAACGCTTTTACAACGAGCGTTGGCATAATCGGCGATGGGAATGGCTTTTCCGCATCTTCTTTTCGAAATGGGTCATGGGAAGATTAGGTCGAGACCCTGAATTCATGAAGGAAGTAGACATTTCTGTCAATCGCTTTATCTTGGATCAAGCAAAGCAGCACTTGAGCACTCCGGCGTGCCAGCACAATGGAATGCTTCGTTACCAACTGACAGGAAACTTTGGTCATGAGCTCCCTCATTATCTGCAGGAAGCGAATTACGCCAACATTCAAGCGCGCATTGATCGTTTGAAATTCTATCAAGGGTATGCCGAAGATGCCATTTCAGAATTTGGCACCTTTCACGGAATGAACTTGAGCAACATTTTCGAATACATGCCCTTGCCTGTCTTCGAAAGCAGCGCTAAAGCCCTCTCTGACGGACTCAGCGAAGGCGGCAAACTGTGTTATTGGAACCTCATGGTAACGCGTCATGTGCATCGAATTGTTGACTCCATTAACTTCGATGAAGTCACAACCAATGCGCAGCGAAAAGTTGACAAGGGCTTCTTTTACAAAGGGGTTGTGATAGAACAAAAAAAGAATGAGCACTGATCTGATCCATTGTCTTCTCCTATCGGGTGCATTCCTGACCCTCTTTCTCGTGGGGGAGATCATGTATCACCGCTTTCAAGTGAGAGTCGAACTCACCCGCAAGTGGTCGCACTTCGGCACTGGAATTCTTTCCTTGCTCTTCCCCATCCTCTTAAGCAGTCATTGGTATGTGCTTTTCTTGTGCAGCAGTTTTGCCCTGTTGCTCTTGACCAGCTTACGTTTCAATTTCCTGAAATCGATCAACGCCATCGAACGGAAATCGCATGGCAGCCTGCTTTATCCATTGGCGGTTTACCTCTGCTTCTTCGCCTTTGAATACAAGGAAGTACAGTACGCCTATTTCTATATTCCTATTCTGACCTTGGCCATTTCTGATCCACTCGCTGCCCTTGTGGGTAAACGTTTTGGGAAAACCAAGTATCACCTTTGGGGACATGAAAAAAGCTACCTCGGTTCCCTTGCGTTCTTCTTGTCTGCATGTTGTATTGCTGCCATCGGAATCGCGCAGATGAATCTTGCATTGACATCCATGATCATGATCACTTTGCTCTTTGCGCTGGTTACCACTATCGTGGAAGCCATGAGCGGCAATGGTTGGGACAATCTGACCATTCCCCTGAGCGGATTACTCATCTTGCTTATCCTGTAGCGTGTATGAAGTTGGAGTGGATCTATGACATAGCAACGATTGAAACGGTTCGACAACAACTGGTTGATGATCCTCACGGAACGCGATTAAGTGCTGGGTATGAAGCTGATCTTCTTCATGGCGCCTTGGTGGCATTTAACGCTAGCGCGGAAGCCGTGGGCATGGTTTGTTTGTACAAGGGTGGACAAATGAAATACCACAACAAACGGGTTTGGTCTTTAGGGAACTACGAGTGGCTTCCTGATGAGTCGCCTTCTCAGCTTTTTGATCTCGCTAGCGCGGAAGCGAAAAAACACGGTGCCGAAGCCTTGGTGGGCCCACTCAATGGCAGTACGTGGAAGTCGTATCGTTTTAGGGATCAATCGCAGGAGGAAGTCCCACTATTTGCCGGCGAGAAGATTCATGAACCCCAGTACAACGAGCAATGGAGAAGCTACTTCCAGCAACATTTCCGCTATTACTCTGCCCTAGATACCGCGTTCAATACCTCCGCCATCCTAAGCGATCAAGAGATTGCAACGATCCAGGAACGCTATGAGCTTCGAAACATCAACTTGAACGAATGGGAGGCTCAATTGGATGCGCTGTATGACTTCAACCAGCGATCCTTCCGAACGAATTTCCTCTTTACTGAGATCAGCCGAAAGAGCTTCCACGATCAATACAATCAGGTCAAGCCCATCATTGACCCGCGATTCACCTTGCTCGCGTATGACAACGACCAATTGGTGGGGTTCATCTTTGCTTATCCTGACTTCTCAATGACCGAATCAAAACGTGCCATTCTAAAAACCGTAGCACGAGACCCCGATCCCAAGCATGCTCGACTGGGAACATGGCTCGTCTACTCCCTAAATCAGGTACTGAAAGCCCAAGGATTTCAAGAGGTCATTCATGCCTTCATCTACGCGGAGGGCACGAGTACGAAACACACGCAAAAGATGGGAATCTCAACCTACGCTACCTACTCGCTTTACCTGAATGAACTCTGATGAAGTTATTGAAGTCCATATTGAAATGGCTGTTCATAGCGGGTATAACACTCCTCATTTTGGCAGTGGTCTTGAGTCCATACCAGCACTACCCCGGTGAGACGCAACGAGCCATTATCTGCTCGATAGAAATTGACGCTCCGGTAGAAACCGTCTTCGCTTACCTAGGAGATAGCGACCACGCCAAAGAGTGGTCAGTCTTCGTCGATCACATCACTCCTTTGAACTCCTCAAGCTACCCCGATGGCGCCGTCGGCTCTATACGCAGGGCCTTTTGCAACCCCGATGAGAGTGGTATGCGCTGGGACGAGCTGACGACCAAGGTGGTACCCCATGAACTTCGTCGGCTTGACGTTTATGGCTTTGTAGATTTCCCGATGACTGCCGAGGGGCTATTTACCGAACAACGGTATACTTCCCTACCCGATGGAAAAACACAGCTCGCATTTACCTTGGAATTTAAGGAGAGTCCGAGTCTTTGGGTTCAATTAAAAACCTCCTTGGGTGCGCATCGAATCGCCTCCATTTTCGACGATAACCTCGAGAATATCAAACGACTGATTGAAGCTGAAAACCCATGAAAGACACCTTGAATATCGTTTCGTTGTTTTTCGCTGAGGCCAAGGCTCACCCCGACCGACTCGCCATTGCTGACGTCCGTGAAACCATCACTTACCACGAACTCGCTTCGCGCATTCGCGCTCGGGCAGCCCAATTCAAAGCAAAGGGCATTCAAAGCGGTGATCGCGTGTTGGTGTTTGTCCCGATGAGCATCGGCCTCTACATCGACAGTCTGGCAATCTTCACCATGGGCGCCACCGCGGTATTTCTCGACGAGTGGGTCAACTTGAAGCGACTCGACCTTTGTTGTCGGATTGCCCAATGCCGAGCATTCATCGCTCCAACGAAGTTTCGCCTACCTGGAATCATCCTTTCCTCAACGATCCGCCAGATTCCGATCAAGATGGGCACCCGTCGCGCCACTGAAAGCAACACCACTCTGGAGCCAGTTTCCATCGATGAAACAAACGAAACCGCTCTCATTACCTTCACCACTGGAAGCACGGGCACCCCAAAAGCAGCAAAACGCACCCATGCCTTCCTTCACGAACAGTTCAAAGCACTCCTAGAAAAGATCGACCCTCAAGACGACGAGATCGACATGCCTGCCTTGCCGATCGTTTTAATGATCAACCTTGCCTGCGGAATTCCATCTATCATCCCCGACTGGAAACCCTCCAAACCAACCAAGATGGATCCGTCGAGAATCTGGGATCAGATTGAGCGATTCCAGGTGAATCGTTTAACCTCCTCACCCTATTTCTTGGAGCGACTTTCCGCACACATCCTCGAAGAAAAACGAGACACTTCAAACTTTCGAAAACTATTCACTGGCGGGGCTCCTGTATTCCCAACCCAGGCATCCCTCTTCAATGCTGCCTTCCCCAAAGCCGCAGTCAACATCATTTTCGGATCCACAGAAGCAGAGCCCATTTCGGCCATCAACGCCAAAGAACTGATCACTCACAGCACAACCAAAGAAGGATTAAACGTGGGTCTTCCCCACCGAACCACCCAAGTGCGCATTATCCAATGGCGTGACGAAACCATCTCCGCTGAATCCGAAGCTGACCTAGACCGCCTCACGCTACCACCAGGCGAAGTAGGCGAAATCACCGTAGCTGGAGATCACATCTTACGCGAATACTACAACAACCAAGAAGCCCTCCTCCGCAATAAAATCTTCATAGCAAACCAATGCTGGCACCGCACAGGCGACGGTGGATACATCGCCCCCGACGGCACCCTCAGACTCATGGGCCGCTGCTCTCAATTCATCAACACCCCAGAAGGAACCATTTACCCTTTCCTCATCGAACACGAACTCTCCAATCTCAACGGCGTCGTCATCGGCACCCTTCTCGAAATCAACCACCAACTCACCTTCGCCATCGAAGCCACCCCAGAAGCCGATCAACAATCCATTCGTGAGTCACTCCAGTCGATGGTCGCAAACGCCAAGGTCATTTTCACCACCATCCCCAGAGACAAGCGACATCACTCGAAGATTGATTATGGGAGATTGAAGCAAGCGCGAGCGCTTGATTCGTAGGCGGTAGACCGTGGACCGTGGACCGTGGACCGTGGACCGTGGACCGTGGACCGGGAGAATAATAAATAATGAATCGTGATTAATGAATGGTGAATCTCCTCAGAGCCATAATTTACTATTCAGATTCATTAATTATTAATCATTATTCAAAAGACAGCATACCGCCTACAGCCTGTAGCCTACAGCCTACAGCCTACAGCCTAAGTTTGGATGGATTTCATCCATCTCTACGGATCGTTCTTCTTCATCAAAAATAAAGGCGCATAAATCCCGAAGAACGGGACAGGTGCGCCGCTAAAGGACCGGAAGAATAATAAATAATGATTCGTAAATAATGAATAGTGAATATGCTCAGAGCCGTAATTCATTATTCTTTATTCATTAATTATTAATCATTATTCAAAAGACAGCATACCGCCTAACGCCTAACGCCTAACGCCTATCTTAGCCCCATGGAAGACAACAAACCAAGTCTGATCTCGCGAATAGGAGCCATGTTGCTTGACTACATGATTCTGAACTTCGCGCTTCCTGTTTTAGGGATGATTTTGATGATTCCTTTCATGTTGGATAAAATTCCGAATGGACCGCCTTCACATGACCCGGAGCCGTTTGAATACACCTATATGACATGCGTCTTTGGAATCATATTCGGAATCCTGTTTGCCAAGGACGTCTTTAAAGGACGAAGCATTGCGAAGCTTGCTTTTAAGCAACAATTGGTGGTGCATCGAACAGAAAATACTGCGGGTCCGTTGAGGTCTGTGATTCGGAACTTCACCTTCTTCATTTGGCCCATCGAGTTCATCGCGACTTTGATCAGTCCAGGAAGAAGAATTGGCGATTTGATTGCAGGAACTCGGGTGATCAAATACGACGGACGAGCTGACTCAGTGAAATGGACTCAAATAATCGTGGCCTACGTTGTCGGCGTGCTATTCTGTGTCGTGACCCTATTCGGGTTGATGTTTTTAGTAGAAGACATCATCGCCCCGAAGGCCCCGAAATATCTCGAAAGCTCTTACAACGAAGCGCTCAGCCATGAAATTGAAGACCTCATCACTGCCGACCAGAAGTTAGAGGTAGTTCCTGATGTCCGTTACTATGATCAATTAAAGAATGACTCCACCGTGAGTTATGTATCGATTCTTTTAGATTATGAATCAGGCATCTCCCGTCAATACGAGGTCGAAGAGCGCATTCAGTTCATCATCACCAACAAAGTAAACGACCGTCCACTAATTGGTCGATTCATCCATTTCCATTACCGAACAGGCAATAGTGAAACCAGACGCCATTCGTTTGATTGGACGGAAGAAGAAAAAATAATGAACAGTAAATAATGAATAGTGAATGTGTTCAGAGCCATAGTTCACCATTCAGATTCATTAATTATTATTCATTATTCAAAAGACAGCATACCGCTTACAGCCTACGGCCTTCGTTTGGATGGATTTCATCTATCTCTACAGATCGTGCTTTTCAATTCCTGTGCAAAGGCGCATAAATCCCGAAGAACGGGACAGGTGCGCCGCTAAAGGACCGGAAGAATAATAAATAATGATTCGTAAATAATGAATAGTGAATATGATCAGAGCCGTAATTCATTATTCTTTATTCATTAATTATTAATCATTATTCAAAAGACAGCATACCGCTTACAGCTTACAGTCTACGTTCGGATCACCCCCACTAACGCCTAAAGCCCAAAGCCTAACGCCTCCCCCACATTTCGCCATTTCGCCATTTTGCCATTTCGCCCTAGTTCGAACGCCCGAGCAACATACGCCCTAAGCCATACGCCATAAGCCTGAAAAAACCCTATTTTCCCAAAAATACGACGAATGCGCCTCCTCCTCTGTCTCCTCCTCTTCCCAACCCTCTCCCTCGCTCAACCCATCGTCAAAGACAAAGCTTTGATGCAAGAGATCATTAGCTATGCGAAAGAGAATTCAGTGAATACCAAACAGGTAGACTGGGATGAGTTGATTCCACGGGCGGAGGCCTTGCATGCGGATAGTGGGTTCATCGTGGCCTCGCAGTTGATTTTGCGGGAATTGGGTGATTATCACGGACGTATATGGTACAATCAAATGCCGTACAACGGATTGACGAAGAACATCTCTTCGTCGAGTATGGCGGTGGATGAGCAGTCGATGGAACTGTACCGTTGGTCGACGGCGAAGGTGACGAGTCAGTTGATTGGAGAAGATATTGGTTACATCCAGGTTCCGGGAATTGGGATGAGTCCGAACGATGGGGAGCGGGCGCATGAGATCAATGATATGGTCATGGAACTGGAGCAGAACAACGACATTGACGGTTGGATCCTAGACCTCCGTATGAATGGTGGCGGAACGATGTTCCCAATGCTGTGCGGACTGCAAAGTTTTTTGGGCGATGAAGCCTTCGGAAGTTTCATTGACCTCGAGAACGACTTCAAACAAGAATGGAAAATCGTCGATAACGAGTTATACATCGATACCTTCATGATGAGTGGGTATGGCATTGAACGTGTCCAAAACCTCAGCGAAAAGCCGGTGGTTGTGCTCATCAGCAGCCTCACCGCCAGCTCCGGAGAAGTCGTGGCTATTGCTTTTAAGGATCGTCCGAACACCACCTTTATTGGCGAACCAACCTCAGGCTATACCACTACGGTCTCTTGGCGAGATATGGGAAATGACATCTACTTCCAGCTCACTGAAAGCTGGTACGCAGACCGCAACGAACACATTTACAAGGGAGACCCCGTCCTCCCAGACATCCCCATGGAAGGCGGCTGCGCGTTGCGGGATTTGGAGAATGATACGTGGGTTTTGCGCGCACTGGAAATCTTGGCGCCGTAAGCTGTATGCGGTAGGCAGTAAGCTGTTTATGTTGTGCGATTGGATTTCCCACGGGGCAATCCCTACGCATGGTTCGTAGTACGTGGTTCGTGGTTCGTGGTTCGTTGAATGTGGAACGTGGAATGAATAGGTTGCTGTGCCTAATCAGTCTACCCCCAACCAATACCCGCGAGAGGGACGGATAAAATCCGTCCAACCCCAGAAACCAACGTAACTGTTAAGACTGCGCAAGACGCAGCCGAAAACAGACGCCAGATATCGACACACCGTATACCCAGATGGATTTCATCCATCTCTACATATCACTCTATTTACATCAAAAACAAAGGCGCATAAATGCGCCGCTAATGGACCGAGAGAAGAATAAATAATGATTCGTAAATAATGAATAGTGAATCTCTTCAGAGCTCGAGTTCATTATTCTTTATTCATTAATTATTAATCATTATTCAAAAGACAGCATACCGCATACAGCCTACATTCGGATCACCCCTACCCCCACTAACGCCTATAGCCTAAAGCCTAACGCCTCCCCAACATTTTGCCATTTCGCCATTTCGCCATTTCGCCCAAAAAAAAAAAAAAAAACGGACGCCGGACGCCGGACGCCGGAGCCCTACGGGACCCCAATAAAGATCCGTTGTTCCACCTCGACTAAGTCTCTCTTCCCTACCCCATTAAACGCCTCTACCTTCAACACCCGAACTCCTGGGTAATTAAAGGTTAGACGTAGGGTATCGACATTCGTGAATGCGATGGGGAAACCGGGGTCTTCATCTTTTTCATCGTAGATGTAGAGCCCAACGAAATCAGCGCTGTGGGAACAGTTAATGATAGGCACGAGTTCACCGACCTGAAAATGGTCTTTCTCGAGCTGAAGACAAGCGACCGGCTGGATCACCAGTTGCGCTTCTTTGGTACAGGAGAGTAGCAGCGACAACAGACAGGTGAGCAGGAGCAAGCGTGTCATAGCGAGGTTTTGGTTCTGTCTAACAACGATTTAAGTTAAGGAAAATTTTGGAGGAGGAACGCAGATCGCGGAACGCGGATAGCAGTTCACCGCAATCTGCGTTCCACGTTCCGCAATCCTACAAACCACGCACTACGAACCACGAACAAACCGTTAGGCTTCAGTACAAAAACACCAAACCATGAAAACTCTTTCTCTCTTCACCGCACTCCTCACCGTGCTTACCATCACCACTTTTGCTCAAGACGCTACACAACCCGACATCTACAAACAAGCCCACGTCGAAGTCACCGGAACTGCGGAGCGATATGTCGTGCCGGATGAAATCGTGATTGAGGTTATCATCAAAGAACGAAAAGACGGTAAAGATGAATACAGCATCGAATACCAAGAAGGTGAGTTACGCAAAGCCATTGCCGAACGTTTACCCAACATCGACTTCTTAGAAATCAACGATCAACAAGCCCGATCAGAACGCATCCGCGTCACCAAGAAAGGCGTGCGTCAAGACGCCATTTACACCATTGAAGTGAAGAATGCAGAAGAGACAAGCATTCTATTTTCCATTGTTGAAGATCTTAATCTCTACAGTGCCGAAATCAAAAGTTACGACTACTCCAAGCGTGAAGAGGTCATCGATGAACTTCACCTAGAAGCAGCGGTTGATGCCAAAGACAGGGCAAAGGCCTATTGCGAGGTACTTGATGTTCAACTAGGAAAAGCGATCATAATTAAAGAGGCCTCAGAATCACCTTCTATTAGTACGGAAATTCCATTCCTGCGCATGCGACAAATGAACGGTTATGCCGATTACCCATCAACAAACAAGGTCAAAACCTCAATCAAGAAGATTCACTTAACAGCAAGGGTAGAAGCGAGATTTTTGATTGACTAATCAGACGAGGGTCCAGGGTCGAGAGTCGAGGGCCTAAAACCAAAGACTAACAACCAAAAACCAACAACCCAAATTCACCATTCATTATTCACTAATCACTATTCACTATTCCCTACCTTAACCCCATGAACACCCACACCCTCTGCCATCTCTCCGATCTCAACGATCGTGAACCGAAACACTTTGAAGTAAACTTGCTTGACTTGGTGGTTGTCAAATTTGACGACGAAGTCTCTGTCTTGTACGGACGATGCCATCACCGGGGGGCTTTGTTAGGTGACGGACATATCGACGGACATAACCTCATCTGTGGTGTGCATGGATGGGATTACCGTTACGATACCGGAATCAGTGAGTACAATAATGATGAGGCCCTGCACAAGTTTCAGCATAAAATCAAAGATGGGGCGGTGTTGATCGACCTTGATGAGATTGATGCTTACCTCGAAGAATTCCCGCAGCCGTTTAATAAGGATCAGTACCTCGGTGCTTATGCCGATACGCATCCGGAGGATACGGAGCCGTATACGGGGTACATCCAGGAATTGGCGCGTAACGGACTGAAGAACTACGGTCACCACGGACCTTCAGAAGCGATGGGTGTGGATCGGAATTCCCTACCGAAATGGGAAGATATTCAGTTCCTTCCGGCACAGCTGGCGAAACGTCCGTTGCTTGATGAAGAGGCGGTGGATACTTCGGTGGTGATCGGACCAAGAGCGCAAAAACCGCTAAAGCTTGACATTCCCCTCTTCGTTTCTGACATGAGTTTTGGAGCCTTGTCGAAAGAGGCCAAAATCGCCTTGTCAAAAGGAGCTGAAATGGCGGGGACTGGAATCTGTAGTGGTGAAGGGGGCATGCTTCCAGAGGAACAAGCGAACAACTCGCGCTACCTCTATGAGCTAGCCAGCGGTAAGTTTGGGTTTACCTGGGAGAAGGTTCAGAAGTCACAAGCCTTTCATTTCAAGGGCGGACAAGGAGCGAAAACCGGCACCGGCGGACACCTACCAGGAGAGAAAGTAAATGAGACCATTGCAGAAGTCCGCGGATTGAATGTGGGGGAGACGGCGATTAGTCCTGCGGCGTTCCCTGACCTCAAAACGGCGGCTGATTTTCGCGCTATCGCGGAAGAGGTGAGAGAAAAAACAGGCGGCATCCCCGTTGGATTTAAGATTGCTGCGAGTCGGATTGAGGCAGACATTGATTTTGCCCTGGAGGCCAGTGTAGACTACATCATTCTCGACGGACGAGGAGGTGGAACAGGATCTGCGCCTACGGTACTTCGAAACAACATCAATGTGCCAACCATCCCAGCACTTGCGCGTGCTCGTCAGCACCTCGACAACTTAGGGGTACATGACGTCTCTCTTGTGATCACAGGAGGACTGCGTGTCGCTGAAGACTTCGCCAAGGCCATGATGCTCGGCGCCGACGCCGTAGCGGTTTCCAACAGCGCCCTTCAAGCCATCGGATGCCTGGGAATGCGCGCCTGCAACACCAACAACTGCCCCGTAGGAATCGCCACCCAGAAAGAGAACTTGCGCCAGCGATTGATCATTCAATCCTCCGCCAAACAACTCGACAACTACTTCCGCGCCACCACCGACCTCATGAAAGTCATCGCCCGCTCTTGCGGACATTCATCTTTCACCCAATTCGAAAAAGCTGACCTCAGCACCTTTGATTACGAAATGCATCGGTTGACTGGGATTCGGTACGCAGGTATCGCCTGAAAGAAGAATAAATAATGATTCGTAAATAATAAATTATCCATCGAACAGCAGAGGCCACAGCATACAGCATACAGCCTACTGCATACAGCTTACCGCCTACGTTATGACCACATACACTCCTACAGCCACCTTCGCCTACCCCCAAGGCGCCCACTTCCGTGGGGCGTTGTCAACTGTAGGTGGAATGGTTGCGGCTTTTCTGTATTTCATGACCTTCTTCATTCGCTATGAAGATGCGTTGTTGTGGCACAATGTGGTGGGCTACATTATCGGGGTGCCCTTGTTTGTAGTGTCGTTCAGTATGTTTTTGGCTGTGGAAGGGATTGAGGTTGACCAGAAAGCACGAATGATCCGTAAGTACTCAAAGTTTCTTTGGTTCAAGTACGGTGAGTGGGTTCCTGTCTCCAACTTCGACAAGGTCATATTGAAACACTACAAGTCAGGACATGCGGGGCACTCTTACCATATGTACGCCGTCATCTTAAAAGGAGAACGAAGGAGCTTTATTCTTGATGAGTACAAGACCCATACCCATGCCCGCAGTCGTATGAACTATTTCGCTGAGGAAATTGGCCTCCCCTGGCATGATGAATTGGTTGAACGTATTCAGAAAGCGAGATCGAAGCCGAGGAGGAGGTAGACGAGAAGTAGATTAAAGGAGATTTTTGTAGAACTCGACTAAGCGTTTTCCTTCAGATTCCCAGTTCAAATTACCATTTCGGGTCACTTTTGAGCCGTTTTCGATAAAATCGTTCACTTTTTGAGGGTTTTTGAAGATTTCTTCAATTACCTCAGCGCAGTTTTTCGGATTCTCTGCTTCGAAAATAAATCCACACTGATTCGTTTCCACAATTCTCTTTAGTGGTGCTGACGAACTCACCAGTAAAGAACTTGAAGATTGCATGATCTGGAATAGCTTGTGAGGAATGGTATTGTCGCAATGACCATTCGACTTGTGCGGGATAATATTGACATCCGAGCGATCCATAATTGGCTGTACAAGCTTGAATGGAACTTTACCAACAAAATGCACTCTTTCCTCTACGCTGCAATCGCTAGCGATTGTTCGAAGATGATTGATGTTATCGGCATTCCCTGACCCTACGATGTAAAAATGAATCTCTGGATCATTAATGAATTGAGCTGACCTAATCATATCATCTAGCCCTCGATGAGGACCAATCCCGCCCACGTAGGTAACGCTTTTGCTTCCGAATTGTAGAATATTCTCAACGGCCTCCCTGTCCTCTTTTGGTACTTCTGACTTATGATAAACAGGTTCGTAATTACTAATGGTTGTGATCTTATTGGGATCGAGTTGATGGTCATTTATCAACTTCGTCTTCATTTCCTCTACCACTGTGATTACATGGTCAGCACCCTTACAAGATTTACGCTCCACCTTTTTGAAATGAGAAGGCGGATATATCAGTCGATTCTTTATTCGAATTAGCAAAGAGCTTCTCCAACTAAACCAAGTTGTTAGTGCCTCTGGGTAGTTCTCATGCATATCAATGACAACTTTAGCATTCTTTCGAATTCTTAAAGCCGTTGCTGCCTGAGGCAGGTCATGGATATGAATCACATCAGGATTACAATCAGAAATAGCACGTCTGATAGCTTTTGTCATACTTCGATCATATCCGAGAAAACGAATCCAGAGGTCTCTAAGAGTTTTCGAAATCTTAGATGAACTTGGTCCGTAAGCAAGCCTAGTCACGCGAGAGTCAATTGCAGCCGAGCTATCCTCGGAGCATAGAAGTGCCACATGAAAGTTTTGATGAAGGGCTTCAATCTCTTTACGGACTCGTATATCTTCTGGATACTTAGCGTCCAATACCATCAATATCGTCCTCATCAGCTTTTCTCCATTAAGTCAGCCGTTATACTTCGCCTATCAAATGCACTCGGATCCCCTACTTTGCTGAGGCTAATACCATTTCTCAATCCTTCTTCATCATTGTATTCGATCACCTTTCCCGCATTCGCCCTTCCCAAAATCTCAGCCAAATCCCCGTCCTCAGGTCCAATGGCTAAAATAGGTCGTCCGGAAGCGAGGTACTCAAATACCTTTCCGGTCACGATACCTCGAGCATTTTTGGTCTGATTAACCACCAGAAGTAACAGGTGGCTTTTGCGCTGTTCGGTAATGACCTCGCTGTGTGGGAGGTAGGGAATGTGTATGAGGTGATCTTTTAAACCATGCTCCTCGATACTTTTCCTCACGCTCACATCGATATTGCCCACCACCTTGATGCGCATCCGCCGATTGAATTCTTCGTCTTCTTGGCAACGGTCAGCGAGTACCTTCCATAGCATGGGTACATTTCTAGCCGGACTAAAAGAGCCGATGTGGGCGATGGTGAAGTGTTCATCCAACGCAACAGGTTCTTGGGTCTCGGTATCTGAAGGGTCGTAACCATTCGGAATGACGCGAATCTTTTCCGCTGAGATAATTTCAGCGAACTCTTCTTTCATTGTTCGTCCGATGACCAAGACTTCATCAGCGGCCTCTAACACTTTTTTTTCTAGACGATGATGTTTTCGATCTGCTGCCTTGGTGAGCATGAGGTCTTCGTAAAAGTCAATGTTCGTCCAAGGATCTCGAAAATCAGCAATCCATTTCGTTTTCACATAGCGTTGCAAGCCCAAGGCAATCATATGCATGCTGTGCGGAGGTCCTGTGCTGATGATAAGGTCAACCGGGTTCTCTTGGAGGTATTGCTTCAGGTATTTCACTGAAGGCTTGATCCAAAACTTTCGAGCATCAGGAATAAAGAAGTTACCCCGCACCCATCGTGAAAGACGTTCCATCACACCGGGCTTCTCCTTATCACTGAGAAACCCTGTATTGATTCGGTCATCCTTCTTCATGCCCACCAAACGCTTGTATATCGAATACGGTTCCGTGATTTTCGTCTTGATGATTTCAGCCTCTTCAGGAATGTCTTTCAACAGCGATTCATCTACACTGGGCATTTCAGGATTCTCTGGTGTATAGATCACTGGTTGCCACCCATGTTCAGGAAGGTACTTGGAGAACTTCAACCAACGCTGCACACCTGAGCCACCTGACGGAGGCCAGTAGTAGGTGATGATGAGAACGCGTTTGAGTGGTTTCATGAGGTAGGAACAAAGAACGGGAAGGAAGAGTGGAGATGCAAAGAAGATTTATTGAACCCCTCTGGGGTACTGGGTTTTCTCTTTGATCTTCAAGAAACAAGGTAGAGTCTCTGTGGAAGATGGAGGGGCTATCTATATGTTCAAGGGTGATTTGTGGCGCCGTTAGGCGCCTCTTTTCTCCTAAAAATGCCATGGTAGGGACGGATGAAATCCGTCCATTTACAAGGCATAAACCAGAAGCCCGTCAAGCCAAAGCGATTGCCAATTAAATTGCAGTTTGAATGAGTATTGCCCTTTCGGTATGCTGATGCCAAATAGACACTTCTCGCAGGAAGACTATAAATAACGCGTTGTGCTATTAACTCCAGGCGTGCTTAATGTGGTTTAGCGGCCTTCCTTTTTCGATGTTAATTTTCTGAAGCACAGCAATTGCCGCTAGTTTTGATGCCATTCGAACCAAAAACCCTCCAAAGGTCTTGGCGTAGTTGAGCTTGATCCTAAATTGATCACAAAGTTGAGCGAACTGTACTTCTATCCGTCTTCGTTTTTTGCCGTTCTCAGGATTTATGGGAATTTTCTCCCTTTGATTCGATTTGTAAGGTACTTCCAGCTTGATCTCGTACTGGGTAAATAAATCGGTCTGAACTTGCTTCGAGATATATCCACGGTCTCCAAGAATGGTTTTGTCTCGACAATATTCTTCAGGTGCTAGATCTTTTAAAAAGTTGATATCGTGAACGTTAGCAGGAGTGACCAGCATATCTTGGAACACCCCGTGCTCGTTGGTTAATAAGTGGAGTCTGTAGCCTATATAATAGCGTTGATCAACGGCAGAAAACCCCTTCCTAGGGGCATTGACCGGGTCTTCTTTGCAGATCCTAAAACTTCGTTCACGGCTATTCTTTACAATTGGACAAGGCATAGAGTCCACGATACTAATATCGGATGAAACGCCCATCGTCATTGACATCCGCTTAGTTAACTCCACAATGAATGGTTGTAACAACCTTCTCCTTCTATTGAACCTACTTCGGTCTATGAGCTCTGGAAATCGACTTTTAAAATCTGTTCGCAACTTACTGAACAACAGGTTTTCGCTGTCGATACATGCAGACTCGGATGATACTGCCAATGCAATCACTTGTAGGTCTGTCATCTTCGAGGGTCTGGGCTTGAAGTTGAAATCTCCTCGCTCATTTACGTCTTCATTGAAAACTTCCTGTGCTATCTCAGGGGTCTTTTCGTACATTGCTCTCAGGTCGTGCATGGGTCTTGTTTTATTGATTTTAGCACCTTTAAGATACTGACCACCAATGAAGTGCACGACCCCTTTTTGCCTTTTTTAATTCACAATTTCAATAGCACAACGCGTTAATGACTATGCTCTGCTTCGCCTTTTTTCATTTCTGCTAATAAGTAATAGGCGTTGTTCCAAGCTACTTTGGTTTCTTTAGGCAAGGGATTCATTAGTTTGACTTCTATCCACCCGTCATCTTTGGTTCCGGTAATTATTTCAATCGGTTCAAATGCCCATTCGGTTTCTCCATTGTCGTTCTCTCTTTTAGCAGTGAAAATGAAATACTTTTCCCCCTCACGAACCACCGCAGCTTCAGGCAAAGCATAGCTCTCAACATCTTCTGTCATTATCCGCCCCCTGATGTACATGCCCGGAATCAGCAAACCTTCCTTATTTTCAATTTCTGCATGAATATGAATGGCTTTCGGGTCTTGCTCAAAGGATTTTCCTACTGCATATATGGTAGCTTCCAACTCTTTATCTGGTAATGATTCTATGGTGAATTTAACTTTTTGCCCTTCTTTTACTTTGTGCATGTCTTTCTCAAATACCATCAAATCAGCATGTATGTGACCGATGTTGACGATTTCAAACATCTCAGTTTGAGGCTGAACATATTGCCCGGTTTTTACTTCTACCAACCTGATATGTCCGCTGATTGGACTTGGAACAGGAACCTGTTCGTAAATCTCTCCCTGTTTTATTTTCTCAAGGCTCAACCCCATTAACTTCAACTGTGCTTCATAGCCTTTAACATTGCCTTTCATGGATTGGTAATCGGCCTGAATTTTTTGAAACTCTTTACCGGAACCCACTTTTTCTTCGTACAGCTTTTTCTGTCTTTGGTATTCTTTTTCAAGGTACTGAAGCTGGTTCCAACTATTAGAATAATCTGTTTGCAATTTTATCAGGTCTGGATGGCTTAAATAAGCCAGTACCTGTCCTTTGTTTACCTTATCACCTTCTATTACCTTAATAGCAGTTATGTTGGCTCCAATGATAGCCGTAACCGCAGCCTCGTATTGCGGTGGTACTTCCAGTTGTCCGTTAGCTTCAATGTATGAAACAATGTTTCGCATAGGTAAGGTATCCGCCTTCATATTCAGCGATTGGAATTGCTGCTCGGAGAAATGCACTTCTTCTTCGTGCCCTTCTCCGTGTTCATGGTGTTCGGATTCCTTACCGTTTTTGTGTTCATGTCCTTCTTCGTTGTGCCCGGAATTTCCACAGGCTGCCAGAAATAAACTTGCTGCAAATAGCAGGATGTATGTCTTTATTTTTGAATTCAATTTTCTACGTTTTAATGCCTGCCTGTCGGCAGACAGGTTATTGACCAATGAGGTATTCCAGGTTGATAATAGCCTGATTGTACCCGTTTAATGTGTTAAGGAAATTGAATTTTAGCTCCAATCCCTGATTGAGGTTTTGGAAATATTCCACATAATCAATGGCTCCGTTTTCAAAGCTCTTTTGTGCATTGCCAATGATTAGTTCCGCTTGCGGAACTGCCTGATCTTTGTAATAACTCAGGCTGCTTTGGTATTTCAGTACTTCCTGTAATTGCTGCTCATACTGCCCCTGAAGGACAGTTGAAAAGTAATTGGCATTCGTTTCTGCCATTTGTTCTTTGAGTTTAGCAGACTTGATGTTTGCCTTGTAAGATCCATAAAACAGTGGTATGGATATGCCTGCCTGTACACCGCTAAACCGGTCTGTTCCTGTGGCAACATTGCCGTTTGCCGTTTGGCTCCCAATAAGCGACTGATTAAAATAGCCCAAAGACAAACCAGGAAGCATTTTGGAAGATTGTACCGCTTTTTCTGCACCGGCAATGTCTATTTGTTGTTTCGCATACGCCAATAATGGATTATTCGCCAGTTGAGTGGAATCTTGAATATTTATTAGATACCTCTCTGCAACAGGTTCCGGTGAAAATATTAACCCGGTGGTATCGTTCAGCAATACCCTTAATTGTTTTTCCTGAATAAGAATGTCAGAAGCTATCAGTTTCAGTTCATTTTGGATTTCCATTACCCTGGTTTCAGCTGCCGCTTTTTCCAGGTAGCTGGTGGCTTCTGTTTCGTAACGGATAGTAGCTGCATGTAAAAACCTGCCATAAATGCTATCCTGATACAAAAGCAATTTTTCTTTTTCTTTCAGGTAAGCCAGTTGATACCAGCTTTGCCGAATGTCCCGTTTTAAGCTTTTCTCTGTTACTGAGAGTTGTAAGTGGCTCCCTTCGGTTTTTTCCTTAGCCAGTTTGCGTTGGTTGGTGTAAACGGTAGGAAAGTCGAACTGCTGATTCACGTTAAACCCAAAATCGGTTTCAAAGCTGTTGTACTGCCCGTATTGAATACCTACGCTGGTTTTACCGGGATCGAAGGCTGCTTTTTTGCCTTGCTCCTGTAATTCAATGTTCGTTTTAGCTACCTGTACATTTCCATTATTGGATAATCCGGTTTTTATAGCCTCATCTAAAGTGGTGATGGTTTTTTCATTTACATCTTGTGCGTTGAGTTCACCTGATGAAAAGAGAGAAAGACCTCCAACAAGTAGTAGTGCGGATAGAGCCTTTGGTACATGTACTTTGGCACTTCTACTTTCAACCCAACGGTATAATATTGGCAACACAAAAAGTGTAAGTAAAGTAGCTGTTATCATTCCACCAATTACTACCGTTGCCAATGGCTGCTGTACTTCCGCTCCGGCAGAAGTGGATATGGCCATTGGTAAAAATCCCAAGACATCGGTGAGGGCTGTAAGAAGAATTGGTCTAATTCGCCTTTTCGCCCCTAAACGAATGCGTTCATTCAAATCACTTACACCTTCTTCTTTTAACTCATTCCATCCGCCAATAAGTACCAGACCATTTAATACGGCTACACCAAACAGTACAATAAACCCAACGCCTGCGGAAATACTAAAAGGCATGTCTCTCAACCACAAGGAAAATATTCCTCCGATGGCAGCCAGTGGAATGGCCATGTATATCATCATGGACTGTTTAAAGGATCGTAATGCGAAGAATATGAGCAGGAATATTAGTCCTAATGCAATAGGAACCACTATTTGTAATCGCTTACTTGCCCGTTCCAGGTTTTCAAAGGCCCCACCGTAGCGGATGTAGTAGCCGGGAGGAAGATCGAGCTGTGCATCGAGCTTTTGCTGAATTTCTTCCACCAATGATTTTACATCTCTGCCTCTTACATTGATACCCACATAGGTTCTGCGGTTAGTGTTATCCCTGCTGATTTGCATAGGGCCGGGTTGATAACTTATTTCTGCTACTTCTCTGAGCGGAATTTGAGAGCCGTTGGGCAAATTGACATACAGATTTTTAAGGTCGTCAATACTCTGACGATGTTGCTCGTCCAATCTTATCATCAGGTCAAAACGTTTTTCACCTTCAAAAATGACACCCGCTTTCCCTCCGGAAAAAGCGGATTGAACAACGGTATTTAAATCTTCAACGTGAAGACCGTATTGTGCCAATTTATGACGGTTGTATTGAACGGTCATTTGAGGAAGTCCGCTGGTAGCTTCAACCTTCATATCACCCACACCCTGAACGGTAGAAATAATTTTACCCATTTCTTCCGCTTTTGTAGCTAAAATATCTAGGTCTTCACCAAATAGTTTCACGGCAATGTCTTCCCGAACACCTGTGAGCAATTCATTAAATCGCATTTCAATGGGTTGGGTAAACTCATAGTTTACTCCCGGCACGGTACTAACTGCTTCTTTCATTTTTTTTATCAACTCTTCTTTGCTTTCTGCTGATACCCATTCATCTTGTGGTTTCAACAATACAAAGCAGTCTCCTATATCCATCGGCATGGGGTCGGTAGGTACATCTGCCACTCCAAACCTTGTCATAGCGTGTTTGACCTCCGGGAATTCAGCAAGTAGAATACCTTCGATTTTTGTTGCCGTTTCAATGGATTCTGACAGAGAGCTGCCCGGCTTTAAAATTACGTGAAAAGCAATATCGCCTTCATCTAATTGTGGGATAAACTCTCCGCCCATACGGGTGAAAGTGAAGGTAGCCAAGCCGAGCAATAGCACTGCTGAAACAATGACCCATTTTGCTCCTCTCAATGCCCGACCCAATGTGGATTCATAGATATTTTCTAACCAAATGACAAAACGGTCTCCCCATGATAATTTGTTTTTAGGGTTCATTCTAATAAACCATGCAGACATCATTGGAACATAGGTGAGGCATAGAATCATCACCCCAATCATGGCAAACATGAAAGTAAGTGCCATTGGTTGGAACATTTTGCCCTCTACACCTTGTAATGCCAAAATGGGGATAAAGACAATCAGGATAATGAGCTGCCCGAAAAATGCCGAGTTCATCATCTTGCTGGAAGCAGAATAAGCTACTTCGTTCCTGACTTTTGCAGTGATATTTTGTTTCTTTAAGACTTTGTCATGGAGCAGGAATACGGTTCCTTCCACAATAATGACCGCTCCATCTACAATGATTCCGAAGTCGATAGCTCCCAGGCTCATCAGGTTCGCCCAAACATCAAAAACATTCATCAGTATGAAAGCAAACAATAGGGATAGTGGGATGGTAGAGGCTACAATCAATCCACCTCTCCAGTTACCGAGTAGAAAAACCAGTACAAAAATGACAATCACAGCTCCTTCCATCAGGTTTTGACTAACAGTACTTGTGGTTTTAGCAATGAGCGAACTCCTATCGAGAAATGGTTCTATTGTTACGCCTTGGGGTAATGATTTCTGAATTTCTGAAATACGTTGTTTAACATCCTGAATCACATCATTGGAATTGGCTCCCTTCAACATTAGAATCATACCTCCAACAGCTTCACCTTTTCCGTCTTTGGTAAAAGCACCATATCTTACAGCTTTACCAAATTGTACCTTTGCTACATCTTTTATAGTGATTGGAAGTCCGTTAACATTGGTAACAACAATATTTTCAATGTCTTTTAAACTTCGTGCCAGTCCTTCACCTCTGATGAAGTTGGCATAGTGGTCTTTTTCAATGTAAGCACCACCCGTGTTCTGATTATTCTTTTCCAGTGCATTGAAAATATCCGAAATGGTCAAGCCAATGGCTTTGAGCTCATCTGGATCAACAGCCACTTCGTATTGTTTTATATTTCCGCCAAAGGCATTGACTTCTACCACACCAGGAACCATTGCCATCTGCCTGCGTACAATCCAATCTTGCATCGTTCGCAAGTCTGAGGATGAATACTGGTTTTGGTAAGCAGAATCAACTTCCAGCGTATATTGATATATTTCACCCAACCCGGTAGATATTGGCCCCATTGAAGGTTCTCCGAAACCTTGTGGTATTGCATCTTTTACTTCGGTGAGTTTTTCGGCTACTAATTGCCGGGGGAGGTAGGTTCCCAAGTCGTCTTCAAAGACAATGGTCACTACCGATAGCCCGAAGCGGGAAACAGAACGGATTTCTATTACACCCGGAAGGTTGGCCATTGCGACTTCTACCGGATAGGTGACAAATTGCTCAATATCCTCCGTACCCAAATTGGGTGCTTGCGTGATGACCTGTACCTGGTTATTCGTTATATCTGGTACGGCATCGAGCGGAACTTTGGTCATGCTCCATATTCCCCCAATGATGAGAGCAAGGGTGAGCAAACCAATGACCAGCTTATTTTTTATCGAGAACGATATTATTTGATTAATCATAATTATACATATTTTAACGCGTTGTGCTATTAACTCCAGGCGTGCTTAATGTGGTTTAGCGGCCTTCCTTTTTCGATGTTAATTTTCTGAAGCACAGCAATTGCCGCTAGTTTTGATGCCATTCGAACCAAAAACCCTCCAAAGGTCTTGGCGTAGTTGAGCTTGATCCTAAATTGATCACAAAGTTGAGCGAACTGTACTTCTATCCGTCTTCGTTTTTTGCCGTTCTCAGGATTTATGGGAATTTTCTCCCTTTGATTCGATTTGTAAGGTACCTCCAGCTTGATCTCGTACTGGGTAAATAAATCGGTCTGAACTTGCTTCGAGATATATCCACGGTCTCCAAGAATGGTTTTGTCTCGACAATATTCTTCAGGTGCTAGATCTTTTAAAAAGTTGATATCGTGAACGTTAGCAGGAGTGACCAGCATATCTTGGAACACCCCGTGCTCGTTGGTTAATAAGTGGAGTCTGTAGCCTATATAATAGCGTTGATCAACGGCAGAAAACCCCTTCCTAGGGGCATTGACCGGGTCTTCTTTGCAGATCCTAAAACTTCGTTCACGGCTATTCTTTACAATTGGACAAGGCATAGAGTCCACGATACTAATATCGGATGAAACGCCCATCGTCATTGACATCCGCTTAGTTAACTCCACAATGAATGGTTGTAACAACCTTCTCCTTCTATTGAACCTACTTCGGTCTATGAGCTCTGGAAATCGACTTTTAAAATCTGTTCGCAACTTACTGAACAACAGGTTTTCGCTGTCGATACATGCAGACTCGGATGATACTGCCAATGCAATCACTTGTAGGTCTGTCATCTTCGAGGGTCTGGGCTTGAAGTTGAAATCTCCTCGCTCATTTACGTCTTCATTGAAAACTTCCTGTGCTATCTCAAGGGTCTTTTCGTACATTGCTCTCAGGTCGTGCATGGGTCTTGTTTTATTGATTTTAGCACCTTTAAGATACTGACCACCAATGAAGTGCACGACCCCTTTTTGCCTTTTTTAATTCACAATTTCAATAGCACAACGTGTTACGTACTACCTAAGTCATGACATGGTATTTTAGAACAATAATGTTGTTGATTTTAATCTCTTGTTCTGAAAATGAGGAAGGAAAATTCATGACGAATCCATCTTCGAAGCCAAGAAGTGAGGTTTCGAATCGATATCACTGCAATGAGTTGCGTCTATCTTTGAGCAGTGCCTGTGAAGCAAAGAATTATCAGGATGTTGTAAGCTTAAATCAAAAATTGAATTTAAACTGTAACCCGGATACTTTGGCATTTTTAACAACGCAGTTAGAAATATCGAAAGTTTACTATGACGATGCTGATAGTGTTCTTTACTATCTCAGACGAATTTGGAATAGACCTAATAGGAATAAAGTATGGAGTGATTCAGAACTATTGTTGTCATTCGCGATTACCTTCGATGTTATTGCACAGCGTGACTCCGCTTGCATTTATTTTGAACTTCTTCGAGAAGAAGGAGACTTGGAACAATACAATAAGTACTTTCCACAAAGGCTAGATTATTGTGATTGAATAACAACCTCCCAAGTTGGCAGTGGGTCAAACTATCACCTGAAGGCTCTGAACTACAATTATTGCAGCCGCTCTAAATAAGAAGGGTGTTCGAACTAGAAAACTAAAACATCAATGTTGCGCATATTTGTGAACGTCAAAAAGCAGACGAATTTATGTTCACAATCGTGTTTTCAGATTCCATGTTCACAATTGCATTCGCGAAGTGCGTGTTCACAATCGTATTTTAATGACCCATGTTCACAATGACATTCGAGAAATGCGTGTTCACAATGGTGTTTCTGGGTTCTATGTTCACAATTGCATTTCAGAATCGCCGTTTCACAATGCATTCTCAAAGAATTTGTGAATCAAGAATGTGACTGAAATTATCATGGACCAAAAAAGGGCTACCGAAACCGGTAGCCCTTCCACTTAACACCTTGATTTATTCATGAGGTGATACATTTGATTGATTATGCAGCGTTAGCCAAGATCGAATCGATCTCTACGATCTTTGCTTCGAGGTAGCCGATCTCCATTTCTACTGCGGCGATGGCGCGTAGCTGCTGCTGAGCTTCACGGGGAGTAATGCCGGTTGGTGCCAGGCGCTCCTCCTCTACCTCTTGTTCCAGTTCAGCCACTTCAGCTGTCTTTCGATCTATGATTCCAGATGATAGTCCGGCATCAATCATCTCCTGAAGGTCGGTCTGAGCCTGCTCCAGTTGAAGTTCGAGTTCTGACAATTCATCGGTATCATTTTCAGTCGAGGCGATTCTACGATCAAGACGCTTAGTGTCTTTGGCGACTTGCGTTCGTAGATCCTCGATATCTCCGGTCCAGCGTATTTTCAAGTACCCTAGATCGTCTGCATTAAAATTTGATAACTCTTTCATTTTTCGTTCTATTTTTATGTTATCCCCTGAGAGACAAGCATGCATAAGGTCTCTATCACGCCACTCGTCAGTGAGGTGATTCCGATTCCGGGGTTTTCGGATTTTCTTTCGGCGTCGGTCGTTCGACGACCGAGATGTTCTATTGTCTGTTTTGAATTTTTTCCTTCTCAAGGCAAGGCACTATGATCCATTCACTGTTCATTCGGGTAATAGATCAGCTCCACGGTCAAGCCTTCCACTCCGTCAAAGGCGCACTTCGCGGCATAGCGCAAATCACAAATCAGTTGACCCGTAAATTCCTGAAGCTTAAGGATGGTGATACCTCCGGGTCGTCGTTTTCCTTTTTCAATCATGCTCAACATTCCAACAGAAATGCCCGTGGCTATCGAAAATTGGCGGAGGTTCATCTGGTATTGCTCTCGCACCCATTTGAAGGTACGCGCAGAATGGTCTGAGATTTTTCGTCTCATAGTACAATGTGTTAATGGTGAGTCTTACGACTCGAGTTCAAGTGTGTTAAGTGCATCTCCTTTCAGAAGACACCAGCAAGGTATGCAAGACTATTAGTTATGCATAATTGTTCACTCAGTATTAGACGAAACGGGCTTTTTACCCGACTAACTTCCTGAGGGGTTGGGATTTGCCTATATATAAACTGAGTGGTGAACGGGAGAGGAAGAGGAAGAATGAGAATTAGAGGGAGAATGAAAGAAAAAGCTAATCTACGAACCACGAACCCCTTCGAATAATGATTAATAAATAATGAATTCTGAATGGTAAACTCTCGGGCGGCACCTTCAATTCATCATTTACTATTCAAATTCATTATTTATTATTCTTCCGGACCACGGACCACGGACCACGGACCACGGACCACGCCCCCCTTTGTTCACAATGGTGTTTTCGAGTTCCATGTTCACAATGGCATTCGGGGAATGCGTGTTCACAATCATGTTTTTAGATTCTATGTTCACAATTGCGTTTGAGGAATGTGGTTTCACAATGGTGTTTGGGAATTCTGATTTCACAATTGTGGTTTCGTTTTCTACGTTTATCAGAACTCAGGCTTTCCAGCTAAACGCTGGAATTTCTCATAAACGGTGTTTGATTTTTCAAGCCAAACTCCTCGAAGACAATTTTTGAAATTTGGGTTCGCTTTGGTGTATTCTGCAACAAGGCTAAACATCATTTCGCCGTGATTCGTCAATAAGTTCTCCAAAGGACCCGCTGCGATCATACCCACAATTTCCTCTGCAGTTCTCGCTTTCTCGAAAGTCATCTTGATGGCTTCCCATGCCGAGTGGGGCTCGTTATAGGTTAAATCATCAAATGCGAAAATGGCCCAATGGAGATTTGGGTCACTAGACGCCTGGTAAGCGATCCATTTTGAGGTTAGTTCATCCAGGTTTACCTTATCTCCATTCATAGATGTCCTTCTAAAATCTCACCCTTTTCGCTTGCCTTGACAAATTCTCTTGTTTCTACGTTCAAACAAGTCAGCCACTGACCACCGTACGCATAGGTATCGATACAAATAGTATGTCCGAAATCGTCGATTTCATCATTCTTTCTGGAAGTATGACTACAGATCACTATTTTGTATTGAACTTCGAGGTGAATGTTTTTCGAGTTACTGCGGTAGATTTGTCTATCATACTTTCCTGTTTTCTTCAGCATCATTAATTACGAATGAAATATCGAAGGGTGAATTTTCGACACAATCCCGAAACTAACAATAGCTTATTTCATGATGATAAATAGGAGCACGATTTCGATAATAGTCTTCACATGTTGTTCTTTTTTCAGACTGAATGCAAGTTCTAGCCTAAACACAATAGTTGATAATGAGCTTATTAAGCTTGAAAGCTATATAGGAATTCAAGTTGAAGAGTTTATTCTGAAAAGTATTGAACCTACTGTCCAGAAACGGGGAGCCGAAGGGTCCAGATGTCTCTACGAATATTTCATTATCACCGAATTTGACACGATTGGAGCAGTGAAGTTTAGCAATGACAAGCGGGAAGTCCAGTATTTGAAACTTAGATCGTTCTTTGCGAAATATAGAAATGGGGAGTTGACAGAAATAATTGACTCAGAATCTAGTCAATTATGTGGGGTGGATTCAATTCGAATTGAGAGGTATATATACTCTAATAGAATAGATACCACTTTTAATATAGCGAAGTTGATGGACGACGGTGACGGTTATTACATCGATATGTACTCAACTGAGCGAGATGTGGATGTTTCAATAATCAAGGAAACCAAACCAGAGGATTATAAGAGATTTGGCGGTAGCGTAGGTGTAGACGACTTTCATGTTAAATTCATTCAATTCCCTTATGATGATGGGAAAATTGAAATCCAATTGAATGACTTTGGTGAATTCAATATTTCAGTGAGCTCTCAATGTGATTGTGGTTTCTCAGTGGTTATCAGTTTTCAAATAAACCATAGAGGAAAGTTGGAAAAGAGTATACTGGACGAAACTCATTGCATTTACAGCAACCAAAAAGTGGAAAAAGAAATCCTCATGTTATGGCCAGAAAACATGTCATTCGAAGAGATTGATGTTTTATTCCAAACAATGCTCCGGGAGAATTACGATAGAGAGACATTGAAAAGTCTTTTCGACCATATTGAAGAGTTCGAAAAGACGATTAGGTAAAGAATAATAACCTTTCTAATAAAATGTAATGATGGAACGTACACGTTTTTGAATTTCTAATTCTCCTAAGGAAAGTCTGATTTCAGCCCAAATGCCAAGGAATTTGGTTTGAGACAAGTCATGTTCACATATTTAGTCCTCAATAAACATGGGGATCCACTAATTAGACATAGTTAGGTCCCTTGTGATTTGAATGACATTGCTTTGTTCTAACAGAAGTAAAGATATCTATCTAATAATACAAACGATGAAAAATACATGAGACCGTTTTCTTGGCCTTTGTTTTTGCTCATTTTGATTCAGTTAACATCATGTCAAACAGAGGTAGATGATTATCAGGTGATGCTATCTTCGGTCAAAGGCCAGATGACACAGGAAGAAATTGATCGGTTGAAGCAATGTGAGTCTGTTCAGTGTGCGTCCAAATTTCTTGACGTTTCGTTTGATCAATGTCATTTCAGGGACATTGACTTTTCCCAGTCAATTACAGACGTTAATGATAAACTTGATTATCACTCTGTGAGAGTGTTAGTCTTGTATTTGATTGCTATAGAATGTGATGATTTTGATCTTTGTTTCGCTCAGTTCCAGAGAGAATGGGAGGAGATCAAAGAAGACGAGCTTAAACGAGTGCAGGGTCATAGAGATTATATGGATAAGCTACTCTATGATATGGCAAAAAGTAATTTTGAGCGTGCTACAATTGGAGACATAGCCATTTTTGTATGGCCATTATCGCAGACAAAGGATGTTCAGACCATAGATAATAGATTGCCTCAAATTAGAGACGATTTGGTCTATTTGAAATGTAGAGTGGATGAGAAGAGAGAAGTGCAGCACAATCATTTCAAGTGGGGTGAAAGATTTGAATTTTTCCTGGATCTAGAAATCATCGAAGTCTCAGGAGTTGATGATTCAAGTGTAGAATTCAATGGGAAAGTCGTTCATGAAGGAGAGGGAATAAGTGTATGCTTGAATGACTACCAACGTTGGTTCGAAATTTTGGATAATCCTTGATATTCACTTAACCATGCTTGAGGTCAGCCTGAGATAGAAAATCAAATTTTCCTTTTTTGGAGGCTTAACAGCTCGTTGCCTCCATTTCTTTCAATTTATGAACACAAATAGAGACCGCAGACAGGTGCATCTATTGAACCCCTCTGGGGTACTGGGTTCTCACCTTAATCTTCAAGCAACAAGGTGGAATCCCTACGGGATATGGAGGGGAATTCTATGTATTCCAGGGTGATTTTGTGGCGCTGTAGGCGTCTCCTCTCCCCCTAGAAATGAAGTGGTAGGGACGGATGAAATCCGTCCACCAAAAACATGAATCCTCCAATAAATCAACAACACCTACCCCAACCAACCTTCGATTGGCAAGCCCTGCCTTAATGCGAAATAACCACCTTCTGAGTGCTCACGGTTTCACCCTTAGAGAATTGTAGGAAATACAATCCATTCGGAAGGTCTGCTACATTCAGTTGGTTACTGACCACATTGTCTACGATCTGGCCATAGCTGCTGACCAATCGGATGTCTGTGAAATCCTGTAGGTTGTTTTGAATGGTGATGACGCTGTTTGCAGGGTTAGGGTAGAACTTGATGTCTTGCTCGTTCTGCGCATTCTCAACGCTCACAATTTGATTCAACGGGAAGCGCATCATGTCGTGCTCCAATTGGTCAATGCTTTCACCGCAGGTGAAATACACGTACTCGTCGATCACAAAGCTTCCTGGTGCCCATCGACTGCTGTTTCCAGGGTGCGATGGTAGTTGAGTCCATGAATCGCTACTGGTGTCGTATTCCCAAAACTCGCCTTCTTCCATAAAGGAGTGATCATCTCCATCTCCGCTCAGGATGTACCCTTTGCCTTCAAAGTCAAATTGCGTTCCGGCTACGCGCGCCTCTCCTGGGAAGTCGTTGAGCTGTGTCCATTGCTCCGTTGCTGGATCATACTCGTACCAGTCTGTGTAAATCTGCAAGACACCGTTGATGCTATTTCCATGTCCAAGACCAGTGTACGCTTTACCGTTCACTCCGAAGTAAAAAGGGTGATGACGTGGCGGTCCAGGGAGATCGTCTTTTTGAGACCATGAATCAGTAGCAATATCGTACTCCCACCAATCGTCGAGATTGGTATCGTTGTTTCCTTGACCCATGAAGATCTTTCCGTCTAGTTGAATAAACGTAGGGTGGTAACGACCATCGCACGGACAACTTGAAAGCTCCGTCCATGTTTCCGTTTCCGAATCGTACTCCCAGAGGTCGTTGAATGCCTGTCCTGTAATCCCTCCAAAACCGACATAAGCTTTGGTTCCTCTACTTGTTCCGTACGAGAAACTTCTCGCTGCACCTGGGAAATCAGGCAGAGCCTCCCACGTATCGCTTACAGGGTCATAGCGCATAAAGTCATTCGAAGGAGTGGTTCCGACTGTTCCAGTAAGAAGGTATCCTATTCCATCAATAGAGAAGGTCACTGGATGGTGTCGTGCATCCGAAGTCCCACCAGGAAGCGGCGCGACAAATTCCCAATCTTGGGCGATGATTAGACTTGAAAGAAGGAAAAACGTAGAGAATAGTAAAAACTGTTTCATTGCAGGTGGTTTTCTATGTCGAAAGGAAGCGCATTTACCTGTAGCAACAACTACCAATAAAGGCCCATCCTTGGTAAGACAACAGGAAATGGGGGAATGTTCAATGGTAGGAGGAATGGGGTGGTAGGGCATATGAAACCCATTGATTTCTATAGAACCCCTCTGGGGCACTGGGTTTTCTGCCTAATCTTTAGGCAACGAGGTAGAATCCCTACGGGATATTGTGGGGGCAATCTATGTGATGCAGGGTTAATTTGTGGCGCCGGTAGGCGCCTCTTCTTTCCCCAGGGTTGCTGTTGTAGGGACGGATGAAATCCGTCCAGATCATGCGTCGCACCCCATAAACCCTAGACCCTAGACCCTCGTCTCTCGACAAAAAACCCACAAACCACGAACTACGCACCGCCTCACCCTTCCATGACGAGGCAGTACTCACAATACTTCGCCTTCTCCTCATGCACCGCAGGACGAACCCCCAGCCCCATATCTGAGATGAGGCCTTGAAGCCAGGCTTCCATGCTTTCTGCCAGAGCTTGGTCCATAATCAGTTCCTTCTTGTTGTTGACTACCGAGAGGAAACCGGAGCTGTGACTGCGGGAGGAGAGGATGCCGGCCATGGCGTTTTCTCCGTATTTGTTGAAGGCAAGCCAGGCGTAGATCATGGTTTGTAAGGCTTTGCCTTTGTCGCCCTTCATGAGTTGTTCTTGCCATTGGCCGCGGAGGGAAAGCTCGGGTTGGGTCACCTTTCCGCTTTTGTAGTCAACTACGCGCAAGGTTCCATTGAAGCGGTCAATGCGGTCGGCTTTTCCGAAGATGGTGACTCCGGGTGAGAGGGATTGGGTGAGGTCACCTTCGAGGTCTTTGATTTCGATTTGATTGTCTTTCAAACTGGCGATCTCGTTGTCTATGAGCTTGCGGACATATCTTCTAACGACAGACTTTGAGAGGTAATTCAAACCGCTGGTGGTCAACTCCCGACTGTAGTGTTTTTCGATGGCTTCATCTAAGAGGGTATCGAGACGTGGCTTCAAAGCTTCAATGTCTGAGGCGTGAATGACCCTGCCCTTCAGATGCTCATAACCGCGCTCTAGAATTTCATGGACCAGCGTTCCCAAGGTGTTCGCCTCCATAGATTCTTCTACCTCGTCTTGCTCACGCAGTCCTAAGATGTAACGGTAGAAAAAGTCTGCCGTGCATTGCGTCCATTTGTTAATGGCTGATGGTGAAAGTCCTTTATCAAGAAGGGCTTGCCAGCGTTCCTCTGTCCATTCGCTTGCAGTGATAGGTGCTACTTGCGGTGCGCCTTTCGGCGCGGCTGCCATGAGTTGGTGCTGGTGGACTTGTATCTCTGACTGCGCAATGGTCTCAGAGGTTTCGAGTTGCTGAACGTAACGGCTTTTCTCTCCCACTTTGTGGTCAGATCCATGTCCGTTGTACAGTACATGCACTTCGCTTGCTCGTTGCAGGAGGCGGTAGAAATAGTAGGCGAAGATGGCGTCACGTTCATGCGAGTTCGGAAGGCCATAACCTGCTCTGATCTCTGCCGGTAAGAAGCTCTCATGCATTTGCTGCTTTGGCAAAATGCCTTCGTTTGCATTCAGAATAAAGACCCGTTCGAAGTCAAGCGCACGCGACTCCAATAACCCCATGATCTGTAAACCCGTTAGGGGTTCACCAATCAAGTCAACCTGCAATCGCGAGAACAATTTCATGGTGATGCGCTCCAGCTCCCGTACATCTTCAATCACAGGATAGCGCTGCATTAATCGATCTAAACGCTGCAGCAAATCATTCAATATGCGCCAGCGCTGGAAGGCTTCACTGCGTGCCTCGTCTTCTTTCAAAACCGGACGAACGACCTTCAGTAAGGTCTTCAACGACTGCACTAAGTCTTGCGGTGTTCGCGTCTTCACTGCCGCATAGAGATCGATCAAGACACCGGTCACTCCGGCATGATCTGCGGGCTTACCCGAATTCCATGTCGCCAGATCTTCTCGACCGACGAAGACCCGGTTATGTCGCACCATTTGCTGATGAATGGAGCGGAATATTTTGGATGCTGGTGTTTGTCCACCCCCGAGGTAAGGGTGCAGCAACAAGTTCGTAAATGCTTGGTGACGAATCTTCGGTCCGCGCATATCGAAGATGCGGAAGAAGGCGTGCAAGAGGCTTTTATAGGGCGTGTGCGACAACGACTTACCCATGGTCACGTTGATGCCGTTGTAGTTCTCAGGAACGGCATGCAGCAGTGGTGGCAAGACACTATTATCAGGTAACACTACGGCAGTATTCAATGCCTTCGTTGGGTCAAGTTTCTCCAAGGCCCCATGTACGTATTGCATCTGCGCAATGGTCGTACTACATGAAACTAGGTGGATGTTATGGAGCCGCTGAAGCATGTTCGAAGGCAAGCTCTGCGCATTCCCTAGGAAATCCATTTCGCGAATGAAATGTCCGGCCTCCAATCGTTCTTTGCGGACGAAGTAATCATCCGCATCAAAGACCACCGTCGCTCGATCGGTTTGTTCCAGGCGTTTGATCACCGCTTGTTCTGCTGGCGTTAAAGCATTCAAGCCAGCAAATATCACGTGATCAATTCCGAGCGCAGCGAGCGGAGTAATCGGATCTTTAGCCACTGCTCGAGCTACCTTACCCCCTTGAAAACGTCCTTCTTTTTCTTGATGCGCCGCAAAGGCCTCATACAAGGGAAGCAGCTTCCCCCAGAAGTTGGCAAAGTCTTTCTGCTCTTTCGACCATAACTCTTCGTCTTCACCAAAACTCCAATCATCCAGGTCTTTATACGCCTTCAGGTTCCGGTACACTTGCTGTGCATCTAACAGGTGATGATCCACCTCATTAAAGTCAGCCAACACGGTACTTCCCCACTGCAGGAAATCGATAAACTTCTCTCCGGTATTAAAGTGCTTTCGCCAAACCAAAAAGAGTTCGAAAACCAAGTCCATGGAATCTAAGCGGGTCTTCCCACTCATCCGTTCAAACAGTTCCGAAAGGGTAATAATCTGCGGCAGCCAACCGATATGTCCGCTGCGTTCTTTAATCGCTCTAATCAGGAATTGCCCCGAACGTTTACCTGGCAACACAACGGCCAACTGCGCAAAGCGGCCCTCGTGTTTTTCTATAATGTGATCTGCAAGGTCTTGTATGAAGCTATTCACGTTCATCCTGGTTCGGGTCGTCTAATTTAAACCCGTTCCTGATGAATCGGAAGAATTCCTTCAATGAACTACGTGATCTAAATACGGATCCCGCCTCTTTCAAAATCGAGCCCTCATCCTCCAATTCTGATTCTCCTTCTAATTCTAATTCTGATTCTAATTCTTCCTTTGATTCTAACTCTCTCAGTGTTTTCCTCTCCGGACTCTCATCCTCAGCCCGATCCCTACCTTTCGCGACATCCGCCGGATCAATGTTATTCTCATTGAGAATCCCCATCAGCTCATCGGCCACCTTGTAGCGGTCTTGTGCTTCTTTGAAGTAGCCCATTTGTTCTTCCAGCAAGCCAAGGTTATTCAAAGCAATAGCATCTTCCGGATCCAGCTCGATGGCCTTCTTGTAATCTTCCAAGGCCCCTTGCACATCCTTCATCGCTGCCTTCATAAAAGCGCGCGAAGAGTAGCGGTAGCTGTAGTCGGGCTGTAGTAGCTGTGCCTTGTCCAGTTCTGCAATTGCTTCATGCTTGCGGTCAAGGTTAAACAGGGCTACTGCGCGATCATGAATGAGGTCAGGATGATCACCCACTTCTTTCATCGCTTGATCGAAAGCTACCAGCGCTTCCTGCCAGTTGCGGTCTTGTGACAACTTCGTGCCGTTTATCCAATGCTTATTCTCCATCTTTGGCAAAATTACACGCTGTGAGCGAAATTCAGTTCCCCATCTTCTGCCAACTCAAAGGAGGCAACTCCTTTTACCGGGTCGACAGTCATACTCATATGACAGAATACCAACGAATAGGTTCACGCTACACGGTATATACCCTGGAGGCCAAGATTCTGCCTGAGCGCAATATGATTATGGATTTGATTGAGGATGTGGAGAGGTATGAGCGGATGAGTGAGGAGGAGTTTGAGGGGATGGTGAAGGAGTTGAAGAGCAGGATTTAGACCCCTCCCGGCCTCCCCTTTTGCAAAGGGGAGGTGCGCTTTGAGCCAGTATAGGAGTTATAGATTATCGTTTATAGTTTATCGATTATAGTTTAGAGAGTACATTTGTGTATGCCCAAAATCAAACCATCCCACGACCTTCAGCCTTTTCATACGTTTGGTACTTCTGCGACGGCCGAGTTTTTGGCTGAGGCTGGAACCATCGAAGACGTTATTGAGCTTTCTGAGCATGCGACTGCGGAGCAGTTGAAGTTGACCATTCTTGGGGGTGGTAGCAATGTGTTGTTTACGAAGGATGTGCGTGGATTGGTGCTGCTGAATCGCATTACTGGGATTGATTTGGTGGGGGAAGATGACCACCACTTTTATGTCCGCGCGGGTGCGGGTGAGGTGTGGCATGACTTTGTGGAGAAGTGCATTTCTGAAGGATGGGCTGGGGTTGAGAACCTGGCTTTGATTCCGGGGATGGTGGGTGCTAGTCCGATGCAGAATATTGGGGCTTATGGGATCGAGATTGAATCGGTCTTTGACCATTTGATTGCAGTGCATTTGCCTACCGGCGAACTCCATCAGTTTGACAAGCGCGACTGCCAGTTCGGGTACCGCGAAAGTGTATTCAAGCGGAAGTTTAAGGGGCAATATGTCATTTGCTACGTGCAGTACAAGTTGCGCAAGAAGCCTGATTTCAACACCAGTTACGGTGCCATCCAACAAGAACTAGAGAAGCAAGGCGTGAGTGATCTTTCCCTTCGTGCCGTGGCCGATGCGGTGATCGCCATTCGCCAAAGCAAACTTCCAGATCCGAAAGAAATTGGGAACGCAGGTTCTTTCTTCAAGAATCCGGTGGTTGATCAAGATACCTTTAACGCTATCGCGGAAGAGCATCCAGAGCTCCCGAACTACCCTGCCCCAAAAGGAAAAGTCAAACTCGCCGCTGGCTGGCTCATCGACCAAAGCGGCTGGAAAGGTTTCCGCGAAGGCGACTTCGGCGTTCATGACCGTCAAGCCCTCGTCCTCGTCAACCACGGCAACGCACACGGAAGAGAGATCTTCGACCTGAGCAAGCGGATATTGAAGGATGTGGAGGAGAAGTTTGGGGTGAAGCTTGAGCGTGAGGTTAACATCCTCTAGGCTCTGACTAGGCGTTAGGCTATAGGCTTTAGGCGTTAGTTCGTAGTCTACCTGAACTATTGAACCTATTTCATTATTCATTAATTACTAATCATTATTTATTATTCCTCCAGTTTTGAAGGATGTGGAGGAGAAATTTGGGGTGAAATTGGAGCGTGAGGTAAACATCCTGTAAGCTGTAGGCGGTATGCTGTAGGCCGCAACTTGATACTCACACTCAGTTTATTATTCATTATTTACTAATCATTATTTATTATTCCTCCGGTCCTTTAGCGGTGCACCTGTCCCGTAATTCGGGATTCATGCACCATATACTAGGAATGCGCTGAATCCATGGCATTCATTAATTAGATTTCTAATTAAGCGCCACCTTCACCATCGCCTCCAACTCCTCCATCTGATAAGGTTTAGGAATGAAGTAATCCACATGTCCTTTCTCGATGAGTTCTGGGATGACTACGGGGTCCATGTAGCCGCTGAGGAGGATGACGGGGATGTCTGGATGAGTTGATTTGAGCTCTTTGATAAAATCTAAACCGAGCTCTTTTTGTAATATGAAATCGGAAATAACGAGGTGTACATCGCCTTGACCCATGACTGATTTCGCCTGGGCGATAGATCCCACCGTTTCAACATCGTAGTCGCGACGAAGGGCCGCTTTGACGATGAGACGGTTGGTCTCTTCATCTTCAATGTACAGTATGCGCAGCTTCAATTGTGGTTGTTGAGCGACGCAAATATAACCGCCAGTTAATTACAACTGTATCAATTCATTGACAATCTTGGAATTGAAAGCAACAAAGTGGTGCCTCCGAGTGAGGTTTCTTTCAGGCCAACCGTCCCTTTGTGAAGGTTGGCAAGGGTTTTAGACTTGGATAGCCCGAGGCCCAAATGTCCTTGTTTGGTGGTGAAGAAAGGACGGAAGATTTGCTTTCGTACTTCATCGGTCATGCCATCTCCATTGTCGCGAACGGTGAATACGTGCGCATCGTTGAGGATCTCGTAACGCAAAACGATGGTTGCATTGACTTCCGAAGCTTCCACTGCGTTCTTGATTAATTCAGCCAACGCCACCGCAGTCTGTTCGGGATTGCAAATGATGTGTTCGTCGCTGGCGTATTCCTGAATGACATTCACTGACTTCGAAGAAATCAGTGTAAATGCGTTTTGAATTGCTTTAGATACAATGCGCGACGGGTCATTCTTTGTCAACAAAGACTTCCCAAGCGAACTACGTGATGCTTGAATGGTGTGAAGCACCTTCTTTCCATCCACGATGCCTTGGTGAATGGCCTTCCATGCCAGGGCACGTGTGTCATCATCTGAATCATCGCGATGCAGCAGGTCATAACCTGCTTGAATTAGATGAAAAGGATTATTCAATTCATGCGAAAGGCTCGTGACCAATTCCGCAATGGTTGTTTCATGAATGATCATCGGGTCAATCGACCAATCATCATCAGAAATTGAATGTTGTTGCTGAGCAGCTTTTACCTTCTTTAATTGAAGTATTAAAACCACTAAGCTTACTGTCATTATGCCAACAATGACAGCCAAGATCGTCTCCAGTGGACTAATCGCCGCTAAGAGAAGTTGAGCAGAGTTTACAATCATACTTTTTGCCGTAGGGTGTAAGTGTCAAATTGCGCGCCCGACACGTTAGTCGGCACGCATATCTTTCAGTTTTCGGAGACAAAAGTATTAATTGTCTTTCGTACACTTTGTAGGAATAGAGAAATTTAACATTCGTTGAATCAAGAGGTTAGGGGGATTCAACAACTAGGAGATAGTTTGATTAGTATGGTTAGGCCGCCTTTGGCGGATAGCATGGTTAGGCCGCCTCTGGCGGATAGGATGATCAGTTTGACAGTGACTGAAAAGAAAAAGGGTGTCCCTACAAAACACCCCAATTCATTATTTATTAATCATTATTTACTATCCCTTATTCTTTCACCACGCGATGCACTCTCCGCTCTTCTCCATCACCGATCGTGACTGAATAAATTCCCGGAGCCAGGGCTGCCAAATCAACTGTTAGTTGTGTTCTTGAATTGACTGATTCCTCAAACACCAATCGCCCTTGGGTGTCGTGAATGCGGATGAAGTCTGCAGGGGTGCCTAGGCTTACGTTGAGGTGCTGTGATACAGGGTTCGGAGAAAGAAGGTCTAGCGACGCAAGTTGTTCTCCGATGCTGTTTATGATGATACCACAGTCTGTCACCACCACCGTGTCTGTTGCGAAACATGGCGTGCTGGTGGTCACCCAGTAGGTTCCAGCTTCGTAAACTGTATAGGTCGGACCGGTCCAACCGTCTTGCCAGACGTAGTCGAGGAAATCATTGCCCGCGTTGAGTACGATGGCTTCTTCGCAAATGTCTTGGTCTGGACCAAGGTCAATCACCGGATCGATGAAGGCTTCAAACGCAATTTCATCAGTGACCTCACAAACACCATTGGAAACAGTACACGTGTAGATTCCAGTGGTGGTCACTTCGAAGGTTTGTTCCTCACTTCCATCTTGCCACTCATAGCTTTCGAATCCTGGTCCGGCGTCAAGCGTTACGGTACTTCCATCAGCACACAACGACATATCAGGTCCTAAATCAAGATCAATCGCGGCTCCCACCGAGATGTAGGTAGTGTCAATAATGGCGCCGCAGAACAGCTCTACTTCAGCCACCAAGGCAATTTCTCCTTCGCTATTGAATGTGACATCCACCACACCTGGTGCTGTTTCCATAAAGGATGCATCCCCTTCAATGCTCCAAGTAATTGGAGAGGTGACGCAGTCAGGGGCGAATACATTGTAGCTTTCGGTCACACCGGCACATACCGTTTCTTCCCCTTCGACAAATAACTGGGGTCCGTAGATATACCCGTGGTGGAAGTTGGCAAGTCCGTTCACTGTTCCTTCAATGAACTCCGCATTGTCATTGAAGATGACTTCATTCGCTGGCGCATCAGGATTTTCAATAATTGAGAGCCATCCTCCAAAAGTTTCTTCTTGATAGATTCTACCATCTGGCCCCAAAGACATTCCGATTCCTAAATCAATCACACTGAGTTCATCAATGACCGTCAGCGATTCTTGCCATTGATCTACTGGTAAGCTCAGATCGGCTTGCACCAAATCGACAAACAACTCGCCAATCTGGAAGTAGGCTTTTGTCCCACCAAAAGAAAGGGCGTTCGAAAAGACCAGTTCCGTTTCAAAGGTGAACACGTGTTCTGCTTCCCCCGTTGAGGGGTCAAAATTGTAAACGACAGGACCTTGCAATAGCAAGTCACCTGGACCATTCGCCTTCAGAGGGTAAATGTAACCCTGATCAATAGGGAAGGCAGGCACATCAGAGACTACAGGCGTGTCAGCTACACCGTTTTCATTGACCAAGTAACTCTTGATGGTGTTATCTTCTCCATCGTAGAACGCGACCCAGAAGTCAACGAGATTACAGTGACGTATAGTGGTAATGCTTTCCCAATCATTCGTTTCTATCAAGATGTTCTTCTCTCCTTCAATGACTCCGCCTAAGCCACCATTCAGTGTCTCGTCAATCACGTGGTAGCGAATACCGTTGGCGAAGTTATTTTCTTCTGAATCACAGGTGAAAAGGTAGATCTCATGATCAGATCCCGGCTTGCGAATAAACACCGAACCCCAATGTGACGATTGGTTCGACAACAAGCCGCCACCGTTCTGAATCTCGTTTCCTTCAGGGTCAAAAATAGCTACCCCGTTGGTTGCATACATCAAGTTCCCTGCACCATCGCAGAAGGTTGATTTGTTATGCCCGAGTGGACCAGGCAATGGTGGTTGCTCTTCAATAAGGAAGTCTTCTCCGGGGTTAAATTCCAGACCAAAGAAATTCCCAGAGCTGTTCTGGAAGTACCAAACGTTGGCTTCACGTCCGGTAGCACAATTCCCAATCGCGACATTCAACACATAGGCATCGATGCAAAGTCCGTTGGTGACGTCCAATTGAATGGTGAATACCCCGCCTTGGTCGAAGGTATAGTTCAAGATCGCTTCGGATCCTACTTCTTCTCCGTTGATCGTCCAGGTATATTCTGTGACTCCTTCAGAATCGTTCACGAATTCCAAGGTGGTTCCCACCGGCCATGTTCCTCCTTCTCCGGAGAACACTGCAGAAACTCCACAAGTCACGGTAATCACGTACTCGAACTCTTGGGTACATCCTGGCTCGTCATTGAAGACCTCTGCCACCAACTCGAATTCCCCTTCCGCGCTAGCGTCAAAAATGAAGGTCGTCTCATCAGAAACAAACACATTATCGATATACCAATTGATACCCGTAAAGTCTGTGGCATCCAATACGAACGGCTCATTATCACCCACTTCCAACTCGGTACTTCCAGCCAAAATCTCAGCCGGGAAAGGCGTCTCACAAGGGGTTGAACAACGGTCACCGTCAAGCAAAGAAAAACGCACCTCGAGCAACGCCGCGACCATACGATCGCTTTGTCCTTGCGTGAATTGATTGAAGCAGTAGAGGTTGGTGTAGTCCATGTAATTATCGGCCTCATCGAGTTGATCTCCTAGTCCGCCAAGCTCTACCGCACGGAATGGATTATTCTCAGAAGTATCATCTTCATCGGTAGTACAGCTGTTCGTACCGTCGTAACAGAAGTAGTTGAAGCCCACTTGGTCTGGCGGGGTATCACAAACCCAATCGCCGCTAGTTTGACAATCGTCGTTCGGACAAAGATCTTGGAAGGTGTGGTAGAGTCCGAGGTAATGTCCGATCTCGTGAATGTGCACCTTACTGTAATCTTCCTGCGGCGTTCCAAAGAACTCCGCCTCACACACGATGCCGTCAATATCCATTCCATGCGCATCCGGGAAGGTCGCATAACCGACCACACCGGAGTTATTCTCTTCACGGGTGATTTGCTTCACCAGCCAGATATTTAAATACTGTTCTGGATTCCATCGGCTCAAATCCTTCAAGTCAAGGTCTTGCGAAGGCACCAACATGTCTGTCAATGGATCTTCCACACGATTGATCCCAGTGGTAAACTCACCGTTTGGATCTGTCCCGGCCAAGCAAAAACGAATGGGCACTGGAATTCCATCGGGGTTCCCAAACGGTCCTTCTTCATTGGCAAAGGCCGCATTCAAATGCTCAATCGCCGTTTCAATTTGAAGGTCAGAAAGGTTCTCTGGTCCATTCTCATGAATGACATGCACCACACATGGAATGACATATTCGCCATCGCGTTCCGCATCAGATAACTGAAGCGAACGTTCCAAGATTTGGTAATTCATGTCGATAAGCTGCTGCTGATCCCCTTCATGGGTATGCAACATCTCCATCAGTGGATCGAAGCCACAGAATTTTTGAGAATACAGCGAGCTACATAGCAAGATTGCTACGAGGAGGGTGGATAAGGATTTCATAGCTAGTACGTTGGTATAGGTAAAGTACGAAAATGCTGCGATAGTTCGTGGTTCGTGGTTCGTGGTTCGTGGTTCGTGGTTCGTGGAACGAAGATCGCGGATTGCGGATCGCAGGATTGGTATTTAGAGACTAATCATGCTAACCGCCGAAGGCAGACTAATCACACTAACCGCCAGAGGCAGACTAACCAAACGGACGCCGGACGCCAGACGCCGGAAAAAAACAGCCTACCGCCTACCGCTTACCGCCTCCGCCTCAACAACGAGCCATCCCCATAACTCAAAAACCGATACCCGTTCTCCAAGGCGTGCGTATATATTTTTCGCCAATCTTCTCCAACGAGAGCTGAAACCAAGAGCAAGAGCGTTGACTTCGGGAGGTGGAAGTTGGTAAACAAGCCGTCGATGGATCGGATGGTATAACCTGGTCGGATCATGATGGAGGTTCTGAATACCAGGTGCGTCTCTGACATCTGGTCTAACAGGAACTGCATGGCCGCTTCGTAGGATGCAAAAGGATCATCATAACTGAAGGGCATCTCTTGATCTATCAATGCCGGCATGCTCCCCTCCTGCTTCCAAACTACTGCTAGCCAATACAAGCTTTCCAGGGTACGCAAGGAGGTAGTACCTATAGCCAATCGGAATTGCGGTTTAGCCAAAGAAGCAAGGGCTTCGCGCTTTACGACGCACTCTTCATCGTGCATCTTATGTTCGCTGACCTTGTCGGTTGACACGGGACGAAAGGTACCTGCACCCACATGCAAGGTTAGGTGCACCCATTCAGCAGGGAGCGCTTGCATGATTTCTTCTGAGAAATGGAGTCCGGCCGTTGGGGCGGCGACACTCCCAGGGTGGCTGGCGTAACTGGTTTGGTAGCGGTCATTGTCTTCTTCTTCCGCATCGCGTTGCATGTAGGGAGGCAAGGGAATCTTACCCAAGTGATCAAGCAACTCGGCCAAAGGAAGATGGGGTGTCCAGCTTAGGTCGATTAAAAAAGCGGGGCCGTCTCGTCCTACCCGGCGAGCTTCCATAGCCAGCTCACCTTCTTGAATGATGACGGGTCCTTCTTTCCATTTCCTCGCCCCTCCTACCATACACCACCATTGGCTAGCTCCGGTATGCGTCATCGCTTCTTCCACCGTAGCTCCTTCTGGGTTTAAGAGAAAGAGCTCCACTTTTCCGCCGGTAGGCTTCTGCATAAATACCCGCGCATGAATCACCTTGGTATCATTTAAGACAATCTGTACGGGTTCCTTGAGAATGGAAGGCAGGTCTTTAAACGAATGGTCAGTGATGGTGCCCTGGTCGTAATGCAGCAGCTTAGCCGCATCGCGTTCTTCCGCAGGGAAATGAGGAATGCAATCTTCCGGAAGGGTGTAGTCGAAATCAGAAATGGAGATGTCTTCCATGCCGCAAAAATAGGGCACAAAAAAAGACATCCTCGAACGTTTTCGAGGATGCCTTAAACCTTAACTAATAATCTCCTTATCAATAATTACTTTGAGCCGCTGACCTATTTAAAGTCTCAATTCGCCATCCTCATTCGCATGTTCGTTGATTCTTAGCTGGGAGCGTTAAGAATAAGCCTCGATACTTAATTCAAAAGCAATCCTTGTCGACTGTGACAACAATTTTTGGAGAGTTTTTTTAGAATGGAATTCAACCTCTAGCAGAGATAGGTATGGAATTCTAGGCGCAACAACCAGAAGAACAAGAACCACTTTTTTGGATCGGCGGACATGGCACGCTGCCATAAGAACAATATACGCAGCAATCACCCTCTTTGGGTTTTAAAATTACATTACAATTTTCGCACTGGTAAAACCAAGAACAGGCATCCGTTGGCATCTCTTCTCTTTTCTCATGTCCACATTCAGGACAAGTAAGGGTCGACATCAATTCAACTTCTTTCATTTCTCTGTGATTTGATCAACTGAGTACCCAGTGGAGTTTATGGCATCCTCTATTTCTTCAATTGTCGTTTTGTTCTTATCGAATTCAACCAAAGCAGTTCCTTCATCGTAAGAAACAACCGCTGATCCAATTCCTTCTAATTCTAAAATCTGGCTTGACACATGAATTTCACAACTTTCACATGTCATTCCATCAATCGCGTACTCCACCAATTGTGCATCTTCAGTGGCAATCGGCACGCCTGACGCGTCATTTTCTGAGTAAAAGACATGGGAATAATAGGGCAGCGTCAGCATCACAATCGCAAATGCCGTTACTATCCCCAAAAACAACTTTGTTTGAATGAACTTCTGCTTTTCTTTGGGCGCACAACAATCTACTTCTTTCTGAGGCTTAAGTTTCTGATACCACGCAAAACCAAGCGTAGCCAAAGTCAAGCCAATGAGATATGGTCTTGCTGGCTCCAACCATGACATTGAAGACGCTGCACCGCTTGTCCCAGCAATTAAAGCTACAATAGGTGTTATACAACACATAGAAGCTGCAATCGCTGTTAGCAACCCTAAACCTGCAAATTTCCCATCTGATTTCATACCACTTCTAAATTTGATTTCTTATCGAGAATCGCTAGGGTCGGAGACAATACCTCAGAATGATCTGGATTCAATGAATAGAATATAGTTTGCCCCTCTTTTCTGGAATAGATCAAGTCTTTGTCTTTCATTTTTCTCAGATGTTGAGAAATAGCCGAGACTGAAACCTCAAGCATATCGCTTAAATCACATGGACATAAGTTTTCTTCCTTGTGAAGGAGGTATAGAATTGAAAGACGAGTTTCGTTGCCTGCAAGATTTAAAATCCGAGATATCGTCTCTAAATGCACAGATACACCAGCAATAAGATGCCTGCTCCTCTCAATCTGTTCTAAATCGGCTTTGAGCCTTTGACACGAATTAACCATGATACAAAGTTATTTCATTATTTTAGAAAGTTCTAAAATATCCCACCTTTTTCTCGGCTATTGCCCCCTATTTGTCCCCTACATTCTATCAGATAAGAAGGCACACTTAGCGAAACACCAATAAAAAAAGCCGCTCTGAACGTTTTCAAAGCGGCTCTTAAACCTTAACTAAAACTAACTATACTATTGATGACGATTCAGAGCGAATCGTACTTCATGTGGTACAAAAATCATAAATGATACAGTTGAATCTAGCGTTACCCTACCCAAGTTTTCACAATTCTTGGTCAGCAACTGCTTTTAATTCCTAAGCTACTGTACCTGAACAGCTAACGGCTGTCCGTAGTTGTTCTCTACGTAAAGAGAAACTACTTTTAGTGCTTCTTCAGCACCTACTTCAGGAATAGAACCCGTGTATTCAACACCAGCTATCTCTGAATTAACGGCGATTTCCACGTTGTAGTACGCGGCGATGTCGTCAATAACACGCGATAAGTCTGCGCTGTAATACTGGAATCCTGAGCTCATCCAGTTTGGTTCCTGACGAACAAATTCGAAAGGCTGGCTTAGCTCTCCATTCTGAACTTTCACTGATTGACCTGGAGTGATGATGTGCGACACGCCATTGTGTGACACTTTCACTTTTCCAGTGTAACAGTCAACATGGTAAAGATCTCCGTTCTCATATACATTAAATGATGTACCGAGTACTTCAACTACTCCTTGTTCTGTTACTACAGAGAACTTCTCTCCTTTCGTTACCTCAAAGAAAGCCTCTCCTTGCAATTTCACTTCGCGGTTATCCCAATCGCCATCGTAAGCGAGGGTAGCGCCATTGTTGAGGTGGGCTACTGAACCATCAGGAAGTGCAACCTCCTGCTTTACGTCAGCAACAACCTCTTCTGTTCCTGAAGGACCAAGGACGAGGATAGAGGCAACAAGTACCACCACCGCGGCAGCCGCCACCCAACCAAAGTTGCGTCGGCGATTGATCGATACCACCGGCGTATCTTCCATCTGGGAGATCTTCGCCTGGATAGCATTCCAGGATTCTTCTTCTGTGTGTGTCGCAGGAACTTTCCAGGACTGCAACACGTCATTCAACATCTTTTCTTTCTTCACAACAGTCTAATTGTAGCGTTGATCGGCAATGAATACAAGCAACTTTCTTCTTCCCCTACCACTTTATCACATTTTTATTGCAAAAGTTCCAGATCGATCGAATTTAGGCAGGCTCCTGTCAGGTAACCAACACCCCCATCAATATTCTCTGGCCCGCCATCTATAATGTTTCCAGCGTCTCCGGGTTGGTAAAAATACAGCGCATCGTACGCGGCATCAATCGTGTAAATTTCTAGCGTATGGTTTCCGTAATAGGTGAAATCGGTATCAAATAAGGTCACCCCATTACTAGTGACCGGCACCGAGTATTGACTCGCAAAGAACCCAGAGTTCACATCAAAAGGAATCTCCAAGGGCGTCTCTTCATTCACGCGTAAAACCAATACATGGGTCAGGTCCTCTTCATTGCTCCAAAGTACCGAGAAGATCGGTTGCCCCGAAGAGCCCGAATCAATCGGAATCGTGGTACTACTCAACTGATCAATACTCGTTTGTACAGGGATCACCGTTTCCGCGCTAGCGAAAAAAGAATCATAAGTCACCTCTAAACGATAACGAGCCCCCGCACTAATCACAAAGTTCCCATCAAGGTCAGCATAGCTACCAGCCGTAGCTTCACTCAGCTGCACGCTTTCACCTGCCTCATTGAATAAGCGAACCGTAGCTCCTGAAACAGGTACCTGCCCTGACTCGCTGATCACCGCCACTTGCACACCGCTCACCGCTTCGCCTTCAATCAACACCGCCTGCACAAACAGCGACTGCTCGTCGTTGGCCTTTTCGCAAGACACGAACAAGATGAGTGCTATGACGAAGAAGCGCATTACCATTCGAAACTGAATTGAATTGACGGAACCGTGCCTAAGAACAATTGATCACGCAAGGCGACCTCAATTGATTCTTCCTGGGTTCCTAACAAATAATAATAACGATTGCGGACGTTCGTACGGTTATATACATTGTACAAAGAGAAGCCGATACTTGCATTCCCTTCTCCTAAAGTGAAGTCATAGAAGCCGCTGAGATCAAGACGATGATAGTCTGGTAATCGTCCGGAATGAATCTCGGCAAAGGCCAACAGCTGTTCAGTCTCACCATTGATCAAGGTGATATCATACACCCCAGCTGCCGGGGTATACGGCAAACCAGTCGCATAAACGAATACAGCATTGACACGGAATCGTCCCGGACGGAACTGATACACGGTCTTCAGCTCATGACTGCGGTCATACCATGCGGGAATCTGATCTCCTTGCAATTCATTGAAGGTGTTTTCTGTAGAACTCAAAGTGTAGGCGATCCATCCGCTATGCACCCCTAATTCTTTGCGCGCGAGCAATTCGATACCACGCGATTTACCATCACCATTCAACAGGTTCTGTTCGAAAGTACCTGCGGGCAAGGAGGTAAAGCGCAAGGCATCCTCTGTCACACCGGATGCGGTCTTATACCAAGCATCCGCACTGAAAGAGAAGAGTCCTTTGGTGATGGAGAATCCGGCCGTGAGCTGTTCGGTCTGCAAGACAGGAATGCGCGACTCCCCCGCCAAACGCCACTCATCGCTGGTATTCAGGAACAGGTCTTGACGACGCACATTGCGAATGAATTGGTGGTTGGCTCCAGCTCCTACATGTAAGGTTAACGACGGAGTGGCTTTAAAATCCATCAAAAAGCGCGGCTCCGGATAAAGTGACCGGTTGCGATCAAAATACACCGCACGGAAACCAGCCTCGAAGAAGAAACGTTCGTTCAATTTCCATTGGTCACCTACATACACCGCAGCAATACTCGCTGCTGCCGTATCTGAATCGTTCTCGCCATTGCTCGCCAACTGACTGTTCGATACATTGATCGCCGTGAGCTCAGCCCCCATATTAATTAGGTGTCCTGGTAAACTGATTTCGTGATCAAGGCGCAAAGTACCATCAGCGATGCGTGTATCGCGATCGAAGAAAAGCGTATCGGTAGTTCCAATCAACAAGTTCTCTCGGCTATCAAAACCAAAGAGCTCAGAAGAGAAGACGGACCGACCAAAGGTCACGCTCGAGAAATGTTGGGCATTCCATTGGTTGGTCCATTTCGCACCGTAACCCAAATTACCCCACTCGCTGCGATCATTGTAGCCCACGAAGAATCTTCCGTCAGTCGTGCTATCTGAATAGGCAATCGACAAACGATCTCTACCTGAATAAAGTGAGAACGACAAGTCGCCGCGCTCGCCCACCTCGAGGGCTAACTTTCCAGTGATGTCATAGAAATGAAAATCAGGAGAGCTCTCATTGGTGAAGGCATTGACCTCATCATTGGCTCCTGGCAAGACGCTGTTATTGAAGACGCCATTGAAGAGTTCTTGATAGGCCGGACTAAACACCACATCCGTAAATGAACGTCGGGCAGACAACATAAGCGTAGCGCGGTCTGCGAGAATCGGGGATTCAATATGCGCCGCAGCACTAAGCAAGTTCAAGTCGGTTTTGATTACCGGTTTATTCTTGTTTCCTGTGCGTCCGGTAATCTCTAAAACCGACGACCCTCTTCCTCCAAACTTCGGACTGAACACGCCTTTGTGCAGACGCACGCTTTGAATGGAGTTCGTATTAAAGGCCGAGAACAACCCGTAGAAGTGATCGAGGTAATAGATGGTGAATCCATCATAGGTCACCAGGTTTTCGTCTCCAGCCCCTCCCCTCACGTGAATGAAGGCCGAGTTTTCGAGCGCCCCACTTACTCCGGGCAGCAGCTGAATGGTACGTACGATATCGGGTTCACCAATACTCGGAAGTTCGTTGGCCAGTTCACCATCCACTAAGGTGAGCGATGGCCGTTCTACTTTAATGGTAGATCCTTGGCGGTAGGTCGTGACTTGCGCGGTTGGTAGCAACGCCCGTGATCGCGAGAGGTAGATCTCTACGTTCTCCAGATCGGTGGAAGGTGTCAACTGCAAACGGAAGGGGTCGTACCCCACGTAAGTACAAACCAAGACCACGGTATCTGCCGTGACATTATTTAAGGTGAAATACCCCTGCAGGTTTGAGTTGTTCGCATTGCTGGTGCCCTCTTCGGCCACGGTAGCATAAGGTAAGGGCTCTCCATTGTCGAGGTCCATGACACGCCCGAACACCGAGATTTCAAACCGAGTGGGTTTGTTTTGTGCCAGTCGTTCATTCTGTGGGTAGATCACAAAGGTGCCGTAGATCAACTCGTAGGTAAAACCAATAGGGATTAACCACTGACGTAGCAGGGCTTCGGGAGACATCCATTCACCTGTTCCCGTCACACGGTAATTGCGCAGCTGGCGGTTATCGTAGGCAAGTGGGAGATTAAATTCTTTTCGAAGATCAAGCAGCGCACGGTTGAGCTTCACTTCCTTACCATCAAAACGCACACTATCAGGGAGGTCTTGACCTTGGGTCGAAAGTGCCAGAAAGATCAGGGGTAGTATTAGGAAGATCTTGCTAAGGCGTTGCATCACACCTCAATATTCAGCTTTTCTCTGAGAATGTGAAGCGCTTTGCTCATTCGTTTTTCGACGGCCTTCACTGTGATTCCAAGACGTTCGGCAATTTCGCGGTACTTCAAATCCTCTAATCGGTTCATCAAGAAGACTTCACGGCTTCCTTCGGGCATTTCACCAATGACTTTCTGAAGCTTCGCTTCGAACTCTTTCATGGCCAGCAAGTAATCAGGATCGCGATTGTCTTGATGGATCTCTACCTGATTCTGGAATTTGTATTGAAGTTGCTGTCTCTTCAGCTGATTGATCGCCAAATTCCCTGCAATGGTATAGAGGTATGATTTCACCGTCTTGCGTTCAATCTTATGACGGTTTTCCCACAACTTAATGAAGGTATCTTGGGCGATATCTTCGGCCATACCCTCATCTCCCGTCTTGAAATACAGGTAGTTACGAATAGGCGTGAAGTACTGTTCGAAGTACGACCGGTATTCGTCTGGTGAGAGGGGTTGATCGCTCTTTCCGCTTCCTGAAAGGCTAAGGATCACTGGCAGGTCATTTGTTGCGTCCGAAGGTAGAAAAAATGATGCGAACCTTCCGCTTGGCGTTGGCCGAGACCGCTCCCCATTTTCAACAATGGCAAAAAGTTGAGATGAATTATCTTCCACCTGTCATGAAATCGAACCTTATGCGCTCACTTCTTACCCTATTGGTGCTTGGCTTGACTTTTTCGTCGGCTAACGCTCAAGATATCACTGGTTTCTGGAATGGAAAGGCCTCCTTAATGGGGCAGGTCATTCGCGCTGAATTCATTATTCAAGGAAACGACGACGCCCTCAAAGGCAAGTTCCAAAGCCCGGATCAAGGCGGTGGCAGCACTCCAATTACTGACGGACACTTTCGCAATGACTCGCTGGTACTCGAGGTCGAACAACTCAAGTTGACCTTCGAAGGAGTCTACATGAAAGAGCTCAATCAAATTGCCGGACGCATGCTCCAGCAAGGACAAGAATACCCGATCATTCTTCAACGGGAACAGCTTCAGAAAGAGGAGGCGCGTCGTCCGCAAGAACCGCTTCCTCCCTACCCTTACGCTATGGTGGAGAGTGAATTCAAAACCCCAACTGCAGGTTATACTTTGAAGGGTACGCAGTATCGTCCGTACAACGACATCAAAGCGGCCGTGATTCTCATCTCTGGTTCGGGTCCGCAAGACCGCAACAGCGAATTGCTTGGCCACAAGCCTTTCCTCGTCTGGGCAGATCACCTGGCACGTCAAGGCATTTCCTCATTGCGCTATGATGAGCGTGGCATTGGAGAATCAGAAGGAAACTTTGCCATGGCTACGAGCCGTGATTTTGCTGAAGATGCCTTGGCGGCACTCCGTTGGTTGCGCACGCAAGAGGGGTATGAAAATGTACCTATTGGTCTCATGGGACATAGCGAAGGAGGTCTCGTAGCGGCGATTGCTGCCGCAGGCAACGATGAAGTTGATTTCGTGGTTTCGCTTGCTGGTCTCGGCGTTTCAGGTAAAGAAGTATTGGTGACGCAGGCGGCTGATATCGCTATCGCGGAAGGGATGACACTTGAAGCGGCCATTGAGACCCAAGAGGTGATGGAGAACCACACCAACATCGTCATCGAAGCCAAAGGCGACAGCGTGTTGATTCGTAAGAACTTGACGGAATACACCGAAGAGCGCCTCAAAGGCCAAGCTACGGGCATGCCGGGTGAAGACATGGTCAAGTTGATCTGCGACCAATTCAGTCAGCGCTGGATGATAGAACTGATTGAACTCGACGCCCGCACTTTTTACGAGCAAGTAACCTGTCCGATCCTCGCCATCAATGGAGATAAAGACGTTCAGGTTGACTTTGGAAACAACCTGCGCTCGATTGAATTTGCGGCACGTCGTGCAAACAACGAAGATGTAACCACCGTGACTCTGAAGAACCACAACCACTTGTTGCAGGAGTCAGAAAGCGGAGCGGTTTCGCAATATGGAAGCATCGAACAAACAGTTTCACCTCAGGCCTTGAATACGGTGAGTGAATGGATTAATGCACGCTATGGAACTGAGTGAGCTCGGGCTAAATCTGATTCCGGCGGTCCTGAACTTGATCATTGTGGGGGTCATGATCAAATTTCCCCCGAAGAAGATCAACCATACTTATGGCTACCGCACCAAACGCTCCATGCGCGACCAAGCACATTGGGATTACGCGAATGCACGAAGTGAGTATTGGTTTAAGATCGTCACCGCCCTCATGTTTGTAGCTGGTATTGCGGTTACCTTTTTGTTTGAATTGACCACTGCCCAACTCATCGTATACATCCTCTGGTGTGTACTTTTGGTGGCAGCCATACCGATGATCGAAAACGAATTGAAAAAGAAATTTGGCACCTGAAGCAGTAGAAAATAGAAGTCCGTTCTGGGCCTTTCAACTCGGAGGATGGAGTTTATTCTTCCTCATCCTCCTGGGGATGAATTTCTTCCGGTCAGATGTTGACTGGACGGTCGTTGTCATGGCCTTAAGCGTCTACGGTTTCGGCATGTTCAGCACGGCCCTCTTCCGCTATTACGTCAAAAAGCGTGATTGGCTGAAGAGAGGTCCTTTCCGATTGATCCTCCCTGTAATGGTGGGAAGCGCAATCACTTCTCTTGTTTGGGGAATGAGCTACACGGGCGTACGATGGATTGTATCGCTCTACGCCCCACAAGTGAGTATGGATCTTCAGACCAAGACCATCTTGGTCACGGCACTGAACAACTACTTCATCGTTTTACTCTGGAGCTTAATTTACTTTGCCTTCCACTACTTCCGCATTGCTCAGATTTCTAGGGTTGAGCGTTACCGCTCGGAAGCGGCCATGCGTGACGCCCAGTTGAACACCTTGAAGGGACAGATCAATCCGCACTTCATGTTCAACTCCCTGAATAACATCCGGGCTTTGATGTTGGAAGATGTTCCGCGATCGCGGGAAATGCTTACGAAGCTGAGTGACCTACTTCGCTACAGCATGACCATTTCGGAGCAACGCGACGTGGCCTTAAAACATGAGATTGAAGTCGTTCAAGACTTCCTTGATCTCTGCAAGGTTCAGTACGAAAGCAGGCTGAGCTATGAGATTAAGGTAGACGATGCCTTGCTGCATCACAAGATTCCGCCAATGGTGATTCAGATGTTGGTAGAGAACAGCGTCAAGCACGGTGTTTCTGCCAGTCGTGAAGGCGGCAAAGTCATGGTCACCGGAAGAGAAGAAAATAACCGCTTGATTCTAGAAATCAGCAACAGCGGACAATGGAATAACAACCCAAGAAAACAAGACAGCCACGGCATCGGACTGCCGAACATTCGTCGTCGACTACAGTTGATGTACGGTGAAGAGGCTTCCTTACACCTGAGCGAGGAAGACGAATTCGTGGTCGCAAGAATACAACTCCCCTTATGAGCAAGCACATTACCGCACTGATCGTTGAAGATTCACGTCTCGCACGGTTAGAATTAAAGAGCATGTTAGAGGAACACGATCACGTAGAGTTGATCGGTGAGGCAGACAATGTAGATGACGCACTGCAAATCTTGAGCGAACAAGATCCAGATGTCTTGTTCCTAGACATTCACATGCCCGGCAAAGACGGCTTCCAACTTCTCGAAGAACTGGAGGTGGTACCGCACGTGATTTTCACCACGGCCTACGACGAATACGCCATCAAATCATTCGAATACAACGCCTTCGATTACCTACTCAAGCCGCTCAAACCAGAGCGTCTAGGCAAAGCCATCGAAAAGGTAACCCAGGCCATCGCCGATGAAGAGCAGCGTGAAGTCAAACGTCAAGAAGCCAGCGGTGACCACCTCGACATCGAAAAACGCGTCTTCGTCAAAGACGGCGACAAATGCTGGCTTGTCCGCCTAGGAGACATCCGCATGTTCGAAGTCTACGGCAACTACAGCCGCGTCTACTTCGAGAACTACAAGCCACTCATCCTCCGCTCCCTCAACCAACTCGAAGAACGCCTCGACCCCGAAGTATTCTTCCGTGCCAACCGCCAACAAATCATCAACGTCAACTCAGTAGACAAAGTAGACTCATGGTTCAACGGCCGCCTCAAAGTCACCATGCAAGGAGGCGCTGAAGTGGAGATTAGTAGGAGGCAAGCGGTGAGATTCAAAGAGATGTTGTCTCTGTAGTTTTTTTCCGGCGTCCGGCATCCGGCGTCCGTAGGGGTTACTTATCCATTGCACCCCCTACTCTTTAGGGATAGTTTTCTCCCCTCGTGGAGGGGAGACCAAGAGGGGAGGCCAGGAGGGGTGGAGGAGGAGAAACGATTTCGTATATTCGCACCACTACGAAAAATGACTTCGTAGGAAGAACCTAGCGGGAATGCAACATACCATCGAACGATCACTTGTGATCGGAGCGTCGGGCCAAATTGGGGTCGAATTGCTCCTCGAGCTCGGAAGGATTCATGGTACCGAAAATGTGATCGGCGCCGATATTCGTCCTCCAGCACAAAAGGAACTCGAAGTATTCACTTTCGAGCACCTGAATATTCTGAATGAAGATCAACTCGAAGAAGTCCTTCGAAAGCATAACATTGATACCGTGTACAATCTAGCGGCTATGCTCAGCGCTACCGCGGAAAAGTACCCGGAGAAAGGATGGGACCTGAATATGACCGGACTGTTCAACACATTGAACGCGGCGAAGAAGGGTCTATTCAAGAAACTATTCTGGCCATCAAGCATCGCGGTGTTTGGGCCAACCACTCCCAAAGAAAACGTACCACAATCAACCATTACGGAGCCTACGACCGTTTACGGTATCTCGAAGCTCGCTGGTGAGCAGTGGTGTGCGTACTACCAAAAGCAATACGGAGTTGATGTGCGCAGCATCCGCTACCCAGGGTTGATCGGTCACCGATCTGAACCAGGTGGAGGAACAACTGACTACGCTGTAGACATTTTCTTTAAAGCGGTTCAAGAAGGGAAGTACACATCGTTCCTGGCAGAAGACATGCGTCTACCGATGATGTACATGGAAGACGCGATTCGCGCAACCATCGAATTGATGCAGGCAGATGCCGAAAAGATTTCGGTGCGTACTTCGTACAATATTAATGGTGTTGACTTCACCCCGGCAGAATTGGCGGAACAGATTTGTCAGCGCATGCCTGAATTTGAAATCAGCTATGACCCAGACTTCCGTCAGCAAATTGCGGAATCTTGGCCGTCAAGCATTGATGATAGCCAGGCTGCGAACGATTGGAACTGGCGCGCGAAGACCGATGTCAATTCCCTTGTGGACATCATGCTCACCGCAATTCAGAAAAAAAAAGAGCTAGCTGAAACCTGAGAAGCATTTGCCCGTATACACACGTGTAGCTTAACCAGCAAAACACGGCAAATGACTTCACTACATTCAACATTCAAGCTTTGGATCCTTCCGATCTTGCTGTTGGTCGCAACCGGCGCCACTGCAGGCGATGTGTCTGAACTCAACCAGGTCGACGATAAAGGCCTGCGTCAGGGGTATTGGATCATCAAAGGATACATGTCAGAAGAAATGGACTTCTCGGCGAATGCCACCGTTGAAGAAGGAAATTACATCAACAACTTTAAAGAAGGTCTCTGGAAGAAGTACTATCCAGATGGAACCATTCACAGTGAGATTACTTACGTGAATGATCGTCCGTACGGACCTTATACCATCTACTATGATAACGGACAAGTAGAAGAGAAAAGCACCTGGCACCGTAATAAGAACGTAGGTGAGTTCAAACGATTCCACGAAAACGGAGAACCGCAACAAGAATTCTTCTTTGCTGATAGCGGAAAGCGAAATGGCGTTCAACGCTACTTCCACGAGAACGGACAGCTTGCGCTGGAAGTGAATATCGTGAATGGTAAAGAAGAAGGAGCGATGCGCCGTTACTACGAAAACGGAAAGCTGAAAGAAGTGAAGACCCTCAACAACGGAGCCGTGAAGAAAGGGTCAACACGCACCTTCGGTGGAAACGCACCAAGAGAGAAAAAGACAACCACTCCTGAACAGGAAGAAGAGGTGATCGTATCCGCTTCACCTGAGGAAGACGAGCACACCAACGAAGCTCATAAGTTCGAACCGAACGGTCACAACATTCTGTACAACGCTTTACAACAGGTGACGCAGGTAGGTGACTTCAAGAACGGACGTCTATGGAACGGTAAGTGGTACCGTTACAACCAAGATGGAATTCTGGTTCGAATCGAGATCTACAAGAATGGAAAGTACATCGGAACAGGTGTGATCGACGAAGAAGAATAAGATCGATATCAACTACAACTATAAATAACCATGCGCGAAGGAACTGTCGGAAACGGCGGTTCTTTCTTTTTACCCCCTATTTCAACCCTAAATTCATTTTCTTTGCACCATGGACAATCCACGTTATCAAGAGCAGAAGCTCCATTTGTACAATTGCTTGCATCGTGACAAGGAGCTCTTTGAACCGTTGAACGCACCCTACGTTGGAATGTATGTTTGTGGACCTACCGTTTACAGCAACGTACACCTCGGAAACGTGCGTACCTTCCTTTCCTTTGATGTTGTTTACCGCTACCTCAGTTTCCTCGGATACAAGGTGCGTTATGTGCGCAACATTACGGATGTAGGTCACCTCACCGATGACGCGGATAGCGGAGAAGATAAGATCAGCAAGAAAGCACGCCTCGAAAACCTCGAGCCGATGGAAATCGTGCAGAAGTACACCAATGACTTCCACGATGTGATGCGCATCTTTGACATCCTCCCTCCTTCAATCGAACCCACAGCTACCGGACACATCATTGAGCAGATTGAAATGATCAAAAAGATCATTGAGAATGGCTTTGCTTATGAAGTGAATGGCTCTGTGTACTTCGATGTCAAGAAATTTAATGACGCTCACGGCTACGGCGAACTTTCAGGTAGAAAGATCGACGAGCTGATGAATAATACACGCGATCTCGACGGACAAAGCGAGAAGCGTGACCCACTCGACTTCGCCTTGTGGAAGAATGCAGACGCTAGTCACATCATGCGTTGGCCTTCACCTTGGGGCATCGGCTTCCCTGGATGGCACTTGGAGTGTTCAGTAATGAGCACCAAGTACCTCGGAGATAAATTCGACATCCACGGTGGTGGTATGGACTTGAAATTCCCGCACCACGAATGTGAGATCGCCCAGAACAAAGGCGCTCACGGACACGCTGCGGTGACCTACTGGATGCATGGTAACATGCTCACAGTAAACGGCCGTAAGATGTCGAAGTCTGAAGGGAACGGATTTACACCGGAAGAACTGATTACAGGTAACCACAAGTTGCTAGACAAAGGATACTCACCAATGACGGTGCGTTTCTTCATGTTGCAAGGCCACTACGCGAGTACGCTCGATTTCTCAAATGAAGCGCTGCAAGCTTCAGAACGAGGATTCAAGAAGCTCTCAAATGCCATGGTTGCGATGGGATCACTCACTGCTGGTGCAGCTGGAGACTTTGATGTGGCCGCTTGGCGCCAGCGTTGTTTTGACGCCATGAACGACGACTTCAACACACCGATTTTGATCTCTGTGTTGTTCGAAGGAGTGAAGCAAATCAACTCGATTACCGCTGGAACGGCTTCGATGGATGAAGCACAGTTGGAAGCGTTCAAGACAACCATGAATGAATTCGTTGGTTTCGTCCTCGGCCTGAAAATCGAAGAAGAAGCTGCTGGCGGAGACAATGACCTACTCGATGGTGTTATGGACCTTGTGATTGCATTGCGCGCTGATGCCAAAGCAGAAAAGAACTGGGGCATTGCCGATAAGATCAGAGACGAATTGAACAAAATCAACGTTCAAATTAAGGACGCCAAAGAAGGTACTACCTGGACACATGAAGCATAAGCTCCTCCACCTACTCTTTATTGCAACATTCCTTGTCACTGGCTTCTGGGCTTGTCAGCCCGAAGAGAACAAGGATCATCGTACGATTCAAGACAGCAAGCCGAAAGTTGTTACCCCAGCATTCAATGCTGATTCAGCTTACGCTTACATTCAGAAGCAAGTTGATTTTGGTCCGCGTGTACCGAACACACCGGAACATGCTGCTTGTGCTGATTGGCTCGCTGCTCAGCTCACGACTTTCGGTGCTGACGTTATCGTACAAGAAGCCACAGTGGAAGCATGGGACGGTACGCCGCTCGCCATGAAAAACATCATTGGCCAATACGGAGTAGACAAGAAGAAGCGCATCATGCTCTACGCACACTGGGATACTCGTCCGTACGCTGACAAAGACAGCACGCGCAAAAACGAACCCATCGCCGGAGCCAACGACGGTGGTTCAGGTGTAGGCGTGCTCCTCGAAGTAGCTCGCCAACTCAACCAACAAATGACCGACGTCGGCATCGACATCATCTTCTTTGACACCGAAGACTACGGTGCCCCAGAATGGGTAGAAGACGACGAAGAAAGCTACCTCGACTGGTGTCTGGGCTCACAGTACTGGTCAGCCAACAAGCACAAAATCGGCTACCGCGCCAGCTACGGCATCCTCCTCGACATGGTCGGCGGAAAAGACGCAGTATTCAACCGCGAAGGAACCTCTGTACAACTATCACCAAACGTGGTAGACAAAGTATGGCGCACCGCCCGCAAACTCGGGCACACAAAGTACTTCCGCGCAGAAGAAACACCCATCACCATTGACGACAACTACTTCGTCACTTCAGAAGGAGGCGTCCCAAGCGCCAACATCGTGGAATACCACATTGACGTCCTACCCATGGGCTACGGCGCCTTCCACCACACCCACAAAGACGACATGAGCGTGATCGATAAGGAGACGCTTCAGGCGGTTGGGGAGACGGTGATGGAGGTGATCTACCAAGAGTAATAAATAATGAATGGTGATTAGTGAATGATGAATGCTTTGCGTTTGTTATTCAATGACCTGAGCTGCTGAGCGAAGCGAAGCCACAACTCAATAACGTTCGTAGAGATTGCCCCTTGGGCAATCCAACACAACCCTGCTGCCCCCTACTGTCCCTTCTCAAAAACCCTCGTTCCACATTCCATGTCCCACCCCACGGATGCCGGACGCCGGATGCCGGGTTCTCAACCTCCCACCCCCCGGATGCCGGACGCCGGATGCCGGGTTCTCAACCTCCCACCCCCCGGATGCCGGACGCCGGACGCCGGGTTATCAACCACCCCCCCTTTATATTCCCCCCCTTCCTCCCACTCCAACGCCCAGCGTTACCCCTACATTTGATTAACCGGAAAACGCATGCAGCTAAATACTTCACTTCTCGCTACGATTTGCGAGACTCCAGGAGCGCCAGGGCACGAAGACTTGGTGCGTGACCTTGTCATCAAAGAAATTACCCCTCATGTTGACCACGTGGAAGTGGATGCCATGGGGAATGTCACCGCGATTAAGAAAGGACGTTCGTCAAAGAAGGTCATGATCGCGGCGCACATGGATGAGATTGGGTTTATCGTGACCCATGTGGATGATAATGGCTTTTGCCGCATCCATACCCTCGGTGGGTTTGATCCGAAAACCTTGACGGCGCAGCGAGTGATTGTGCACGGGAAGAAAGATGTGGTGGGTGTGATGGGCTCAAAGCCAATCCACATCATGTCGCCAGAGGAGCGTAATAAGGCACCGAAGATTTCAGATTACTTCATTGACCTCGGCATGAGTGCGGAGGAAGTGCGCGAGTTGATTCCGATTGGAAGCACCGTGACACGTGAACGCGGCCTGATTGAAATGGGCGATTGCGTGAACTGTAAGTCGATCGATAACCGTGTGAGTGTCTTCATTTTGATCGAAGCACTGAAGCAGTTGAAAGATCCAGCGTACGATGTGTACGGTGTGTTCACCGTTCAAGAAGAAGTAGGGATTCGCGGAGCCATGGTTGCGGCACATGCCATCCAACCAGATTTTGGTTTGGGATTAGACACCACCATTGCCTTCGATACGCCGGGAGCGCAAGCGCATGAGAAAGTCACTTCATTAGGAAAAGGAACAGCCATCAAGATCATGGACGCCAGTGCGATTTGTGATCCACGCATGGTGACGTTCTTGAAGAAGGTGGCCGATGAAAATGAAATTACGTGGCAGCCAGAAATCCTGACTGCTGGGGGAACTGACACTTCTGGAATCCAGCGAATGACGGAAGGTGGCGTGATTAGCGGGGCGATTTCGATCCCTACTCGTCACATCCATAGTGTGATTGAAATGGCGCACAAGCAAGACATTCAAGGAAGCATCGACCTATTGAAAGTAGCGCTCGAGCGAATGGATGAGCTAGCGTAATCAATATCAGTCGATTCCTACAACGAATGAAAACAACTAAGTGTAATTTGTACATGTCCTAGCTTCTACCGTGTATTTGAAAACTGTCTCCATACTAGTGGTATTGTTGTGTAGCGTTTCCGCGCTAGCGCAATCAAACACCTTGCAAGAACGTGCCGAAGAAGCATGGCAAGTTGGAGACCATTTGCGCTTCGTTGAAATGGTAGACTCCCTCGAAACGAAGGGATTCCACGGCGAAGAAATGGCAGCCTACCTCCTCAAAAAAGGGAAGTCATTCATGCACCTCGACAAGCCGGTGCGCGCCATTCAAACCTTCAACAGCGTTCCTTATCACACCACAGATCCTGAACTTCTAGGAGAGAGCAACTATTACGCCGGTGAAATCTATTTCGAGCAAAATAGCTACACCAAAGCCCTCGAATACTACGCCAGTTCGCTTCAACATTTCGAAGAGGCCGACAACCACGATCAAGCAGTCAACGCACGTTTCAAAACAGCCATCATTCATTCCCGCAGTGGACAGGCGGAAATGGCGGAGACGCTGCTGAAAATGCTCATTGACGATCCAAGCATTGATGATATGCGCCGAGCAGTGGCCATTGAAGAACTTGGGGTCGTCTACTTCAACATTGCAGAGTTCGATTCAAGCCGTAAGTACCTTGAAGAAGCCAATGAAATCTATGTCAACTACGACATGGATGATGAGCGCTTGGAGAACTACGAGTGGCTCATGCGCACCTACCAAGCAGAGCAAGACAATGCCGGTGCCAGAGCCGTAGCTGCTGAAGCTATGGAAGTGGCGGAGAACCTCGACAGTCCAAATCAAAGCGCCTTCTTCTTGCAGCGCCTAGCTGATTTCTTCAAGCGCAACCGAGACATCCGACAGGCCATCATCTACCAAGAAAAAGCAGCTGAATTCATGGGTGGGTTGTCAGCGGCAGATGCCATTGACGTGCATTTCAGATTAGCAGATTTATACGCCATCGGAAACCGCGATGCAGATGCCTTGCTTGCTTTCCACGACGCAGAAGGTTTGGCAGTGATTGAGAACGAGGTATTCTGGCAAGAACGCATCGCGCGCAGAAAAGCAGAGTTCTTCCAGAAACGCGATCGTTTCGAAGAAGCATACGTGGCCTTGGCTTTTGCCGACAGCATCTCTCTATTCAATCACAAGGCTGAAATTTCTGCCCTGAAGAGAGCGAGTGGAAGCAGCAAGTTCAACCCAGAACCATACGCTCGCGTTGAAACCGATACGCGCACGCAACATGAAGAGTCACGTTTCGCGCGAATGCGCAACATCATTATTATCGGGCTGGTCTTTTTCACGATTGTCATCTTCCTATTGCTTCGTGAATTCAGTCAGAAGCGCAAGCTGAGCAAGGTCTTAGAATGGAAAGTCTACAAGCGTACACGCGAACTGCGGAAGGCCAATAAGGAACTGAATACCTACATCTACAAGTCGTCACACGACCTTCGTACACCGCTGACAAGTATCAAGAGTCTCTTACGTCTGTTGGAGAAAGAAGAGCACAATGCCAGCACCAAGAAGTACCTCGGGTTGATCGCCTCATGTAGTGATCAAATGGACGACATCCTCGTGAATCTGTCGCGCGCGGTGGATTACAAGAAGGTAGACATTAAGGTAGAGCAGATCGACTTCAACAAGCTGAAGTACCAGCTTCAAGAGAAGGAATTGGTAGGGGTTCAGGGCATTCGCATGCTTTGGGACATTGAAGAGAACGGTGCCTTCTTCAGTGACTTCAAATTGATGAAGGTGATCTTGCAACAGACCATTCAAAATGCCATCTCTTACCGCAAGGGTACGCCTGAAGATTACTGTAAGATCTCTATCGTTACCGATTCAGACGGCGCGAAACTGCAGATAGAAGACAACGGTTTAGGTATCGCAGAAAAGGTGCGCGACAAAGTGTTCGACATGTTTGTCAAAGGAACACACAAGTCAACGGGCGCTGGATTAGGTTTGTACCTCGTCAAGATTGCCAGCGAAAAAATCCGCGCGAAGATTCACCTTGACTCTGAAGAGAATCACGGCTGCACCGTAGTATTCGATCTACCGAATCTTAACTAACCGAGGTAAACTGCGATAGGAAACGCATGTCGTTCTCAAAGAACATGCGAAGATCACCGATCTGGTAACGCAGCATCGTAATACGTTCGATACCCATTCCAAAAGCGAACCCACTGTACACTTCAGGATCAATTCCAGAAGCCTTCAATACGTTCGGGTCAACCATTCCACAGCCCAATACTTCAAGCCATCCGGTTCCCTTCGTAATACGGTAATCCGTTTCTGTTTCTAGTCCCCAGTACACATCCATCTCAGCGCTTGGCTCAGTGAATGGGAAGTACGACGGACGCAAACGGATCTTCGCTTTCCCGAAGAACTCTTGTGCGAAGTACAACAAGGTCTGCTTCAAGTCAGCAAATGAGACGTCTTTATCGATGTACAGTCCTTCGATCTGGTGGAAGGCACAGTGCGAACGCGCAGACACCGCTTCGTTACGGAATACACGTCCTGGCATCACAATACGGAACGGAGGGTCTTTCTTTTCCATCTCACGCACCTGTACTGAAGAAGTGTGGGTACGCAACAGACGGTCATCGCCTTCAACGAAGAAGGTGTCCTGCATATCACGTGCTGGGTGTTCTGGCGGGAAGTTCAACCCAGAGAACACGTGCCAATCGTCTTCGATTTCTGGTCCTTCAGCCACCGTAAATCCAATTCGCGAGAAGATATCTAGTATCTCAGAACGCACAATGGAAATCGGGTGACGCGCACCAGGAAGTTCTTGTCCGTGCGGACGTGTCATATCTTCCCCAGAAGCATCTGCTGCTGGTCCGGAAGAAACGGCAGACTTCAACGTTTCAATCTTCTCTTGCACGTCTGTCTTGAGACGGTTCAGCAATTGTCCGATCTCACGCTTCTGCTCATTCGGCACGGCTTTGAATTCCGCAGCGAGGTCTTTGAGCAGCCCTTTACGTCCTAGGAATTCAATACGGAACTTCTCGATCTCTTCTGCGCTATTCGGCGCAGCTTCCTTCACTTTCGCCAGAAGTCCTTCAATCTTATCTTTCATCACTTGACGATTTCCATGGTCATCTTCACGTCTTCGAACGGACGGTTCGCACGATCAGTTTTCACCACAGCGATAGAATCAATTACATTCAATCCTTCGATCACTTGTCCGAATACAGTGTATTCCTGATCGAGGTATGGGTAACCACCATTTTCCGTGTATGCCTTGATGATTTCATCAGAGTAACGGAACTGGTTTGTGCTATCACGACGCATGTTGAAGCGGTTTTCCATCTGCATCAACATCTCTTGTGGAATCTGTGGCTTCCCGTGTACGATGTAGAACTGGCTACCTGAAGAAGCTTTCTTCGGGTTTACCTGATCTGGCTGACGTGCCGCAGCAAGCGCTCCTTTCACGTGAGCAAACTGATCATTGAATTCTGCCTCTACGGTGTATCCTGGTCCGCCTCGTCCGAGCTGAACGTTTGGCGCCGCTCCACGAGAATCTGGATCACCACCTTGAATCATGAATTCATTCATCACACGGTGGAAGAGAAGGTCATTGTAGAATCCGTCTTCAACTAGTTTGAGGAAATTGTCACGGTGCTTTGGTGTTTCATTGTAGAGTTCAACGATCATATCACCGTACTCGGTCATGATCTTCACCTGTGGTCTTTTCTTTTCCATAGTTGCATCAGGGGCTTGCTCGTCCCCACCTGTCATATCTGACTCGTTTCCAGCAACATTAACTGCTGAATCAACCTCGTTTCCGGTGCTTGAATTTCCATCATTACAGCCAGAAGCACTTCCAAGAATAACACAAGTTAGGAGGCCTACAATCAATAAAAGTGGGGATCTCATCGTAATTTTTTGTTTTTTTGTAATTGGCTCGGGTGTTTCCGAACCAGCGAAATTAAGAATTCTGACCCATGAAGGAAAGACAAACGATAGGATTGGGAGCAATCATGGTAATGCTATTTAGCGTAGCCATTCTCTCGTGTAACAAAGTAGAGGAGACGATTGCAACTGTTCAGGTGGTGAATTCATTCGGATCAGCAGTATCTGGTGCTGAAGTACGTTTGTACGCGGTAGGTACTCCGAGTGATGATCAGATTGGTGAGATCCGTTTTGATACAACACAGACGACGAATGCTTCAGGGAAGGTTTCTTTCAACTTCACTGACTTCTACAAGCAAGGTCAAGCTGGTTTCGTCGTACTAGACATCGAAGCTTCTAAAGGAACACTATACGGTCAAGGGATCATCAAGATCGAAGAAGAAGAAACAAACGAAGAGTCAGTAACGATCGAGTAGATCAAATCTCTTCCAGTTCTTCGAAGTATTGTACAATCGCACGTTTCATTAACATTTCCTGATCCTCGGAATTTAAGCCGGGCAATGCTTTTATGCGCTTAAAATGCGGCCACCCGTCTTCATCCTTCCCAATCAGTTCATAGTATCCGTACGGCTCTAACAAGGTGCAGATTGCAATGTGCATCAAGTCTACCTTCTCGTCTTTCTTAAACTTTCGAAAGCCCTGTCCTAGCTCTTGCACACCTACCAGGTAAATGATCGATTGCAGGTCGATATCTTCTCCAAACTGCTCGGTCACGCGTTTCACTACCGACTGCCACTGCATTTCAAACTGGTAATCCATACCGCAAAGATACGAGCTCTCTTCACGCAAAAAACACCCACACCATTACCACTGGATTGTTAATAACTAGGGTTAATCTGTTAATAACCGCAGTTTTAAGGTGCTATTTTGCCACTTGAGAACCTTTACTCCATCACATGTGGTTGATCCAACGCATACTGCTTCTGGTAGTGGTGATCTTTTTCGCTAGCGCGGAATCGTTCGCTCAGTCATCAGAACGCGAGTACCTCAGTAGCACCTACGAGCCCGTGTCACACGACTCCATGGCGCAGTACTACCGCACCATTGTTTCCGAAGGCAACGGAGACAAAACCGTGCGCATGTATTACATCTCAGGAAAACTGAAGATGCAAGGCACCTATGCCGACAAAGACCTATCCGTGGAAGACGGACAGTTCAGCTATTACTACCGCAACGGACAAATAGAGTCAGAAGGCTACTACTGCAAAGGACAGAAATGTGGCATCTGGAAACGTTGGGAATGGAACGGTCAATCAAAAGCTGACCGCGTATACCCTGATCCACAATCGATCTACAACAACAAAGTCACGGATAAGCCTGCCCAGTTCCCTGGAGGTTATTTAGAACTCGTGACCTTTATTCAAGAGAACACCGTCTACCCAAAAGAAGCCCTTAAAAAAGACATCTCGGGAACGGTAAAAGTCTCATTCCGCATCGATGAAGGCGGATTGGTACGCGACGTCGCCGTATCTGAAAGCGCACACTACTTCCTAGACCAAGCTGCTTTAGAATGCGTTTGGGACATGCCGCTATGGACTCCAGCCGAGCGCAACGAGCAATCCATTGGAAGCAACTTCATCTTACCTGTGACCTTCGCTATTGTGAATGGAGAAGGGCGTGTAAGAGTGGGGAATTAAAATCTTCACTTAGGCCATTCTAACCCCTCCAAAGAACTATTCTGGTCTCGTATCTATCAAGTCTCCTTCCTCAACAAAAAACGGAAGTATAAAAACATCATCAGTTATTTCCATCCACCTATTAACAACTGACTGAAATTGAGTATATACGCTTATAAGACGATCTAAGTGTTCAATCACCGGAGTGTAAATCATAGTTAGTTCGTCATCTTTGACTTGTGCCGAAAACTCACCTCGATCAACAATTACAGTACTGGAGTTTTCGAAATCATTTCTGACTAAATGGTAAAGTCTATACTCATAATAGGATTTTACGTTCAAAAAGTGATCGTGTCTAGCTAACCTGTATAATTCGCTTCGGTTTTCACTTCGTTCAAACACTTTAACTCTTGAATTGATATTAAGCATCGAATATGATCGTTCGACAAGTGTTTTGAACTCCAAAATCAAAGAAATAACCTCCCTACTGAACAGACCTGAACTTAACATCAAATCTATCGCCTCTATTAAACCACGAACATGCTCTTTCTGAGATCTGAACAACTGAAAACCTAAAGATTCACATGACTTCAAACATTCAGTAATTTCACGAACCTCCATGTCCATTAAGTATGAGAATGAATTTGGACCTCCATTAACATCAACACCCCTCAGAATTCTATATAACCATTCGCCATATCCTAAAAACACCCGATCTATCTTGCCCTTGAAATAGTCATTTACGGGATCATGCCATTCGCTTGACTGCCTGAACTCACCAATGACACTTGCGATGATGGAACTCACTCTTTCCTTTTCCTCTGATTTCGACTTACCATTTAAACCATACTGTATCACTCTTCTTTGAGGAATATCAAACGGTAAATCATTCAAGTCACCAAAGTCAGAATTAAACAAACAAACAACCCTCTCCCACCCAAGGGCTCTGACAGCATATCCAGTTTCAAACAAAACATTCGGATTAGGAGTTTTCCTTGTACTAGAATGAGGATTTATAATTGACATATCTGCAATAAATATTTTGCAGCTATTAATTTTCCGAAGAATAGTATTTAGAATCTCAGGACTACCAAGCTGCCCCCTAGTGTCATGATCAAGCTCAATTGGGAACTCACTTTTTGATGACTCTCGAAATCTCCTAATACTTTTCTCAATACAAGATTTTACAAAGCCACGATTCGAACTATTTGGCAAGTCAGATTGCCATGAATAAAAAATTGTATGACGCAAAAGCCTTTGTTTTTTTTAGTAATCAATTTCATCTAAGTTATAGCATCAAACCAAATGACACTAGCAATAATTGCCCTTTCCACGTTATAATTGATTGGTTTCGGCCACCCAAAATTTTACCATTATTGAACACACCTGACTTTATTGAATTAAAAAGGAGGACTTTCGCCCTCCCCTTCTTGCTATTTGATACATAGGATGAATTGACAGCGCCAGCAGTCAATTCTCAAATAGATCATCCTTCTGGAATGACCAATACTGGTTTATTGGTATACATGCTTAAAGAGCGACTCACACTCTTGTGGAAGATTCCTTCAAAGAAGCCGTAATCATGGCGGATCACCGCTAAGAGATCTACCTCATTGTCTTTCATGTAAGCGTCGATCCCTGACACCACATCATCAGCAACGAGCTGAACCATCTCCGGCATATCTCCATTAAAAGGAGTTTGCCAAGTATCAGGTACGCCATTCGCTGTGACCGCCTCGCGCTGCACATTCACCGCATGAAACTTCGTGCGGAACTTGCGAACGATGCGACGCAAGATCATCGCTTGGTCTTCTTTGATATTCTCGAAATCAGTCGCCAACGACACCAAGGCTGGTGTGCTCAACTCCGTATCCAACGGAACCGCCAATACAGGGATGCGGGCTCCGCGAATGACATTCGATGTATTACTACCGAGAAGCTTTTTCTTTACGTCATCCGCGCCATGTGTACCCATGACAATCAAGTCATAGTCTTCGGTGCGCATGATCGTCTTGATCACATCAATCACTCCTCCTTGGTGTACACGTCCGCTGAGTTTGATAGAATCATGTAGTTCATCTCTTAAGGTCGCCACAGCTTCGGCCATGCCTTTTTCAGACTCATCGCGAAGTAGGTCATCAATGCTCACTAGCATTCCCGTACCTGTATGAGGGACTTGCCATGTGTTGAGCAACACTACTTCTGGAGACTCGTCTCCAAAGAGTAACATAGCATAGCGCAGCGCCACCTTGGCGTTCTCACTAAAATCTATGGGGATCAATATCTTCATCGTAGTAAGTAATAGTTCGTTACACTGGGAAGATGGCTCCTTTCGCCACCTCTTCTTTTTGCATCTTGACACTCAAGACCGGACGGTCACTGTGATTGGTCACGTCTTCTGCCAGGCTCTGACGGAAGAAGTGTGAGAGACCTGTTCTTCCGTGTGTCTCAATACACACGAGGTCAGCATCAATCTGAGCGGCGAACTCATGAATTCCCTTCTCCACGATCATTTCGTTGTAGGTATTCATGCTGAAGTTCTGGATGCCTGTATTTTCCACGAAGTCTTTCATCAACTTCATGCTGTAGTCTGTACTTTCAAAATTGGCTGGTGTAATCACCTTCAACAGGTGCGTCTCAGCCCCAAAGAGATCGATGAATGAGCGCAACGCTCTGAATGAACGCGCAGATTCACCGAAGAAGTTCGATGCAAACACCACCTTCTCCACTCGGAAGTCTGGCATACGATCTTTCACGGTCAACACCGGACAAGAAGCCGTGCGAACAATCTTCTCTGTGTTTGAGCCTACAAAGAACTCTTTCACTCCGCTCACGCCTTGAGAACCCATGACAATCAGGTCAATCTCATGCTCTTTGGCTTTCTCTGAAATCGTCTCGTAAACGCTCTCCCATTGCAATACTTCCGCTACCTCTACCCCTTCAAAGAAAGGCTGGGAGATGAGTTTGTGGAATTCCTGTTTGGCCCGTTTCAGCATGAAGATGCCTTCAGCTGTATCTGGGGCGTCATCGAAACGATCATTCGTTCCGTAATGCGGAATATCAAGTGCGTGCAAAAGAAAGACGCGAGCGCCTGTTTGCTTCGCAATACCAGCTGCTACTTCAGCCGCGTAGTACGCGTACTTGGAAAAATCGGTGGGTACAAGAATTCTTTTCATAACGGAAAAGTTGGTTTACAAAGTTCGAGGGATAGATGCCGGGACACCATGATGTGCCCCAGTCATCTAACTGACATTTGTCAGGTTTTTTACATCCACTTGCTAAGGAAGCGGTTGAAATCATTCTTCAACTCCTTCCATAACTCTTCAAATCGCTGCATGCGATCCGTGAGCTCAGTGTGGTCTCTGAAATAGGTGTGTTCAACCGCCGCAGGGTGGTCTTTCGCGTATTCTACCAACACTTTTTCATGAGCGTTGATGTCGTGACGCAGGGTATCGATCACTTCAATCTCACGCAAGAACTGATTCTGAAAGTGCTCTACGTCAGCACGCTCCTCAGGCTTGTTGTTTTTGATACTCACCTCACCAAGGCGGTTGCGGAAGATCTCCAATTCTTCTTTGTAGAACTCCAACTCCTTTACCCATGTCTGGTGTTCTTCGTGGAGTTCGTTCATGTAGCGTCTTTCTGCTACGGGAATTTTATCGTGATTCATTGCTTAATAGGTTTCGTTGTTCACTTTTTCTAGACTCCAGCTATCAGTGCGGGTAGTCTCTAACCATAGGTTGCCAGATTTGCGGAAGACCTGGGCATGCAAACCGTGCTTCTCAAGTTCTGCCTCGAGCTCTGCCACACTCATACTGCCGTCGACCTCTACATTCTCATGTCCTGAGTCGGTCAGCCATTCGGCGAGCTTACGTGATTCATCCACTTTCTCCGCAGCGGGAGAACCTTCTCCAACCCCATGAGGCTGAGTGAATAGCTGAATGGATAGTCGAGGAAAGAGTTGATTGAACTGCTCTCGAAAGTCCCCGATGGTCTGGTCTTTATTCAATGCGAGTTTCATATTGAATCGGTATTATTTTGTTCGAAGGAATCGATACGCCAGCCAAATCATACCCACACCGATGACGGGAGCAAGCCAAAAAGCTTGATCGTTTACCCAGTTCGGGATCACTGCACCGAGCATCAACCCGAAACCAACCATGGTGAGTTTGAGAATGGCGAAGTCGATGACTTCCAATTGTTCGCTATGTCGTTTTAGCCACTTGAGCATCTCTCTTTGTTTCTGTATCAAAGATGCCCCACGACAAGCGGAACTGCCCTGCGCTACGACAGCCAGGGAGCTGACTTCGGTCAGCTTTCTAAATAAGAGGGGATTAGCCTACTGGCTGGCCACAGTATTGGCTCAGTACTTCAGGCTTGTTCACGGTGATCGATCTTCCTTGTACGGTAATCGTTCCGTCTTCTTTGAAATCACTCAAGGTCCGGATCAACGACTCTGTAGCCGTACCCACCATTGACGCTAGATCGTCACGAGAGATGCGAATCATCTCAGCGTTGCCTTCTTTGACGAAGCGGTTATAGAGCTCCAACAAAGCACACGCCGTGCGCTCGCGAACTGGTGCGTAAGCCAATTGAAGCAAACGAAGTTCTTGCTCGTGAATAGACCCCGCCAACATGCGAATGAAACGCACCGCTACATCACGGTTACTTTCAATCAATGTCAAGAAATCAGCACGAGGAATCATCAGCACTTCGGCATTCTCTAATGCAATCGCTGTTTCCTGGTGGTCTTTTCCTTCTAGAATCGACATGAATCCGAAATAGTCACCTTGAGCCACGAGTTGAACAACCAACTCCTTCCCATAGTGATCTGTCTTGATAATCTTCGCCTTTCCTTTGCGAAGGAGGTAGAGGTAATTCGGAAAATCCCCTTCACGGAAGATGACTTCTTTAGCCAAGTAGGTGCGTGACTTTCGATCATTGGAAAGCTCTTCCAAAGCAGCTACCCCACGTGCATCTGACAAGAAGGCGTCGAAACCTTCTTCTGAGGGATCGTATTCACGTTGAATCGACTCCACTTTTCGCAGGCGACTTTCTACCGCGCTCAACAAGTCCATTTCTTCAAATGGTTTGGTCAGATAGTCGTCAGCCCCCATGTTCATCCCCTTACGCACTTCACTAGCTTCCGCTTTAGCGGTCAAGAAAATGAACGGAATCGCTGCTGTCGAAGGATCTTTACTTAGATAGTACAATACCCCGTACCCATCCAATTCAGGCATCATGATGTCGCAAATGATCAAGTCAGGAGAAACGCTCTTGGCTTTCTCCACACCTACCTTACCATTCTCTGCAGTCACCACTTCATAGTTCGCCAACTCCAGCATTTCTGCTGTGTTTTCGCGCATGGCCTCATTGTCTTCGATCAACAGTATCTTTTTCATAGATCTCTTATAGGAAGGGTTATCGTGAATCGTGTTCCCGAATGCTCTTTACTTTCAAATGTTAGCTCTCCTGAGAGCAAATCTACGTAGCGTTTTACAATATGCAGCCCCAATCCGGTGCCTTGAATATTTGTCGCGTTGGTTGCTCTGAAAAAGCGAGAGAACAAGTGCTCCTGCTCTTCCTTTGGAATACCAATCCCTTGATCTTTGACTGACAAAGAGATATGATCTCCTTCACGCTTCAGATCCAACTTGATTTCGCTGTTTTCTGGAGAGTACTTGATGGCGTTCGATAACAAATTGATGGTCACATTTCGAATTATGTGTTCATCCGTAGTCAAGGTCACCTCATCAATAGAGGCACTCACATATTGCCCCGGCTTTTGATGGTTCTCCATTTCTTCTATCACCTCACGCATCAAATGCGATAGATCAACTTCTGCAAATCGCGCTTCGATTCTACCCTCTTCCAGTTTATCCAATGACAAGAAATCATTCAAAATAGAAGTCAGGTTATGTACTGAACCCTGAATGCGATCCAAGTGCTTTGGCGTTTTATCGAGTTGCTCGTTTTCTATGTATCTGCGCACTAGCGTGGAACTGGTTAGGACCGTACTCAGCGGTGTGCGGAACTCATGCGAAGCCATACTTACAAAGCGCGATTTCAACTCATTCAATTCACGCTCTTTGTGCAGTGCGTTTTTGATATCCTCTTGGGCTTTCTTCTGTTCGGTGATGTTTTGCTCTACCACCAAGACTTGGGTAATCTTCCCATGACTATCGGGTAAGCCAACCGCGTTTAACTGGTAACTCTCCGTCTTAGAATCCACCTGAAACGAGGTGTTCTCACCGTGAAAAACAGCGCGTAACTTCGGTTCAATCATTTCCCGTGCATCTTCTGGAAGCCGGTCTAAGTAGGAAGTCCCCATCAAGTGATCACTGGTCAAGCCGTGACGGAACAACTCTTGTCCCTCAACAAAGACATATTCCAGATTTTCATCAAACACATTGATCGTACCGTTCGGGAAATTTCGAGCAATAATGCGGTAGAGGTTCTGGCTTTCCTTCAACTCTTGCGTGCGTTCTTCCACCTTTTCTTCTAGGGACGCGTTCAAGTCTTGAAGTGCAATTTCAGCGCGTTTTCGATCGCTGATATCGGTTACCAAGGCCATGACCACCAAGTCACCCTCTTCATTTCGCATGTAGTTCAAGCTGATCTCTACCGGAAACTCTTCCCCGTCTTTCTTTACCGCTAACAGATCCATCCCCTTCCCCATCGAGCGCTTGTGCGGGTTGGCGTGATAGGCGTCGCGATGACCAACGTGTTGCTTGCGAATGCGTTGCGGTACCAATGCTTCGATCTTTTCTCCGATCAATTCATTGCGTTCGTACCCGAACATATCTTCAAGCTGTTGATTAACGATCAAGATTTCACCTTCACCATTGACCAGCATCAATCCTTCCGCTGCGGTGTCAAAGAGAAGCTGACCAGCTCCTTCTTTTAAGGTGTCCTTTTTGTCGATATAACGATTCATCCTACGGTCTGTATAAGGCTAAGGTAGGAGATTTGCGCATTGATTTGACTACTGTCAGGCTAAGTGATTGGCCTTGTGATCACAGCGTATTTCCTCTAAGTTTCTCGCCTCGTTGAGCACAAATTTGAGGTACGAATAGCAATTCGTCTGGAACATTCATCACATTGGCAACTGACCTTCGTCAGGATTCCGCGCTAGCGAGGCCTCTCAGCCAGTTGAAATTAGTACTTTAGCAGACTTAAAAATTCAAGGTCGATGAAGATCTCGTACAAGTGGCTTAACGAACTTTTCGATTCAGGGCTGAACCCTGAAAAAACCAGTGAAATTCTAACCAACACCGGATTGGAAGTAGAGGGCTTAGATGCCTTTGAAAGCATTCCCGGCGGACTCGAAGGATTGGTGATTGGTGAGGTCAAAGAAAAATGGCAACACCCAAACGCTGATCGCTTGAGCTTGACGAAGGTTGATGTAGGCGGAGAAGAACTACTGCAGATTGTATGTGGTGCTCCCAACGTTGACGCTGGACAGAAAGTAGTGGTAGCTACGGTAGGTGCGAAGCTCTACCCATCTGAAGGGGAGCCTTTCGTCATCAAAAAAGGGAAGATTCGCGGTGAAATGAGCTTGGGAATGATCTGTGCTGAAGATGAGATTGGCCTCGGTCAATCGCATGATGGGATTATGGTTCTTGACGCTAGCGCGGAAGTGGGAACTCCTGCGGCGAGCTACTTCAACATTGAAAACGACCACACAATTGAAATCGGACTGACACCTAACCGTACCGATGCGATTTCGCATTACGGTGTAGCTCGTGACCTGCGTGCTTCGATGATCCACACCGAAGACATTCGCATGAGCAATGTGGCCCCAATAAGTCTTCCAGACGTTTCCGCGTTTAGCGAAGGATCAGAAAACGGAAGCGCCATTGATGTAGTCGCATTAGCCGCATGTCCGCGCTACGCTGGGGTGAACATTTCTGGTGTTACCGTAGCAGACTCTCCGGAGTGGCTACAAAATCGTTTGAAAGCCATCGGACTGGCACCGATCAACAATATTGTAGACATCACAAACTACGTGATGCACGAAATCGGACAACCACTGCACGCCTTTGATCGCGATCAAATTGCAGGTGACAAGGTGGTGGTTCGCATGGCCACTGAAGGCGAGAAATTCGTCACACTAGACGGAGAAGAACGCGAGCTAAGTGCCGAAGACCTCATGATTTGCGATACCGAGAAGCCCATGTGTATCGCTGGAGTATTCGGTGGAGAAAAGAGTGGAATCACCGAAGGAACCAAGAATGTATTCCTTGAAAGCGCCGTGTTCGACGCGGTGCATGTGCGCAAGACCTCAAAGCGCCACCTTCTCCACACTGACGCCGCATACCGTTTTGAGCGTGGAGTTGACCCAACGACAACGATCTACGCACTTCAGCGTGCTGCGTTGTTGATCGCAGAACTAGCCGGCGGAACGATTTCAAGCAAAGTCAATGACTACTACCCAGTAGCTATGGAACAGGCGACGATTGAAGTTGACCTGAACCGCGCCAACAAGTTGATCGGAAAAGAGATTCCGCGTGAGCGAGTAATCGAAATCCTGAAAGACCTCGATTTTGACGTGAACGATTCCGGCGATAGCCAGATCAACGTTACCGCCCCTCTTTATAGAAAAGACGTAACCCGTGAAGCAGATGTGGTTGAAGAGATTCTGCGCATCTACGGGTACAACAATATTGAACTGCCGGAGCGTTTGAACAGCACGCTGTCTTACGCACCCAACCCGGATCCTGAGAAATTGGTCAACAAGCTTTCTTCAGCCTTCGTTGCGAGAGGAATGCAAGAGATCATGAACAACTCGCTGACGAAATTGAGCTACACGGAGGTTCTTGACTTGCCAGAACTCAACGCGAGCACAGCAGTTCGCATGAAGAATCCGTTGAGTCAAGACTTGGCTCAAATGCGTCAAACGCTGCTTTACCAAGGACTTGAGGTGATCTCTCGAAACATCAATTTCCGTTACACAGATCAAAAGCTCTTCGAATTTGGTCGTGTCTACCATGTAGATGGAGAAGGAACGCGCGAAACGCCGATGTTGGGTATTTGGATCACCGGGAAGAAGCTACCTGAAAGCTGGAATAACTCTGGCGACATGGTTGACTTCACTGACCTGCGTGTTGCTATTGATACTTTAGCAGCGTGCACTGGTCTCAACTTCAGCCATAAGGCGAATGAATACGACTTCTTCTCAGGCTCATTGAGCATTGAGACGAAGAAGAATAAACTTGGTCAGTTCGGAGCAGTTTCTTCAGCGCTGTTGAAGAAGTTCGACATCGATCAGCCGGTTTACTTTGCGGAGATTGATTTCAACGGGTTGCTTGAGGCGAGCGCTCGCGTTTCAGTGAGCTTCAAAGAAATTTCGAAATACCCTGCGGTACGTCGTGACCTCTCCATGGTGCTTGATCAAGGAGTGACCTTTGACTCGATTGAGAAGATTGCATTCCACACGGAGCGCAAGCTGTTGACAGAGGTTGATCTCTTCGACGTATACGAAGGAAAGAACATTGGAGCTGGCAAGAAGAGCTATGCAGTATCATTCACATTGCAGGATCCAAATTCGACCTTGACCGATAAAAAGATCGACAAGACCATGCAACGTATTCAAGAAGCCCTGTCTAAAGAATTGGGTGCTGAACTACGCAGCTAATCACCTATGAAGGTTCGCAAACAGTCACTTCTGTACGGCATTTTAAAGCCGTTTGTCTACATCGCAGCTAGACTCCTTTACCGCCGCTGGTTGGTGATTGGTCGTCAGCGCTTCCCGATGAATGGTAAGCCCGTGGTGATTGTTTCCAACCACCAGAATGCCTTGATGGACCCCTTGCTATGCTGTCTAACGGCTCCAAGGCAAGTGCACTTTTTGACACGCGCTGACGTATTCAAAAGCGCCTTGGCTCGTCCTTTCGTTTTCGCCCTTAACATGATGCCAGTGTATCGCTTCCGCGACAAGGTATCAGACATGGGTAAACGTAACGACAAGACCTTCCTGACTACCATTGGTCGCCTCAAACTAGGTGCTACCATCGGAATCTTCCCTGAAGGAAATCACGGTGCACGCAAGTTGCTTCGTCCGGTGAAGAAGGGAATCGCTTACCTCCTTGAATTGGGTGGGAATGAGCATGACCTTCGAGGGGTACAGATCGTCCCTGTAGGTGTTGATTATAGCCACTATCATATCGCTCGTGCTTCGCTGGTTGTTCACTACGGACAAGCGTTTGAGGTGGATGATCTCTTGTTCTCTGACGAAGACCGCATCACCCGCCACAAGGCGGTGATGGAGCGCATTCGCGAGAAGCTCTCTCGCGCCATGCTTGATCTTGGTCCGGCCAAACTCTACCCTGCTTTGCGCATTGCGGAGATGGTAATGATTGAAGGCAAAGGCTACAAAGAGTGGATTGGAATTCACCACAAATTGCATGCATATCGAGATGAGTTGAAATTGCGTGAGGTGGATCAATTGCTCGCTAACGCGGAAACGCTGATGGCCTGGACAGAAGAAGAAAAGGTAGACCCAAAAGCTTGCGTGCAACACACCATGGAGGTGGAGCCGAAGCACACCTTCGGAAGCATTCTTGCGGTGGTGTTAGGACTCCCTGCCATTCTGTTCTTCGCCCTGCCTTGGCAATTGGTATTGGCAACGGTGAAGAAGATTGTGATTGATCCTCACTTCAACCAGACCTTCAGACTGGTATTCGCCTTTTTGTACTTCCCTCTATTCTTAGCTGCTGCAGCCTGCACCCTTGGTTTCCTGACAGAAGGGAATTACTACCTCTACTTCTTGATTACCATGGTTGTCAGTGGTATTATTGCATTGCCTGGACTGGATGTAATAGCTGACATCCGGAGATACAAGAAAGCAAGAGCTGCGATTGACAAGGCATCGAACCTAGCCATCTGGAAAAGCGTGGTATCGCATTTTCAAAAAGAGTTGTTATAGACCACATGGATTATCGAATTAATGGCTTTCAGCACATTGGTGTAGCTGTGAGCGACATGGACGCTTCGTTGAAATTCTACCGAAAATACTTCGGCTTAGACATTCCCTTCTTTGATTCTGTGGCCGCTGCGCCCTTAATGCAAGATCACACCCGTGGTGATGTGATTACCAAGCGTGCCTCAATGATCCTCAACTTGGCAGGTGGATGCGCGATGGAAGTGATTCGCGCCACAAGCTTTGAGCCGGTAGGTCCGAAAGAGCGTCCTGAAATGGGCGACCTCGGTATCTACGTAACTCAAGTGAAATGTCCGGATGTGGAAGCAGCCTACAACTACTGCAAATCACAAGATGGTCTGCGCATGAGTGATCTGCGCGACCGATTCGATGGTTCCAAGACCTTCTTCCTGCACGACCTTGATGACAATATCTTCCAATATGTAGCGGGAGGTGATTGGTACACACCAAGCAAGCACATCTCTGGTGGTGTGGTTGGATGTACCATCGGTGTTTCAGACATGGATAAAGCCATTCAGCTCTACTCTGATATTCTCGGTTACGACAAGGTAACGCTTGATGAAACTGGAGTACACACGGAGTGGAAAGACATTCCAGGTGGACAACGTGCTCATCGTCGTGTGGTGCTTGAACAGACGCAACCCCCAGGCGGAGGGTTTGCCAAGATTTCTGCGCGCAATTTCATCGAGTTGGTTCAAGACACAGAGCGCAAAGCTGAACGCATCTTCAAAGACCGTATCTGGGCTGACCTCGGATTCGTTCACCTCGGACTGGATGTTCGCGGAATGAAATCGTTGGGGGAAGCGCTATCGAAGAAAGGCTTTGCTTTCCGTTGTGACAGTAATGACGCCTTAGACATGGGGAACACCAAGGTACACTGCACATACATCGATGACCCGGATGAAACGTGGCTAGAGATGATCGAAGTA